>JAISWF010000163.1 GCA_031271165.1 Deltaproteobacteria bacterium
ATGTTAAAATTCGGATTGTTCAGTTGTTCCCATAATCCTAGAAATTCAATGGTTTCTCTGGAACGAAGCCAATTTTTTACCACATCGGCGGGAACATCGCTTTTGTATTTGGCTATGTCGGTCAAGCTGAGGTAGTCGGCTTGATTTGCTGTAGTGTATACCGCATTGAAGTACTCTGGTCAACCAATGAAAGTGACGGACGGCGGCGGTCTCTTCTGGCCCGTTCACGGCGAAGCATCGGGCCAAGCCTTAAGGCTTCAAAAAGAGCTTCGGTGACAATGGGGATGGCCTGTCAACTAAAGTTCGCACCTTCCACGTTTTGCCACCGTGGCTGCATCACATGCATAAAAACTGCTTTTTTAGCCGGCGCTGGCCGATGCCGGAATTGCACACGATGATCTTCATGTCAATATCGACGAAGCCGCTGGCCGGTGTTGGCGTTCTGACACACATGGAAGCCAGATCCAGATGCCGGACTATGACTTCCAGCGCGATCTGGCCGGCCTCGCGCCGCTGGCTGCGGATTTGTCGGCCGGTTCCGTCAAGCGCCGAACATTTGACCGGATGAAAATACCAAGCCTTGGCCCGCTCCGCCGCAGGGAGATAATAAAGGAAAAGCCGCCTTTTCCTTTGGTTATGGAAACGGCGGCCATCAGGTGGGACTGTTTGGCTCATGCTCACAGCGCTTGCCGGAGGCGGCGGCATGGGCAATCAGTTCTCTTCCAGCGATTCCAGGAAGTTGTCCAAAGCAGGCAATTGCCAGCAAAAGCCTTCGGAACCCACACCGGTATCAGGTTGGTGGAACAGAAATCGCCCCGGCCTCCTTCGATGGAAACGCAGATGTATTCTCTGCTGCCCAGTAGCAATTCGGGCCCAACCTAATTCAGATAAACTGGCCGGTCTTCGACATTTGTGAGCCGGTCGCAAAGTTGACCGATGCGACTGAAACAGGAAGGTCGTTTGGTTTGCGCTTCTAGTCCGAAATTCGGCCCTTTTTTATTTGTCTGGTAGCCAACTGGTGTTTAATTCTTTGGTCGCCTCTGACCGTATAGAGCTAATCAACAGCCAGGCCAGCGACCAATTTATTTTCTTTCGGCCACCAGCCATGACCAATGATATGGCTTTCCTACCACCAACTCTACTTTGCCTTGAGTGCGCCGATCAATAAAATATTTCACTTTAAAGCTATAATCGCTCAAAAAATTAGATACTTCACTCACCGACCAGCAATTCCAGTAACCTTTCAGGTGGTTAAAACCCTGATCCAAAAAACCGTCGATCTCATAGCGGACCAAAGTCTTGGCCCCGAAATTATCGCGGATAACCATAACCGAACAACCTGTTTGGCTCAAACGATCCAGCGGCGCCCGAAAATCAGGGTTAAAGGAAAGAGTATTAACCACGAGCGCAATGTCGCAGGCAAAATCTCGCAAATCCCGGACGTCTCCTAAAATGATCTTCTGCGGATCCAACCCCTGCTTTTTAAAAGCGGCCTTGGCCAGTCTGACCAGCGAAGGACTGTAGTCCAAGCCGTAATAATCGGCTAAAAGACCTCGGCGGACAAGACAATGATAAAAATGTCCGCCCCCGCAGCCAACGTCCAACAGCTTAAGTGCCGGACGATCCAGATAAGGGGCCACCAGTTCAGCCGCCTGAGCCGCACAATCCATCTCCGGCTCCAAGTCCAGCGCCCTGCGATAGCAAAGCTTCCGCAGGGATGCCGAATGCTCCCAGATATTTAAGGCTGGATCCGGGATCAAGAAGCTTCACCAGTACCGGCTGGCTCAGAGCCTGATTCGAAAATTAAAGATTCATCTGGATTATTGAGCGATTGCTCGGAAGCTGAATTTTGAGACTCATTAGCCACCAAAGGCTCAGCCGTCATGGCCTCTCTTACTCCAGTGGCATCAGCGGAGGCCGCTTCCAGTTCAGAAGCAGCCCTAAGTAAAACTCCTGGCTCAGGCCCAGGGCCCGAGGGGGCCTCAACCGGAGACGCCTCCAGAGACGTTTCGGCGCTGTCGCTGGCCTTGGGTAAAACTTGAGGGGCGGCTGTCTTCGGGCAGGCCGCCGGGGAAGCGGCTTGCGTCTGGACCGATTCGAAAAGCGGCGGCGGGAGTTCGGCGGTAAGCCCCTTGGCCAAAGCTTGCTTAAGAACCCCCATAATCCTAGCCCGCCGGTTCTTGATGGTCGCATCCAGACGCCCGGCATCGGATTCCATAACCAAATCGCCCGGCCCCAAAGCTTCGTCAGCTACAAACTCAATGTTGACCAAGCCGTCTAAACGATCTCGAAAGCTGACCCTGGCCTTCTCAATTTCAGCCAAGTCCTCGGGACGAACCCGGAAAACTGCCCGGTGTGTTTTTTGGAGGTAGTCCACACAGGCGCCAAAGGCGCCTGCAGCCAAGCCTTTACCGTTTTCAACTTCCTTATTGACTATGGCCTCCGCCGCTTCCACCGCCAAGGTAACCATAAAAGGAGCCTGCTGCTGCCATAGCTCGCGCCAAAGCCCTTCGATTCGGGTGATGATCTTGAAAAATCCGGTCGCTTTGTCCAGGACCTCGGAACGGCCCTGTTCAATCCCCTGAGCCAGACCCTGCCGATGCCCTTCTTGGCGGCCGTTTTCTAAAGCTTCCGCCAAAGCCGCCGCTGATTCTTCTTTAAACTTGGCTTCCAGCCCGCTTTTTTGGTTGGCCAGATCCTGACTGCGCTTTTCTAACTCGGCCTGGAAGGCTTGTTGGGTCAGGCCCCTTTTTTCCAGCTCGGCCAGTTTATTTTCGGCCGCCAAGCGGTCGGCGGCTAAAATTTGCCTTTCCGAGTCGCTATTGGCCGCCCGCTCCTTGGCCTGACTTAAAACATCATTGGCCTCATTTACTATAGCTTCGGCCTGGCTTTGAGCTTTGGTTTTTATAGCGGCCGCTTCTTCTTCGGCCTTGACTTTAAGTTCGGCCTCCAGCTCGTCGGCGTCTATTCTTGCCACCACCAGCATCTGGTCGCTAAGCCGGCGGGCCTGTTCAAAGCCGTCGAAAACGATTTCTTTGGCTTTTTTGTTGGCCCGGTCAAGGGTATTGATGATGTTTTCATCACGAAGGTCTAAGTCTTTATAGGTATATTCCTGCTTAGTCGGGGGGTCGGTTACCTCAAAATTTTCAAATTTGTCATTGGCTCCCTCAGTTTTTTCCGCTCCGCTGAGCCCGTAGTCGAAAGGCCGGAAAAGGTACCCCAGGGACGGCCCGCCCAAATCAACTTCTTGGTCAGAGCCTTGTTTATTATAGGCCGCATTGGCCGCAGTCGAGCGGGCCTTGGCTGGGGAGCCAAAATCTTCTAAAGCCAGGCTGCCCAGAGTTTGCCCGCCAGTAGGCAGTTCCGCCCCGGAGCCTTTTAGGGGAGCGGGCTCAAAGGACTGGACCTCGAATCCCTCTACCTTAACAACCGAGGCCTCCAACGACTCCCCAGCCTTATATGCAGCCCACTCAGACAAACTGATCGCCTCCATCGCCCTTGCCGATGACGATCTTGCCTTCAGCTTCTAGTTTTTTGGCGGCCCGGAGAATGGCCTGCTGGGCTTTTTCCACATCAGCCAGCCGGGTGGGTCCCATGGCCTCAAGATCCTCGCGAATCATGTCGGCGGCCCTCTCGGAAAGATTGGAGAAGATTTTCTCCTGCATGGCCGGGGAAGCACTCTTAAGAGACAGCGTCAACTCATCGTTGTTAACCTCTTTGAGGATGGTGCGAATTGAGCGGTCATCTACATTTATCAGATCCTCAAAGACGAACATGAGTTTTCTGACTTCATTAGCCAGATCCGATCTTTCCTCCTCAAGTTTGGTTAAAATAGCGTTTTCAGTATTTTGGTCGACTTGGTTTAAAATTTCAGCTACGGTCGAGCTCCCGCCGGCCGGCCGGCCGCCCACCGGGCCCTGAGCCTTGATTTCCTCCCGGAGGACTTGCTCGACTTCGTCTAAGGTCGCAATGGGCACGTTATCAAGATCGGCGATGCGGAGCATGACATCCTGCTGAAGCGGTTCGGGATATTCACTGATAATCTGGGCGCTTTTACTGGGATCGATGTGGGCCAGGACCATGGCGATGGTCTGGGGATGCTCATTTCGCAAAAAATTCCCCAAAGCCTTGGCGTCGATATTTTTGATGTTGGAAAAGGGAATTGGAGATTTGACGTCCTGGATGAGACCGTCGGCTCGATCGCCATCAAGGGCCCGGCCGATGGTATTTTTGAAAAAATCGTCACCTTTGACCCTGATCTCAGCCGGCTCATCCATTGATTGCATAAACTCCCACAAAACGTCCTGAATCTGAGTTGGAGCGACGTTTTGAATAGTGCTCATGGCTTTGCCGAGACTTTTGATCTCAATATCGTCAAGCTCTTTGAAGACCTCGGTGGTAAACTCCTCACCCATGGTCAGCAAAAAGATGGCCGCTTTTTCCGGTCCGTTGAGCTCAGGTTGGTTTTTTTCCTCGCGGGCCATAACTCATTTCTCCTGAACGGTTTCCTGTTGAGCCTTTTGCTCTATCCAGCCGCGAATGAGCCCCACGGTGCGGTCCATGTTTTCACGGGCCATTGGCATAACCTTATCACGGGTCAGTTGTCCGTAGGTCAGCATCTGGGCGGATTCCTCAATATCCTCTGGCACTTCGTCATCGTAACTTTCCACGTCCTCGGTATCCTCTGGCAGGAGCGAAGGAGTGCTGGTCTCATCAGCAGCTGGGGAGGTGGCAATTATAACGCTGTCCGAATGGACCGCTTGCGGCGGGAGGGGGAGCGGCAGACTTTCGCTGCCGCCGCTGGGGCTCGGATAGTCGGGCAAAACCGCCTGCTCGGCCCCAGAACCAACCGGCTCAACTTCTTTTTTGAGCCAATTGAGGATCGGCCTGATGATAAAGAAGAAAAAGAGGATGATGAGGATGAGGTTTAAAAAGGGCCTTCCAAACTCCCTTAAAAGGTCAAGCAGGAATACAGCCCAGACCGAAACCGTTTCCTCGCGGTAAAATTCCAGGCTAGTCACTGACACGGTGTCGCCTCTCGATTCGTTAAAACCTATAGTGTTCCTGATGGCCTCCCGGAGTTGCTCCAAACGCTCTTCGGGCAGAGGGTTAAATACCCTGGTCCCGTCTTCGGCCAGGGTAAAAAAGCCATCGACCAGGACAGCGACCGAAACTTTTTTAAGATCCCCGCTGGAAGCCATGGTCTGCCGTTTAATGTTGGTGACTTCATAGTTGGTGGTCTCCTCGGAACGCGAATAGACCTCCTGATTGCCGCCTTGCCCGCTGTTCTGACGGTTGGCCGTACCTAACTCGTAGGTTGCATTGGGAATGCCGGCGTAGGCCCGCCCCGGACCCTGGCTCCGCTCCTGGACGCGCTGTTCGCTTCTAACGGCCGTGCGCTCAGGATCGAAAATATCTTCGGTGGTAACCACCTCTTTAAGATCTAGTTCAACGTTGACTTGAGTGGTAGCCTTATACGGACCCAGTACCTTTTCCAGCATTGAATTGATGCGGTTGGCCAGATCCCTTTCAAAGGCTCTCTTTTGTTTGAGCTGATCGTCGTTTAAAAGTCCAGGCTTCTGGGAGTCCTTGCTCCACAAAAGCCCGCCGTCGGTATCAATGACGGAGACGTTATCGGCGATCAAACCGTCAACAGCCGAGGTCAAAAGATGAACCAGGCCCATGATTTTGGCCTTATCCAAACTTGCGCCGCCCTTTAAAGTCAAAACAACCGAGGCGGTCGGTTCCTTTTGGTCCTCTATAAACAGTGTCTCCCGGGGCACGGTCAAATGAATCCTGGCATCGGAGACCTCCGGGAACCGCATAATGGTCCTTTCGAGCTCGCCAGTCACCGCTCTTTGGAGCTTAATTTTTTGCTCCAAATCAGTGGTCCCCAATTTGGACTCATCAAAGAGCTCGAACCCCACTCCGCTTTTAGTTGGAAGCCCCTTCATGGCCAAATCCAGCCTGGCCTCCTGGGCCCGGCCGGCCGGAAGCTCAATGATGCTTCCGTCACCGCTCAGCCGATAATCAATATTTTCCTTTTTTAACTCTGAGGTAATGGCTCCGGCGTCTTGCGGGCTCAAATCGGTGTATAGGATCTCGTATGGGGCCGAGCTGTTGGATAACAAAAAATAAAGCAACGCCCCGGTGACTAAAACAAGGGCCAGCCCCCCAAATAAAAGCTTGGACGGGGGAGTAGCGGCGATACGCTCGCGGCCTCGGGCTACCTGGTCGGAAAAACTAAAAGCCATACGGGTTCCTCTCTGGCCGGGAGTTCCGGCGAAAAATCTGGAACAACAAACCCGTTGGTTGATAGTAGCAAAAAACGGGCCATGTTTTCCACTGTTTTCGCCGGCCTCTTCAGTCCAGCTCAGCCGCCCCTGGCTATTTCTCGGCCAAAATCCGGTCTCAAATCTTAGTTAAATCTTAGGCTGCATTTTAGCTTAAAACATAAAACAATGTTTAAATATCTTATATTAGCAAATTTTTTATCACGAACCACAACAATGTTTGTATTTTTTACCTGAGCCACAAGGGCAGGGTTCGTTTCGTCCAACTTTGGGGGAACTGCGGCGCTCGGTCAGAGTCGCTTGGGCTTTGCCCGACCCGCTCTTATTGTAAGACAGATTGCGGGCTTGAGGGGTGACCGTTTTTTCAGCGGCCGGGCTAATCTGAGCCCAAAAAATATAAATCAGGCTGGTCGCTCTAATCCGGCCCACCATCTCTTGGAACATCTCAAAGCCTTCTCGTTGGTACTCTCTGAGTGGGTCTTTCTGGGCGTAGCCTCTTAAGCCGATGCCGTCTTTGAGGTGATCCATGGACAACAGGTGGTCTTTCCACTGGGCATCAAGACAGTTAAGAAGCACGTAGCGCATAAAATCAAGATAGGGAGCCGGGCCTAATTCTAAACTTCGTAACCTGAGTCTCTCTTTGGCCTTGGTTAAGATAAAATCAAGCCGAGTCTCATCGGTAAGGTCTTCAAAAGCCTCCCGGCTGTTGACCAAAAAATTCGCAAAAGCACCGGCTAGGTTGACAAAATTGCTCCAGCCAAGCTCGTCGTCCTCATTGATAGCCTCGAAATCGGAAAGGACCCTGGTGGCTTCTGCTTCAATATACGCCTGGACCGTTTCCTCCAAGTCATTGGAGGTCAAAATATGCCGCCTTTGCGTATAAATAACTTCTCTTTGGCGATTCATAACATCGTCATATTCTAGAAGATGTTTTCTTATGTCGAAATTTCTGCTTTCTACGCTTTTTTGAGAATTTTCTATACTTTTAGAAATCATTGCTGATTCTAAAGGTGTCCCCTCGGTCATCCCTAAGCGCCCGAGAAGTCCTTTAAAACGCTCGCCGCCAAAAATGCGCATCAGATCGTCTTCCAGAGAAATGTAAAACCTGGATTCTCCAGGATCCCCTTGACGACCACTGCGGCCGCGCAGCTGGTTGTCAATGCGCCTGGACTCGTGGCGCTCTGTCCCGAGGATAAATAGACCGCCCTTCTCGGGCACTCCAGTGCCCAGAACGATATCGGTGCCGCGGCCGGCCATGTTGGTGGAAATTGTGACCGTTCCGGGCTGACCAGCCTGGGCGACAATCTGGGCCTCTTTTTCCAGGTGTTTGGCATTAAGCACCTGGTGGGGGATGCCGCGGCTGACGAGCAGCTTGGAGACCAGCTCGGAATTGTTGATGGAAATCGTACCAACCAAAACCGGCTGTCCTTTTTGGTAAAGCTCATCAATTTCGTCGACAACGGCGTTGTATTTTTCGCGGGCCGTGCGGTAAATCACGTCAGTATGGTCCCGCCTGACCATCCGGCGGTGGGTGGGCATGACCACCACTTCGAGGTTGTAAATTTTGGAAAACTCGGCTGCCTCGGTGTCGGCTGTACCAGTCATGCCGGCCAATTTCTGGTACATTCTAAAGAAATTTTGGAAGGTGATCGAGGCCAAGGTCTGGTTCTCATTTTCGATTTTAACCCGCTCTTTGGCCTCCAAGGCTTGATGGAGACCGTCGGAAAACCGTCGCCCGGGCATGGGACGGCCGGTAAACTCATCGACGATAATCACCTGCCCGTCCTTAACCAGGTAATCTTTGTCCAGTTCAAAAAGGGTACGGGCTTTGAGGGCTTGATTTAAGTGGTGCAGCACCTCCATGTTGGCTGGATCAAATAAATTTTTAACCCCCAGCATTAACTCGGCCTTAGTCACTCCCTCCTCGGTCAGGTTGGAGGTCCTGGCTTTCTCGTCAACGGTGTAATGCTCTTCAGCCTGAAGTCTGGGGATAACCCGGTCGACCATGGTATAGAGTTCGGTTGATTCTTCGGCTGGCCCGGAAATAATCAAAGGAGTCCTGGCTTCATCAATTAAAATTGAGTCCACCTCATCGACGATAGCGAAATTAAACTCCCGCTGAACATAGTCGGCCGCCCTGAATTTCATGTTGTCGCGCAGATAATCAAAGCCGTATTCGTTATTGGTACCATAAGTGATGTCAGCTCCGTAAGAATTGCGGCGCTCAATGTCGGTCAGGCCATGGACGATTACGCCGGTATTTAAACCCAAGAACGAATAGATTTTGCCCATCCACTCGGCATCACGGCGGGCCAGGTAATCATTGACCGTAACCACATGGACGCCCTTGCCGGTCAAGGCGTTGGTATAAACCGGCAGTGTTGCGGCTAAAGTCTTGCCTTCGCCGGTTTTCATCTCGGCAATTTTTCCCTCGTGGAGGACCAGGCCGCCCATCAGCTGGACATCAAAATGCCTCTGGCCTAAGGTTCTAGCCCCGGCCTCCCGGACAACGGCAAAAGCTTCATGAACCAAAGACTCCAGCTCCTCGCCGTTGTCAAGTCTCTGCCTGAAATCCACTGTTTTGGCTGAAAGGTCGGCATCGGAAAGCTTGCGGAACCTGAGCTCCAAAGCGTTGATGGCATCAACCTTCTCAGCCAAACGTTTGATCTGGCGATCGTTAGCAGTACCAAATATAGATTTAAATATATTTAACATTAAAATATCTGCCTGTTCTAGGTCGGCCGGGGTCAGCTTCCCGGCGTTTTAGAAAAAAGTCGGCCTAGTATTGATGATTTATGAGGTGATAAGATCGGATGGAGAAGGCTGCGAGTCAGTTTGAGGCCTCCGCAATGTTCACAGACAATCCGGAGAATATCAGCGGGTCAACGTGGACTCCGCCTAAAACAGTCTCAAAATGGAGGTGGGGTCCGGTGGAGCGGCCGGTGTTACCGACCTTGGCAATAATCTGGCCCCGTTCAACGCTGCTTCCGGCCTCAACCAGGCTCTCCGAGAGGTGAGCATAGCGGGTGGTCAGCCCGAAACCGTGGTCGATAGTCACCATTAGCCCATAGCCGCTGCTGGACCAGTCACTGGAAATTACCGTCCCATCAGCCGGGGCATAGATCGAAGTACCTACTGGGGCCGCCAAATCGATCCCCAGGTGGGTGTCCGAGCCCCGACCAAAAGGGGAGACCCGATAACCAAATCCGGAGGTGAAACGACCGTTTAAGACTGGGAGCATGTTGGGAGTTGCCGAAAGAAGAACTTTAGAACCCTGTAAGGCTGAGGTAAGCTCGCTTAAGGCCATGTCAACCCCGGCTGCGTTTCGCTCCAGCCGATCGAGGTCGCTGTGAAGACTTTTGATGACTTCAGCGGGACTGCGAATTTCAATATTTTTTTCGCCTGTTTGAGACGAAAGTCCGCCCTGATCCTCCCGGCCTCCCCAGGTCCAGGCCACAGTGGCGGTTAAGGCCGGCCAGACTTCTTCCAGGGTGGCCGAATCTGGCAGGCCCAGACTTCTATTAAATTCCATGGTCAAAAGATTTAAGTTGTTTTCCTGTTCCCTTAAAGATTCAATGGAATTGTTGACATCATCTATGCGTTCGGCAATAACCAGAAGCTGCCCGTCTTTTCTGGCGTTTTCGCCTTTGAGCAAATCAATCTCCAGGGTCTGATCTTTTACCCCGGATAAGGTACGCCAGGCATAAGCCGAATACAAGGCCAGGGCGGATACCAAAAATAGCAGGACAAAAATTCCCAGCTTTGGCCAAAAGGCAGAGGTCGAAAAACTGTGGACTTTGGAATATCCTTGTTCCTCCGACATCAGACATATGCGATAACGTCTAGCCATAAAACCCCGGTCTTAAAGTTAACGTCAGCCAAAAAAACTAACTCGACTGACAAGAGCCTAGCCTTAATTTAGTATCACACCTCATAATTGTTGGCAACCCCTATAAGTAGTACGTCATCTTACTTTAGGCCCTATGAGCTGTCAGCCAGCCTCTGGGAAACTTTTCCGGCCAGCGATAAAATTTTTTTAGTGTTCCTTTCATTACCAGGATATCAATTAATAGTTCTATTATCTACTGTTTTACACATAAGAGCATGGCTGTGATATATTGTTGCGACGGGTTAGCTTGGCTCAATCATCAGCAGCGGACCCTTTGGCCGAGGCAATTTCCTTACTCAAGTTTTGACGCTCAATTTTGGCTTTAAATGACAACTCTTAAACAGTAAGGCTCAGGCTTTTGACTAATGTACTCTAGTCTGCCGCCTCGGCAGGTCAGCTAAATCAAGCTTGAGGCGGCTGGAGCAAATCTGCAGCCAAGGCCTGATAAGGCCGGCGGAGAAGAAGAATCAGACGACCCCAAAAATTGGCTCTTTGGATGTCATATAAAGCCAACTGTGAAGTGACCACCACTGTTTAAGCAGTTAGTTTACCTGCCTCTTCCAGACGACTGGAGACAATTACGGTCATAACAGGGCGAAATTACCAAATTTTAGGCCTGAGTAAACATGTGCATCTTTGGCCATTAAAGCAGAAAAAATCAACAAACAACATATAAGCATCTCAAACAGCAAATCAGGATGTCTTACGTCCAAAAAAATTATTTTCTGATCATTTAAATGCTATCATATAAGCTTAAGGATATTATGATATATATATAAAGCCAACAAAACCATTTTGCTAAATTTTGGCCTTTCAGTCCCTTTC
>JAISWF010000183.1 GCA_031271165.1 Deltaproteobacteria bacterium
TGATCTGCAATTCAAATGAACAGGGTTAGCCAAAAAATGGGAAAAAAAACCTGAGCCATTATGTCTCTCATTATGACTCTAACACTCGCCTTGGACTCTCAAAGGGGGGGCCTGAACGCACACTGGATTTGGGCCACAGGTTGTAGCACAATTTGATCTTAATAAAACCAGCGAGTTAAACAGCTTGATCTTTGCCCTGCCTTCGGTGCATAATATTGAACAAACGATATGATCAAACGGCAAAAAAAAACCCTCCGAGGGCCTGGGTTGCGATCCGCTATTTTTTGAACATTTAGACCTGATTTTTTGTTTAAAATAATATTGCGAGCGATGATTGAATTATGTTTATTATTTAAATTTTCAACAGAAAGGTGTTTATTATGATTTTATTTAAAATGAAATGGTTGATTGCTTTCCTGACCTTTAGTTGTTTGACCTTGCTGACGGCCAAAGCCGTTTTGGCCACAGACCCAGTCCTAGAACTGAGCCAAGATCAATGGGTGGGGGCCAAAAAGGAGATAGAGCTGTCCACTGGGATTAAGGCTTTATACGTGGAAATGGGTCAGCCCGAGGCTACACCTATTGTCTTTTTGCACGGTATGACCGACAACAGCCGGAGCTGGTCGCTCATTGCCTCTTATTTTGCCGGACAATATCGCCTGATCATCCCGGACTTGCGAGGGCACGGAGGAAGCGACAAACCGGACTTGAGGTCCTATCCTGTTTCTCTGTATGCCTCGGATATAGCGGCCCTCATTGAGGCCTTGGGCTTGGAAAAGGCCCACGTTGTGGGCCACTCTCTAGGTAGCTTCATCGCCCAGGAACTGGCCATCAATTACCCTGAGAAAGTCAGTAAGGTGGTCTTGGAATCATCTGCTTTGGTGCACTTTGAGAGCCTCGGGAAGGATATCTATCTGGCGGCGGTGGGTTTTGGAGAAAATCCACCGGATGATGCCTTTATGGAGGCCTGGTACACTAACCCCAATCCGGTTAACGAAGAATTTTTAAAATTGGAGATGGCTGAATCAAAGGGTCTCCCGCCCCATGCCTGGCGAGCTATCACCAAAGGGGCGGCTGAGTCCTACCTTTTGCCCTTTATGGACGAACTTAAGGCTCCTACGCTGATTCTCTGGGGCGCAGCCGATGGTTTCTTTGGGGCTGAGGCCCAGGCTGCCTTGAAGGCAGCTTTGCCAGGGGCTAAGAGCGTTGATTATCCGAACATCGGCCACAATATCCAGTGGGAGATCCCCGAGCAGATGGCCAAAGACGTTTTGGCCTTTTTAACCGAGTAATAGTTTTTGGCTAGACTCTGAAAAGTCTCTTTCCCCCAAAGCTCTATCGCCCCTGTCAATTTGTAGTCTCAACTATCAATTGAACGGGGGCGAAGCTATTAGATAAGAGAAAAACACCACCACCAAGCCCTTGGAGAGGAACGGCCCTGATAGTTTGGGAAGCTGTACCTGTCTTGCTCGGAAAGGCTTTAGGCGAAACCATCAACGCTCATTTAATCCAGACAGCAAACAATGGTTAAGACTAAAAGAAGATATGACAATTTTGTTAGGCGCTCCGTAACATTTAAAACGGAGCAGCAATGTGCTTGACATGATGATAATAGCGATGCGATTGATTGAGGGGCAAGGTCAAGCCGTGAACAATGTCGGCCGGGAATAATTTCTCGCGTTTAAATACCTAATACATCAACATTTATCAAATTGTGGCAGCAAAAGCATAGCGTCGCCATAGCTATAAAACCTGAACTCCGCCTCAATAGCCTGGGCATAGGCCTTTAAAATAGTCTCTCGGCCGGCCAGAGCCCCCACCAAATACATCAGACTTGAGCCAGGCAGATGGAAGTTGGTAATTAAGGCCTCCACGGTCTGAAACCGAAATCCAGGCCGGATAAAAAGCGTACAGCCACCCTTTTTGGGCTTGATTATTCCCCCCTCGGAAGCCCATTCCAGAGCTCGGGCAGCGGTGGTCCCTATGGCCACAACCGTCCGGCCCTCCTCTTGGGCTCGCCGAACGGCCAAAACTGCTTCCGGTCCAACTTCTACCCATTCCTCATGGAGCCGACCTTCTTGAAGCATGGCCGAAGTGAGAGGCGCAAAAGTTCCGGCCCCGACCCGAAGAGAAACTGAAACCGTCTCAAAGCCGGCCTCTTTCAGAGTCTTGAGATGCTCTCGGGTAAAATGGAGTCCAGCGGTAGGAGCTGCCACGGCCCCGGGGCTTTTAGCGTAAACGGTTTGATAGCGGTCAAAATCATCTGGTCGATCGGGCCGGCGGATGTAAGGCGGCAGCGGTAAATGCCCTAAGGCATCCAAGACGGAGGCCGGGTCGCTTTGGAAAAAAAAGCGTATCAGCCGGTGCGGCCCGTCGGACTCAGCCTCAACAACCCGGGCTTCGAGTTTGAGGTCATTTTTTTCAAAAGTTAATTCGGTCCCCGGTTTAAGGTTCCGGCCTGGTTTGCCCAGACACAGACGGTCCAAAGGACCGCTAAAGGTTCCGACGGGAGGGTCTAAAATCAAAAGTTCCACCTTCCCGCCTCCCAACCGACGGCCTAAAAGTCTGGCCGGAGTAACTCTGGCGTCGTTGACTACCAAAAGCGCCCTGGGAGGGAGGAATTGAGCCAAAGAGGCAAACCAGGTGAGCGCCTTGAGTTGTCCGTCACCGCCAATAACCATCAATCTGGAACCGCCTCGCTCCGGGGACGGCTCTTGGGCGATCAAATGGGGCGGGAGGTTATAGTCAAAATCGCTGGTCAGCACTTTCCAACTCTATTTGGTGTTTAATACCGGCTCGATGACTCTCATGGTCATCCACCGGCCGGATTTAAATCGCCAGAAGCCGGTGGCGGTCAGGCACAGGATGTAAACAATCATGCAGAACCAGAGACTGTAAATTGTGGCTGCGTTTAAGGCAAACAAAATCATAATCGGGAGTACCAGACCAAAGATGCCCCAAAAACCCATGGCCAGCATCGGAAACCAGACGTCACCTGAACCCTTAATGGCTCCAAAGCAGCACAAGTAAATCCCGTCGAAAATGCTGTAGGCAGCGACAAACCTCAAAATAACCGTTCCCAGGTGGAGAATGAAAGCCCGATCCCCTGCCGGCAGATCGGAAGTTAAAAACAGGGAAAGCAGTTGATGGGGCAAAAACAAAAAACCCAATAGCATTAAAAAGACATAAACAGTACAGATGACTACCCCGGTTTTGGTGGCCCGGGCTCCATCGGAGGGCTGGTCGCGTCCGATGGCTTGACCAACCATAATGCTGATGGTCTGCCCCACCCCGAAGATGGGAAAGTAGCTTAGAGCCTCAATGGAGAAAACAATGTTGTTGCTGGCCAGCTCAAGTTTAGCCAGCCGGGAGACCGCAAAGTTAAAAAAGCCGAAAGCAAAAATCTCCATGAAAAACTGGAGACCACCTGGCCAACCGTATTTCATCAGCCTGAAAAAGAGAGGGCGATCGAAACGGCGGTTGGTCAAAACACCGTAATCTTTCTCCATCTGGCGGTTAAAAATCAGAAAACAATAGATGGCCACGCTCACTACCCAAGAAATGACAGTGGCCAAAGCCGCCCCTAAAACCCCAATAGAAGGGATTAGGTTTGTTTCGCCGATGGACAGACCAAATATGAGCATGTAGTTTAAGGGGATGTTAATTGTAGCGCCAACCAGGCTTACCCACATCACCACCTTGGTGCGGCCTAAGGCGGCCATAAAGGAACTCATAACCACCAGCAGCAGATTGAGTGGACTCATCAAAATGAGCGGACCAAAATATTCGTATTCCAGGACCACGATATCCGGATTGAGGTTGCCAAAACTAAAAATCAGGGGACTTGCAAAATAGAGCAGCGACAGCAGCAGCCCAAAAACCAGGCTGAAATACAGGCCCTGCCACAGGGAGGCGGCCGCCCGGTCGGTTCTTTTGGCGCCGACGTATTGGGCTACAAAAACGCTGGTGTAGGAGGCTATCCCAAGAAAAAAGGAAGTGATGGTCACCCAGGCGATGCCCGCTGGAAGGGAAGCGGCAATGGCATTGACCGAGTAATGGCTCAGAAAGAGCCGGTCAGTAAATAGCATCAGAGAAGAGACGGTAGTTGAGGCTATCAGAGGCAGGCACATGGCCAGGACCTCTCGGTAGCCCTGGGGAGTGGCCCAGCGTCTGACCGGGTGAAGTTCCCCGACCGACTTGAGAAAACGAGAAAAAAAACCATTTCTGGTCATAAAAAAACCGATCCGTTCGTGGATAATTTCCAACCAGTACCATCGAACCGAACCCGGAATCATGTTGACGGGGCTAGCCACTTGAGGCGAGCGAGGTTCTCTCCGTTGGTAAGGGAGAGTTTGGTGGCGGAAACTGAAGAATTAATATTTTAAATTAACAATAACTACTTGTTTATAGCTAATAAAAGGTTAAGCGGTGAACCATGGTGACAACTTCCGCCCAGGCAGAACTGGCAACCATAGTGATTTTTTTGACTTTTTAAATACTTAATCTTTTATGGATGCGACTGCCTATACTACAAAAGTTATGATGGGAGCCCTCCAGTATATGGCCAAATGAGGTCGGCCCTGTGGGGACAAGTCCCAGCAGGGTCAGTTATAGCAAACCACCCTGACCACGATTTATGTACCATATATACAAATAATTGTCTATGACTGAACATTCTATAGCGTGGAATAGTCAATACCGTGAGGGTTTTGGTGAGGCGTTAAAAAACAAAAAATAAAAAATGTATTGTTATGAAAGGCTCGTACGGTGGCCTGAATCATATCCTGAAGTCGTGGCGCACCAGCTCAACCCGAGCCCGGAAATAGTTACAAAATCGGCTGCGATCGAAATAACCTGGCAAACGACGATATCGACCTGACCATCTTCAGCCTGAATGAATGGCTCCGCTAGGCCATCGGAAACGAGATGCTGCCGCCGCTTTAGTGGAGTTGGCCCCGGACTACCAAGATGACGTCATCGCCATAGCCGTAGCCGTTGTGGCCAAAGAAAACGGCCAGGAGGCTGCGGGAGAGAACCCAGTGAGAGACCCAATTCGAACGTCAGCCGATAAATGGAGGTCTTCTCAGCGGCTTTTGGACAGGCGATGGCGAGGTTGGCCAGAGGCTACAGGACAAAAGACACCAAGTACTGCTCGTTAATTTCCAGGCCGAGAGCCGAAGGTCCGAACCGGTTAGTTTGATAGCGACTTACTCCTGCGATTTTGACGCATTGTACGTCGCTATAATAATAACGCCGTCCCAAGTAATACACCACGTCTATGTTTGATTGGTGCCTATCATATAAGCCTATAAGGTGTTAAATTTAAAATCAATTCATTTAGTTTAGTCTGCCCTGCGCCGGTCGTCCGCTAGCCTCTCAACACCCCTGGGCGTAGTCTCTTTAATCTCAATGCTCACAGGCAAATAGACTGGTTTTCACCTTGTCATATGCGTCCATATACGCACTCATGCTGGCAAGTGGAGGGCTAAAAAACTTGCCAAGTATCTCCAACAAAATGACGTACTTTATCGTTGGTCTAATCAAAATCGGCCTTCTGGTCCAGTAGCTTCGACTCTATCTCCACCGCCACCATCTCACAGAGGCCGGCGCCCTGCCCCCTCGCTTCAGCGAGCACAGCTGCCATACTTTTCGCAACGTCGCTGGTCAAAAAACACTTCTCCAGTGTTTGGCCTATATCCTAGCCTTCCTCCTTTTATCACTACTATATAAATTTTTTAATAATAAATTGATTATAAAAAGTAAAATAGTCAAATTACTCATAGTAGTGATTGAAATCATGCTTGCCATTGGCGACCTGGCGTGAGAAAAAACAAGACTACCTGGGCACTTAAATGAGTTTAGCCTTTTTTGAGAACCCAGCCCACAGCCAGCAAAAGATAATATCACAAGGCACTGAACGAAAAAATGTGGACAACTATTTCGCCTAACTGCCTCATCCCGGCCGGACTTTGCCTCTGGTTGGGTATGGTTTCAACGTAAGGACCTGGGCAAAAAAAACTGTACACAAAAATGATTCTATGTTAATATAGACTCATGATTTCGATATCAACATTTTTCCAAGCGGTCAAACCGCATTTAAACGAAAAGTTACGACGTATTCTTGCTGC
>JAISWF010000238.1 GCA_031271165.1 Deltaproteobacteria bacterium
GCCTAATGAGAATTTTCAATAATTTTAATCCAACAAATCTGTTCTCTTGAAATGACTTTTTTCGAAATTTTTTTCTGTAAATTCAGTCAGTTATGCCATTATTCACATTCGACTAACTATGGTGCCGACTACATGTTCTGCCTCAGAGGCAATCAGAGCGGCCTGCTTGATGAAGTGAAGACGCTTTTTAATAACCTCGAAACCTTAGGCCCCGAGTTTGGCATTCAGCAATATACCTCACCTCATTCCAAGGCTAGCCGACGCATCGAACATAGAACCATTACCTCCATCAGCCTCAGTGTAGCTGCTGCCGCAACTTGGGTCGCCTAATCCTCTCTCTGGGAAGGGATTGCAAACGTAATGATGGTTGAGAGATTCACCGAGGAAGTTTCTACAGGGAAGAAATCGTCGAAATCCGGTTTTTCTTTACCAGTCTTTCCCGGCCAGCCTCGCAGCTGCTGGAAATTTCTGTCCAGCACTGGAAAGTCGAAACGATGCAAGCGTCCTTGACGACACGGTAAACTACACTGAAGAAAAGTCTAAAATCTACCGGGGCAATGCGCCTGGGATTTTACCTTTTTTGGAAGCTGGCCCTCAATTTTGTAATCTGTCTTAACAAAAAACCGACTGACAGTGTTCGGGAGATCCTTTCTTTATTCAAACGGTCTTTTCACTTCCTCTATAATGTTTTGACCAAGAAACCTGATGAAGTTCCCCCGCCAATTTGGTGGCGGGATTCGATCGGACGACTTGGCGAGTCAAGTCTGGGGCCGATCTTGCTCCTTTGACTGCTTTTTTTTGAGAGTTTTGACGATTTCGCCCTGAAACCCTTGAACCGGATTTCTGGACTTTGAAACCGACCTGTTGTAAAATCGGAAAGCTTTGACGGGTAAGCGGACTTTAAAAAAAATCGACATTCATTTTGCAATGCTAATTTTCTGTTTCCAATTTTTCATTTTTTATCTTTATTTTTGTTTTTATTTTTTATTTTTTATTTTTATATTTCTGACTGATATGTTGCAATTTTAATGAAAAAAAATAACAAGAAAAAACCCTCCCCCGCCGCCGACGGAGCTACTCTGCCTGTGGCCGCTGTCACCTGGCAGACTCATGTCTTGGAATATGGTAAGGCCATCGCCGTGGCGGTTGTCCTGGCCTTGGTGATCCGTTCTTTCGTGATCCAAGCCTTTCACATACCCTCCAGTTCCATGGTGCCGACCTTTTTGGAAGGCGATCGGGTTTTGGTCACCAAATTTTCTTTCGGCCTGAGAAACCCCTTCAACAATAAAATAATTTTTGGAACCGGCCTGCCCCAGCGAGGCGATGTCGTAATTTTCAAATACCCCGAGGAGCCGTCCACTGATTTTGTCAAAAGGGTCATTGGCCTGCCCGGGGAAAAGGTAGAAGTTGTTAACGGCCGCATTAAAATTAATGATTTTTTTATTGATGACCCCTTTGGCCATTATGATAACCCTTACCAGGTCAGCAGCCGGAACTTCGGGCCGGTTATCGTCCCTGACGGACAGTACTTCATGATGGGCGACAATCGCGATTTCTCCAACGATTCCAGAGTCTGGGGATTTGTCGATATTTCCCTTTTGCGAGGGAAAGCTTGGCGTCTTTACTGGTCCTGGAATTCCTCCAAAGGCATCCCTTTTATGGACCGCCTTCGGTTTGACCGCTTAGGTGTGAAAATTATTTGATTATGACCCATGTTATCACTAATTATTTTTGTTTTTCAATCTTATTAGGCGAATATTTTTTTTTGAAGCCCCTTTTTAAACCCCTTTTGAAGGGGTCTTTTTTTTTCGCTGGTTAGGTCCGGCGCCGTAGTCCGTTTAGTCTCGTCTAGTCCGGTTTTATTTTGCCGATGATTTGATATTGGAGGAGGCCATGCTCTACGAACACCTGCTCTGGCCCAAGGATCTAATTGATCTTGATCAATTTACTACCGAACATCTGACTGCAGTGCTTGATGCGGCTGAAAATTTTCGGGAGGTCTCCGAGCGGGAAATAAAAAAGGTCCCCACTTTAAAGGGCAAGCTGGTGGTTTTGTTCTTTCATGAAAACTCCACTCGAACCCGCTTAAGTTTTGAGGTGGCCGCCAAACGGCTGTCCGCCGACACAATTGCCCTTTCCGCTTCTGGCTCATCGATGTCCAAAGGTGAAACCCTTTTGGATACCGCCCGCAACATTGAGGCCATGAACCCCGATGCCTTGGTCATCCGGCACTCCGCCTCCGGAGCCCCCTCTTACTTGGGCCGACGACTCAAATGTCCCATTTTAAACGCCGGTGACGGCGCTCACGCCCACCCCACTCAAGCCTTGTTAGACCTTATGACCATCCGCCGGCGCTTAGGCCGCATTGAGGGCCTCAAAGTCGCCATCATTGGCGACATAGCCCACAGCAGGGTGGCCAGAAGCAATATGATCGGCCTTAAGACCTTAGGAGCCATGGTCACCGTGGCCGGCCCCCCCTCAATGATGGTCGGAGGTCTCTCCGACGAGTACGGAGTACAGGTTTACTCCCGTCCTGAGCCGGCCCTTGATGGGGCCGACGTGGTCATAATGCTGCGCATCCAGCTTGAACGTCAATCGGGCCGCCTATTTCCCGGCGCCCGAGAATACGCCCGGGTTTACGGCTTAAACGCTCAGCGGCTGGCCTTGGCCAAGCCCGGCTGCTTGGTCCTCCATCCCGGCCCGGTCAACCAAGGCGTCGAGATGACCCCGGAAATCTATGACTGCCCCCAATCAGTCATCCTCGACCAGGTCACCAACGGGGTAGCCATCCGAATGGCTTTGCTTTTCCTTTTGGTCGACAATTCCGAACGTAAAGGCAGCCAGCCTCTGGCCTGATTCTCTTTTTTTTAGGAGCCATCCTCATGCTTCCCAAACCTGCGGTCATTAAAAACGGACGGTTAATCGATCCTCTCCAGGGTCTCGATCAAAAAGTCGATCTGTTAATCGAAGATGGCCTGGTCGCCTCCGTGGAAAGAGCTAATTCCATTGAGGCCTCAGACCGCCAGGTAATTGAGGCCGAAGGACTGTGGGTTCTACCAGGCTTAATCGATCTCCATGTTCACTTAAGGGACCCCGGCCAGGAATATAAAGAGGATTTGGTCAGCGGACTGACGGCCGCCGCTGCCGGAGGCTTTACCGCCGTTTTGGCCATGCCCAATACCTCTCCGTCAATCGATCGGGCCGACCAAGTTGAGTCTTTACTAAGCCGGGCCGCCAATGCCGGCGGAGCCAGGCTTTACCAGAGTGCGGCCATGACCCGGGGCCGGGCCGGCCAGGAGATCAACGAATACTACGATCTCCAAAAATCCGGAGCCAAAGCCGTCACCGACGACGGTTCCTGGGTGGCCGACGCTTCAGTTATGAGGCGGGCTTTGGATTACGCCAGCGTATGCGGACTATTGCCGCTATCCCACGCCGAGGAATCGACTTTGGCCCCGGGAGGGATGATTCACGAGGGCCGCGTCTCAACAAAACTTGGCCTTCCAGGTCAGCCTTCTGAAGTTGAAGCGATAGCGGTTTACCGCGATCTGGCCGTGGCCGCTCTAACTGGAAAACCCATCCATATCTGTCACGTTTCTTCGGCCCAAGCCCTTGTTCTTATCCGGGAGGCCAAAACCAAAGGGGTTAAGGTCACCTGCGAAACCGCCCCTCACTACCTCCATCTAACCGAGCGGGATCTTCTGGGCTCGGAACCCAGATTCGAAGGTCTGGCCGGCTACGATACCAATCTTAAAATGAAGCCCCCCCTAAGGACCCAGCAGGATCTTCAGGCCCTGCGCCAAGGCCTTTTAGATGGAACCATTGATGTCATAGCTACCGATCATGCACCGCATTCGGTCTTGGAAAAAGATTCGGAATTTAGCGAAGCCGCCTTTGGAATTACCGGCCTGGAAACCTCATTTTCTTTAATTTTTGAACTCATCAAGACCATGGCCCTCACCCCGGCCCGTTTGGTCGAACTTATGAGCGCCAGACCAGCTAAAATCCTAAACGTACCCGGCGGCACCCTCAGACCCGGAAGCATAGCCGATCTGACCTTGATCGATCCGGCCCAAGAGTACGTCTTTGAGGCTAGCCAAAGTAAGTCCAAAAGCCGCAATACCCCCTTTGACGGCAGAAAACTAACTGGAAGGGTTATTAAAACCATAGTTGGCGGCCATATCCGGTACCAAGTTGGTTAAAAGAGTCAAATAGCCTATCGGCTTTGACCTAAAAAACCAAGTTTGAGCAGCCAAAAAATACCTTCACGGTAATTATTTTAACATAAACTATTAAATCAACACATATTTTCCAAGATTGTACCGTCGGCGACTTGGGGATTCAAACCCCCAAAGAAAGGCGGCGGCTACCTAATATCGGTTAGCCGCCGCTGGTGAGGCAGGTGTCGGGGAGTACCCCGACTGTATCATGATTGGTCAAAGTGCAGTTATGTTATAGGCAGGATATCAGCGTTAAGCTGATATGGGTGTTGGTAAAGAAACTTCCGAAAATTCGGATTTTTGCGACTAACGCTCGTTAGTTTATCGGTCAGATGACCTTACCGGACAGCCGAACCGTATTCAGCGACAAGCATTATCCAGTTGTCTTCAGGATTGTACCCAATCAGTCACTTTTAAGACCGTCTCCTTGGTGTTCCTCCGTCGACACTTATAATATAAACACGGTCAGAGAAGAAATCAAGGGGGGAGACGAAAAAAAATAAGAAAAAATTTTTTTACAGCCAAACTGAATCAGCGTTAGTTTAAAAAATAGCTAAATCACTAATAAAAATTTTGTCAATCAAAACTAACGAACCTTCGGTTTCAACAGGAATTGGCATTTTTTATTTTGACACGAGCAATTTTCCGACTTTTTCGTCAGCAGAGGCGTATTTTTTTTGACCGACTTCAACTCAACCCCAAAAAAAACAAAGAAAAAGTTAGCGGTTGGAAATTTCTTTCCCCCAAGGCCGAACCCAAAGTCAAGTCCAAACCCAAAGCCGAACTATTGAAGCTTAATTTTGCTCAGAACCATTAGGCCGGTTGGGCCAGCTTCAATTGATGCCGACCAAAAGGGCTGAATAATTTCGGCCAACAAGCCTTGGACCAGACCAAGACTTGGGGCGGGTTCTATATTTTACCCTATTATTTCAAGCTCATAGCTGCTATTGGGTCAAGATACACTACGATCTAAAAATATGTTATTATCTAAGCTTGATTGGAATTCGCCAGGTTCGACAGCTCACCCAAAAAAACTAAGCTGTCCTTTATTTCCAGGAGGTCCCCGTTTTGATACTTACCAACGAAAATGCCGTCAAAAGCGTCACTGAAAAGGCCAAGGGAGGAGTTGGACATGTTTCCCATCTCCATTTTATCAATGCCAAAAACCGCCCCGACTCAACCAGGGTAGCCATGGCGGCCATCAACACCATCCCGGTTGGTTCTTCTTTGGGCTTTCACATCCATGATAACGACGAAGAAGTCTATCTTATCTTGGAAGGCCAAGGCCTTTATACCGATTCTAACCGCCAGCAATACCCAGTCAAAACGGGTGATTTTACCTTAGCCCGCCAAGGTGAAGGTCATGCCCTGCTCAATACCGGAGAAACTCCCTTGGTCTTTGCCGCAGTAATTGTTGACTCTGGAAAATAATATCCTAAAATGAGCGTCCTCTAGCCGCTCCTTATATGTTTTTATTGGTTAACTATAACTACTTAACGTTTGTTCAGTAACTAAAATTCCGGCCACTTTTGGAGGCTATATGCGCCACTTTTCAAAGCTCAGTCTTTTTTGGGTCCTTTTTTGCCTTATAATGGTCGCTGGCTGCGATGATTCCCAGACCAAAACAGTCGCTAACCCCCCCGCCCAATCCGACGGACTCTCAAAAGCGACCGAATCCCAGACTGACCCAGACCGTCATCAGCTTAATATTCCGGTCGACCCAGAGCTTTTAAAAACGGCCCAAGGAGAACTTAAAGTTCTCAATTTTCTGCCTCAAGGCCAGACCCAAAGGCTGACTCAGATTGCAGTAATGTTCAATCAACCAATGGTAAGCCTGGGTGAATACGATTTGGTCAATCAGGATCTGCTCTCGATCAACCCGCCCTTAGAGGGCCGACTCCGGTGGCTCAATCAGTACACTTTAGCCTTCATCCCAGAAAAAAATTACAGCGGCAGCTTGGAGCTGACCGCCACCCTCAAAAGCGGTCTTAAATCACTGACTGGCAACGTCTTGGCGACGGGGATGACGGCCTCTATCTCGCTCCCGCCGGTGGAAGTCAGCTATGGTTCAATAGACATATATGAACCTCTTAAACCAGTCCACTATATCAATTTTAGCCAAAAGGTCGATTTAAACAGTCTAGAGGGACGCCTTTTTTTTACTAGTCAAGCTGGTGACGAACAGCAGTTCAAAGTGCCGGCTGTTTTTACGCCCTCTAATTATCAGTATAATCCTTTTATGTTAAGCGGCGATGTCGCCCCGACCCAAGATTTACCGCTTGACACCGATTACAGAATCATTGTTGAGCCTGGGGTCATCTCTGAAGCCGGCCCCCTGCCGACTGATAAAACCATTGAAGTTGTTTCGTCTCGAACTATTGGTCTTCAAAAAATCACCTTACAAAAGAATCAATCCGATTCGGGCCCCATTTCCCCTTCAAGCTACCCAACAATTTTGTTTTCTAACCCGGTCGTTTTAAGTAAGGTCATCGACTTTATTGAAATCGAGCCTTCATTGGAATACTTCAACGACCTTAAAAAACGTTACAGCGCAAAAGCTAAGGCCAGCCAAAAATCAGATTCGGCTAAGAATCAAGCTGCTTCCGGGACTCAAAATGAAGGGACCGTAGATGACCAAGATATGCAAGAGCAAAGCGATGATTGGTTTTGGAACAATGCCCATTCTTCGTACCTGACGATTTATTCTAATCTTTTACCGGAAACAGATTATGTTATTACTTTTAAAGCCGGAATGCCAGATGTTACCGGTCAAGAACTGCCTAAAGATTGCATTATAAATTTTCAAACCACAACTTTTACCCCACAAGCCCGTATTGATACCGAATCCGGTCTCTTAGAAACTTCCACCGAACCGATTATTGAGATCAAAGCCACCGCTCTTGACGAGGTCATTGTCGAAGGCTTTGCCCTTGATCCAGCCGAAGCGGTCAAGTTTTATATTGCCAAAGACCAATACTGGGAGAACAATAATGACGTACGAAATAAGACTTTTGATTTCCTCTACCAAACTGGAGACTTTAAATCCTTAGTCCTCCACCCCAAAGACGGAGCTAGATTTGGGCCGGTCACCAACTTGGTAAATTTGGAGACACTTTTTGGGCAGCAATCCACTGGCAAACTGCTGGTCGTCGGCCTCAAACCCTTGGACGACGATGATATCCCGAGTTACAATTCTTTTTTAAGGTCCGACTTGGGCTTAACGGTCAAAGTCGGCCGGGAATCGTCTTTGGCTTGGGTCACCGATCTGCCCACCGGGACCGGGCTCGAAGGAGCTGAAATTAACGTCTTAACCGCCACCGGGGTCCCCCTTTTCCAAGGCCGGACCGGTCCCGAGGGCCTTTTGGTCTTCCCTGGAGGGCTTGAACTTAACGAAATCATTGAATCTAAAAATCTTGACCCTCAAACCGCCTTTGGCCTGACTAACGGCTATCTTTACTCCGATGATTTATCACTGTTTGTCACCGCCCAATCAGGCCAACAGATGAGCATCTGGAATTTGGGCTGGCAGTCAAATTTTTATCGCTACCTGTTTGATTTAAACGGCGGTTATGGCATACCCCTAGGGGCTGACCCTGATAAGGGTTTTCTTCTCACCTCCCAGCCCATTTACCGGCCAGGGTCCCTGGTTCATCTTAAAATTATTGCCCGACAAATTCAGGGTGAACAGTATAACGACCTGCCAAGCGGTCCGGTCAAAGTATTCATCATCGACCCCTTTTATAACGTCACTTACGAAACAGTAGCCCAAGCCTCTTCTTTCGGGACGGTCAGCCTCAATTACCAGCTGCCGCCCGACGTCAAACTGGGCACTTATACCGTTTACATGTCCAAAAATCCGGAGCAAACAATTCCGGAAGGGAATAGTTGGCATTACGATAGTCAAGAAATAATTAATTACGGACATTTTTTGGTCGAAAACTTCCGCTCTCCGCCTTTTGCCATGACCATTGATCCTATTACCAGCCCACTCTTTTCAGGAGATAAAGTCTCCTTCAAGGGTCAGGCCTCTTACCATTTTGGTCTCCCGGTCACCGGGAGTTCGGCTGACTATTCGGTTACCGCATCAGATATTTATGATTTTTCTATCCCCACGGTCTCCGGTTTCTCCCTGGTCAGCAACATGACCGTCATGACCGGTGAAGACGATGAGGACGAAGATTATGAAAACGCCTATGAGGATATTTCATCTGGTTCGGCTCCTTTAACCGAGGCCGGGGGTTTTTCCTTCGACTTTACCGTGGAACCGCCTAAAAAACCTCGTCCCCGCAGCCTCTATTTTCAAGTGACCGCTAAGGATGTCGACGGGCGGCCGGTCAGCGAACATAGCACCACTTTAGTCCATCCGGCTTTTCTTTACCCAGCCCTAAAAAACCGCAACTCCCTGGGCCAAGCCGGCTCTCCCCAAACTTTCGAGCTGGCCGCCGTTACCCCCGACGGGCTGTTTAAGGAAACCGAAATTTCCATCAAACTCTATCGCCGGTCGTGGAATTCGGCCCGGCGGCGGGGCTTTAACGCTTCCTATATGTATGACTCCAAACCCTTGGACGAAATAATAGAAGAAATAAAGGTCAAAACCGGCGCCAAGCTGGCGGAGTTTTCACTTACCCCACCCAAGCCAGGTTATTATTGGGTCAGCGCCAATTTGACCGACGAAAAAGGCCGGACCAACGAATCGACCGTGTCTTTTTACGTCTCTGGCCCCGGTGAGGTCGGTTGGGGGTATTCCAACGACCAGCTGACCCTGATCCCCGACAAGACTGAGTACGCCCCCGGGGACACTGCTAAAATACTTCTTCAAAGTCCGTTTAATCAAGGGCAGGCTCTGGTTACGGTCGAAAGAAGCTTTATCAAGGAAGTCCAAGTCGTTGATTTAACCGATTACAGCCCAGTTTTTGAAATCCCCATTACCGAAGAAGACGGCCCTAACCTTTTTGTTTCGGTGGTTTTAGTCCGTGGCCGGATCGCTGACAAACCAGATCCCTTCGGAATTGATATGGGGAAACCGACCGTGCGTACAGGCTACCTGTCGCTTAGTGTCCCGGTGACTACCGATAACTTAAAAGTCGAGGTAACCCCAGCTTCGGCCCAATATGGGCCCGGGCAGGAGGTGACCGTTGATTTTGCGGTCACCGACTCTGACGGACGCCCCTTTGCTGACGCCGAAGTAGCCTTAGCCGTTATTGACGCTGCCCTCATCCAAGTAGCCGGCGACACCAACTATTTTCCCGATCAGGTGTTTTCGGCTTTAAGGGAGCTAAACGTTATCACGGCCAGTAACATGCCGAGCCTTATCGGTCGGCGCAACTGGGAAAACAAAGGCGGGGGCGGACGCCCCGGAGGAGGAGGCGGCTTTCTTTTTGATTCCGCTAACAATGAAGGGCTGCGGAAAAACTTTCTGGATTTGTCCTTCTTTGATCCGGCTATCGCCCTCTCGTCCGACGGTCGGGGCCAAGTCACTTTCTCTCTTCCCGACAATTTGACCACTTTCAAAATTTATGCTGTGGCCACCGGGCACGGCCGCAAATCCGGTACCGGCCAAAATCAATTTATGGTTTCCAAAGATCTTTTACTCAGATCTTCTCTTCCGGCCTACTCCACGGTCGGAGACCAATTTAAGGCCGGCATTATCGTAACCAACCGCTCCGATCGCGATGGGCAGGCCAATATTACTTTTAAGGCTAAAAATCTTAAAATCTTAGAGACGGACCAAGACCAATTGGCGACCCATCAGATTGCCGTTCCCGCCGGTCAAAGCCGGGAAGTTTTCTTTCCGGTCCAAGCCATCGCCCAAGGTGAAGCCAATGTTGATTTTGCGGTAACCATGGGCGAGCTGACCGACCAAGTTTACTATAAACTCAATGTTTTGCCAGTCAACCGTTTGACCACCCAGGCCGCTTTCCTCCAACTCGGGCCGACTAAAGAAAGCTCCAAAATCGGTGGGCTAGATGGGGTCGATCTCGATCGAGGGGGCTTGACTGTTGAAATGGCTCCGTCTTTGGCCGGAGTTTTAACATCACCCTTTGAGTGGCTTGAGGCCTATCCCTACGAGTGTGTCGAGCAAAGGACCTCCAAAGCCTTTGGAGCCCTTTTGCGCCTGAGGCTCAAAGATCGCTTTGGAGACGATGCGAAGAAAATCGACCAATACCGCCAAACGGTGGAAAATCATATTGTTTATTTGCACGACATCGCCAACGAAGGCGGCTTTAGTCTCTGGCCGGGCGAATCCGGCTGGTCGGAAAATTCTCCCGCTTTGACCGCCTACGTCCTGGAGTTTTTGCTCTTAGCTGATGAATATGATTTCAATGTCTCAATTGATTTTATCAACGAAATTATTTCATTTCTCGCAGATTATATGGCCAAACCCGAAGACTCACGTCCAAATTGGTACGACCCCATTACCAACCGCACGGTCCGGCAATACGTTCTTTCAGTTTTGACCAAGACCAATTTTTATGCCGAATCTTACATTGAAGACAGCTTTTTGCTTGTTAATTCCGATGACCCCCGCCGCTCAGAAGCCCTGGGGCTGGTCGATCTTTTATATTTGACCAGAGCAGTCGATGCCCTGCCGGCTTCCAAAAAGCGCACCGACATGCTTCTGACGCTTATCCCAAAAATCTATAACGAACTTGACCTTACCTCCGGGACAGCCCAGGTAGCCACTCTGGCCCCATTTAATCGAGCTCTTTGGTTTGACTCTGACAAGCTGACCGCTTTGACCGCCCTGACCGTAAGTGATGTTGCCCCCTTTGGTGAGGTCATGCCCAGCCTCCTGAGGGCCTTAGTTGAGAGAACAGCCAGGGGTCATTTTTCCACCACCCAGTCCAACATCCTGGCTCTTTGGGCTATTGTCACTTACTTGGAGAAGGTGGAACTTGAGCCTCCGAACCTCAAGATTGAGGCCGCCTTAAATGACCAAAATTTGGTCTCAACCTCTTTTAATTCATTTACCGCACCTCCGGTCATCACCAATGTACCCATGGCCCAGTTGTCCCAAACCTCAGAACTGACCGTCGAATCCACAGGAACCGGCCAAGTTTGGCTGGGAATAAAGCTGGCCAAAGCCGCTCTGGCCCCGGTTATGACTGGCGAGTATTCCTCAAGCCTGATTGTTTCCCGGGAATATTCCCGAGTTCAGCCTCAAGCTTCCCAACCCGGCTTGAGCTCGTTTAAACGAGGCGACGTAGTTAAAGTCACCGTAACCGTAATGACGCCCGCCGATCGCTACGACTTGGTTTTGGAAGACCGGGTTCCGGCCGGCTTTGAACCAATTAACTTCAGGCTCCGCTCTGAGGACCATACCCTAGTAGCGGCCCTGAACACCTCCGATGCTCAGGACTCAAGTCGGGGCTATTGGTATTCGCACCAACAAATCTGGCCCGACCGGGTGGCCGTTTTCGCCGATCACATTCCGGCCGGAGTTTACACCTTCAGTTACCTTGCCCGGGCGGCTACCCCCGGAACTTACCTGCTCCCTGGCCCGACGGTCGAAGAGATGTATATGCCGGAAACTTTTGGCCGGGGCTCTGGTCACGAGATCATCATCACCGAATAATCCAGGCCTTTAATAAGCAGTCGGGCCAGAAGCGAGGTTTCCCCGCTTCTGGCCCGACCTTGTTGGAGACGGACAATTTGGTTTCTGGTAGTTTGGTTGGATTTTTGCCTGGTTGGACTTTGGTTTGGTTGGACTTGAAGAATTCAAAACAATCCATCAAAACACTATACTGATAATTTAACCCGGGCTAAAGAAATATTATAGAAAACACCTCATGGGTCGCTTTCGCAACCCACCCCGGCACATGAAACTTGAGTAATAAGAATGCAACTTCACATATGTGCCTTGATTTTCTCTTTTTCATGATTATATTACCATATGGTA
>JAISWF010000269.1 GCA_031271165.1 Deltaproteobacteria bacterium
GGTGCAGGAGATAGGAGATCAGCGAATTGTGTATCCTGCTACAAAAACACAGCGTCAGATATTCGAGGCCTTTGACATCGATCCCCCTCTGTAGTTAAAATCTCGGACGGAATTTAGGATAGTTATGAAAGAAGACACAGACTTCCTTGATGGTGACTTGAATTCAAGCCAAAACTCATCCTACGATTTTGATCGGCTCGTCATAGGCATTCAAAAACTCGTGGAGAACCGTGAAAATGGCTTGCTAGTTAGTCCAGAAATATTGTCGAAACTTCTTGAAATGCTTCTCAAGTTCGCCAAGGATTTTGAAACTGGAACATCAAATGAAAATTTCTTCCTTTCATTGACTAATATTGAAGACTTAGCCATTGACTTACAAGCTAAGTTCAAAAATATTACTGCAGATTTACTCTTGGAAAAAATATCTCAGATCAACCAAAAAAACCAGATCGAAAAAAAAAAGCTGAGTACCAAAACCTCGGAATAAGGTTGCGGATATTTCAATCTTTTCCACGTTCGATCATGACAACACTCGGGAAAGTAACTATTAACAGGGCAGCCTTGAAACCATCAAGAAAAATAGATGAAAGGCAACTTGAAAGATTGACGAATAAGAAATTGCTCTTTCCCCTTGATGAAGCTTTTGGGATTGATCGTTTACCTTTTAAAATCAGCCCCTCAGCAATGCTGGAAATTGCATACTGGGTTCAACTAATCCCCTCCTACAAAGCTGCGAGAGACGCTATTATAAGAAATACTCCTATAAGGGTAAACGACGACACGATGAGAAACGTAGCCAACCACATCGGCTCATTGGTTTTTGAAGTCGACCGAAACAGGGCTGGTACTTCCTGGGAACTTCTGAAAACAGGAAGAATAAGCTTCCCCCAGCACAAGTTAGATCAAGTGTTGTACCTTGAGGTTGATGGGGCCATGCTTCATACTAGAAAGAAAAAAGAGCATGATGTTAATGACGTTCAAAAGAAAGAGAATGAAGAACACAAATCCATGTGGATGGAAAATAAATTAGGGTTGGCCTTTTCATCTGACAATATCCGTTGGTGGACTGGTCAAGACGGAGAACGACATCATAAAATCATTAAAAAAGAATATATTAGCTATCTTGGAGACGCAGAAGAATTTAAAAAACACATGTGGGCCTTGGCTCTTCGTAATGGCTATGGAAATTATCAGCAAACTATCTTGCTTAGCGATGGTGCTACTTGGATACGAAATATGAAGGAAGAAATTTTCCCTGATGCTCAGCAAATATTGGACTATTACCATTTACTGGAAAATATTTTTAATTTTGCTAAGGATGTATTTAAATTAGATGAATCAAAATATAAGCCATGGGTTACAGATATTGCAAAAAAGTTTAAAGAAAGCAAAACAAAAGAAGCAATTGACCAAATAAGAAAATTAGGCAATCGTATTTTAACTAAAAGCAAGTTTAATTTACTTAATTATATTCAAAATAATATTAATAATATAGATTATGGAACATACAAAAAAAAGGGGTGGTTTATCGGAAGCGGCGCTATTGAAAACGGTAATAAATTAGTACTGCAGCAACGACTGAAACAAGCTGGTATGAGATGGAACGAACAGACAGGTCAATATATTTTAACGTTAATGTCAAAATCTAAAAGCTTTCTTTGGGAGCAAGATGTAGTATCACTTATTCATAATAAATATGACCTTGTTGGGGCGTTTTTACATATGGGCTATCCTTTACAGCCGAGGCCGGAGTTCTATGAGTTAGACCAAAGACTTCAACAACTCAAAGACAACCTGGCGAAGGGCTACAATCAAAGAAGAAAAGACAATAAATAAGTCAAAATTTTTAGGTACACCCCTCTTTTGCGCTCCCTTGCACCTTCTTTTGACTTTTGCTAATATAATTTAATACATCCAATCGGTTTGGACCAAATTGGGGGGTGTTTTTCTAAAAATCTGCTTTAGCCCCGGCTTTGACCCTAAACCGGCAGTCTTTTTTTCTTTTGGTTCTGACGAGGCGTGAGGTATAATGCAGCCGAGTGCGATCAACAACTTGGGCTAGGCTCGCCAGAGAGGCTGCTGGTTAAAAAAAGAATCAATAGTCAACCTCACTAAGTCTTGAGGACGTTGTTTATTACCTCAATCATTTCCAAGAATATCGAGCCAAACTGATTTGCGGTTACAGCCTAACAGCTGACCGACCAAATAAATACCGAAGACTGGCCTCTAATTGGTATTTGATATGCTAGAGGCTAAAGACAGGACGCATTCACCGACCAGGCTGAAGGCTATCTTAAAGTCTGGTCGTTTTTGTACCATAAGTTTAATAAATCCCGACCATAGTTTTGGAGCGACGGTTATGGCCTATAACAAAAACATCAAGGTTCTGGTGGTCGATGACTTTCAGACCATGAGAAAGATTGTTAAAAATATCCTCCGCCAATTGGGCATCAACAACATCAATGAAGCCGAAGACGGGGTCAAGGCTACAGCCCTTTTGGAGCTCGAAAAATTTGACCTGATCATCAGCGACTGGAATATGCCCAACATGACCGGTATTGAACTGCTCAGACACGTCCGGGGTTCGGAACACCTTAAAGATATCCCGTTTTTGATGGTCACCGCCGAGGCCCAGCAGGAAAACATTATGGAGGCAGTCAAGGCCAAAGTCAGCAACTATATTGTCAAACCTTTCACCGCCGACACCCTCAACGAAAAAATTGAAAAGATTTTCTCCTAACTCCCGTTCTGGGCCCCAGAAATCAAGGCGTTATCCCGCCAGCACCAACCCCGTGGAGTTGTAAAAAATGGATTTCACCGGGGCCGCAGCGATCTTTGTAACTTTGTTGGTTTTGTTTTTCGGCTTGTGTGTTGGCAGTTTTCTCAACGTAGTCATCTATCGCCTGCCCCGGGAGGGGCTGTCGGTAGCCCAGCCGCGCCGCTCTTTTTGCCCCGCCTGCCTTAACCTTATCACCTGGCAAGACAATATCCCGGTCATCAGCTGGCTTCGGCTCAAAGGACGCTGCCGCCACTGCCGTCAGCCCATCTCGTTGCGCTACCCCTTAATTGAGATTTTAGCAGCCTTCCTTTCACTCTTTATCTTTCAGGCCGAGGGCCTGACTTTTCGTTATTTTTTCTACTTTTACTTCTCAATGTGCCTAACAGCCATCGCTTTTATCGATCTTGAACTGATGATTATCCCCAACGTGCTGATTTGGCCCACCGAAATACTGGGTCTGCTCATCGCCGCCGTCACCCCCCACCCGCCTTTGGCTGGCCTCCACCTCTGGCATTTCCTGGCTGATCACGGTTTCTCCGAACGTTTTATAAGTGTCGCCGGAGCCTTAGCTGCCTATGCCGTAGGCTATTTAGCCTTATGGCTGGTAGCCTTCCTTTACAAAGCCATCAAAGGCCATCGGGGCCTGGGTGAGGGCGATCCGCCTTTATTAGGCCTAATTTGCATTTATCTGGGCCTGCCCTCGATCCTGCCGGTACTTTTGATGTCATCGGTTTTGGCCCTTTTGACTGTCGGTTGCCTGGTATTCACCGGCCGCTTCGAGCGCCAGAACCTCGGGGTCAAGGCCATACCGTTTGGGCCTTTTCTAGCACTAGCTGCCCTGATCTTCCTTTTTGCCGGACAAGACTTCCTGTCCTGGTACTTTTCCCTGTTCCCCCAGTCTAATCCCATCTTGGTATATTAATTGCATATAGTCATAGCGGTCGTTCCTGAGGCGGACTAATTTGCCCACCTGGCGGCCAGCGGTCCTTTCGGTCCTGGAGAACCTTTTGGACATTTCGGACTGGCCCACCGCTCCTCAATCAAAGCGCCGTTTCAGCCGCCATATTTAATTTGAGCCCAATTGACGGCCGCTTGGGGAGGTCCTTGGGCTGGAGTATCTTGGAATGTCTTGGACAACTTTGGTTTGAGGCTTTTGAGCCGGTTTTATTAAGATCTTAGTTTTTCATCCCGCCACCCAAACCCTCCGGCCCCACTGGAGGCAATTGCCAAGGCCGCAATTATGACTATTAACTCCATCTTATTTCAGAACACCTACGGGGTTAGGGAGCCTATTCTCCTGAGTCTCGGCAAGACCAACAACTATGACAGTCTGGCCTCGTATCTGGCCTCAGAAGAGACCGACAGTACAG
>JAISWF010000276.1 GCA_031271165.1 Deltaproteobacteria bacterium
ACTGACCATAATGAGAATTTTCAATAATTTTAATCCAACAAATTTGTTCGGCTGAACTGACTTTTTTCGAAATTTTTCCTGTAAATTCAGTCAGTTAAGTCATTTTTCACATTCAACTAACTATCACTTCAGAATTACCTGAAGTAAGCTTTAAAGTCATCACTGCCGGAGGCGTAATGGCCTGACTGAGAGGGGCGCTCATTGAGAAGACAGAAAAAGATTTTTGGGATTTTTCCGCAGTTAAAACAAACCGACAAAAATGTAATAAAAATAATCATCTTGGCACAAATTCGGCCCGAAAACTGACCCTGACTAAAAGATATCAGCGCCAAAAAGTAAAGGTTTGAGAGGAGGATAAACGAATTTTTAAAAATTATTTTTCCTAATAAATTTACGGTATTATGACAAATCTAGGGATTTAGGATATCACCTTATACCCCCGTGCAAGACAAAAAAGAGCGGCTTTTCGCCGAGACTGGCACAAGTTTGGCTAATGACACCGAGAGGTACTTTTACGTCCCCCCAGATTGTGTGGACTTAATTTAAATTCGGAGGTCAAGATGCGAAACCTGAGAATCCCGAAACCACTTCGACGGGCTGCTCCATTGTTGGGTATGTTGCTTTTCGTACCGGCCCAGGCCTGGGCCGACGAGGAGTCCTTCACCCAGTCGAATGCTAACATTTTTTGGACTCTTTTGGGCGGTATTCTGGTTATGTTTATGCAGCCAGGATTCGCCATGGTCGAGTGTGGTCTGGCCAGGGCCAAAAATGCGGCCAACATTTTGATGAAAAACTATGTCGACTTTGCGATCGGAAGTCTGGTTTTTCTTTTTTTAGGCTTTGGCTTGATGTTTGGCCCCTCAGCCGGTGGCATCATCGGCACCAGTGGCTTCGGGCTGTCAGGCATTGACAGTACCACGGCAGATGGCCAATGGGGCCTGACGTTTTGGTTCTTCCAAAGCGTCTTTTGCGGCACTGCCGCCACCATCGTCTCCGGTGCTATCGCCGGACGAACCAAGTTTTCTGCTTACCTTTGGTCGAGCTTTTTGATCTCGGCGATAATTTATCCGGTTAGCGGGCACTGGGCTTGGAATTCTCTTTTCCAGTCCGATTCCGGGGCTTGGCTGCTAAATTTAGGCTTCGTCGATTTCGCCGGTTCCACTGTCGTCCACTCGGTGGGTGGTTTTGTCGCCCTTGCTGGGGCCATCGTCGTCGGACCCCGCCTCGGTAAATATACTCCCGATGGTCATGCTCGAGCCATTCCAGGCCATAACCTGGCCCTAACTGCCTTGGGCGTTTTTATACTGTGGTTTGGTTGGTTCGGTTTTAACTGCGGCTCTACCAACGTTCCTGACGGAACCATCGGTTTTATCGCTGTCAATACTAACTTGGCCGCTTGTGCCGGTTTCTTGGGAGCCATGCTAACCAGCTGGGCTAGATTTGGTAAGCCCGATCCTTCCATGAGCTTTAACGGTGTTCTAGCCGGCTTGGTGGGCATTACCGCTGGCTGCTATGACGTCTCTCCATTTGGCTCAGTCGTCATCGGCCTTATTTCGGGCATCTTGGTTGTGGTTTCGGTAATTTTTATCGACCAGACCCTGAAAATCGACGATCCCGTCGGTGCAGTTTCGGTTCATGCTGTTTGTGGTATTTTTGGTACCATTGCCGTTGGTATTTTTGCCTCGCCAGCTTACGGCTCGGATACAGTTGTCGGACTTTTTTACGGTGGCGGAGTAAAGCTCCTTGGAATTCAGATCCTGGGTGCCTTGAGCATTGACGCATGGGCTTTTATAATGGGTTTGATAGTTTTTAAGGTCATCAAGAGTGTTATCGGGGTCCGCGTTGATCCAAAAGATGAGATCAAGGGACTTGATCATGTTGAACACCGTACCGAGGCCTACAGCGGCTTCCAATTCTTCTCCAACAGCTGAGAAGGGAGGCATAAATAATGAAATTACTTATCGCATTTGTTCGGCCTGAGGTTCTCCAGGAAGTCAAGCTCAAGCTGTACGCCAAAGAGATTTATTCCATGTCCGTTACCAACATCCTGGGGGCTGGACGGCAGAAGGGTTACACCGAGGTTTATCGTGGTATCCAGACCGAAGTCAACCTCCTTCGTAAGATCAGAATCGAACTGGGAATCCCGGATGACCGGGTTGAGGACGCTATTGAGGCCATCACCGAGGGAGCCAAGACTGGCCAAGCTGGTGACGGGGTCATCTTTGTCCAGGATACGGTCAAGGCTTTGCGTATTCGGACTGGCGAGGCTATGTAAAGCTGCTAGTTAGAATTCTATACTAACTTTTTAACTGTTTAAAGGCCGCCCAGAGTCATCTGAGCGGCCTTTAACGTTATTTTGAGCTGTCGGTTTGGGTTGGGGGGTAAGCCAGTCAAGACCGATGAAAGGCCTGTTTTCTCTGATTGGGAGACAATGTGAAGGCCAGTCAAACTGGGAGTTTTGGTAAGGATAATTGGAAATATTTGGAGTATTAAATTCAACTATACTGGCGAGCATCAGGATTTGCCAAATTACGCTGCTTTTTTTCATCCAATTTGTGTGAAAAAATTGATCCACATACAGGTACCAAATCATCAAATAACTGAATATTTTCGCTAATAAGGCTGCCTGCGGCTTTCTTATTACCTAAATTCTATACAGTTTTTAGCACATACAATGCCCGTCAAGTTAACCTTGCGAGATATGCTTTGACGTCTTCCTCACCAAGGCCGAATGGCTCAAGAATTTTGCATTGTAATTGTGTCAACGGGTTCATGACCTTTTTACCATCGCTACCTATGACTAAACGAATTTTCTCCATCTCTCGTATTATAGAGTTTTTACTCAAACAGTGTATTTTCATTAAATCCTTAAGCTTTATCCCAATCTCTGAGACGATTATTAGAGCAATGAAGCAACAAAATAGTTTTCCATCAGTAGTTTTGCTATTATGAGTTCTCATTCTTTTCATATCTATATGGTTCTTTATATCATCAAAAATATTTTCAATTGCATCTTTACGGCGGTATTTGTCAAGTATTTCTAACGCATTGAGATCTATATTTGTTAAAAGACAGAAAAAACCAAAATTTTGGCTTTCATTGTCAATCTTATTAAAGTTGCGCTTAAATATTAGTGATCTATCCTCATTGACTTGAATAGAAAAGTAGGTCCTGTATTTTTTTATATCTCTATCAGAAACACCCTTTAATTGCTTGAGACTTTCCTCTTGAGATTCGATAGAGCGGAACAGAGTCTTCCTTTTATGTTCCGCCAAGTCTGGACAATAGTAGACATTCATGACACTAGCCGTTCCATAGAAGAAACCTTTCTTAGAAACGGCATAAACGCCATCAGCAACGAGATTACGCTTTGAGATGATACTATCCCTCGCAAGGTCTATCGTCTCTAGAGTCGTCTTGCAACGGGTCGGAACCCCCATGATGAACTCATAGTGATTTTTGGCTAGGAACTTTATGTTAGCAGTGGAACAGAAACCCCTGTCAAGGACGAATCCAACGTTTTTAATACCAAGCTCAGGATTGTAGGCCATCATATATTGTAGATGAGACTTGTCCACTATTGAGCCAGGATAAGTGACATAAAAGACAGGCATGCCTGTGGCCTCGGACAGAAAGCATCCAAGGTTGTTTTGCGGTAATTTCTCACCATCGCTGTTGTCCCGCCATTCGCTATCAATGATGTCTTTAGAGTAGGTAGAAAACGAGGTGACATCATAAGCAAGGTACTTGCCAGATTGCTGTTTATCAACCCACTTCTTGAAAAAGGCCATTCGCTGATCATAAGTAATTGAAGCGAATAACTCAGAGGCTGAGCTGGACGCTAGAGATTTCCGAAAGAGCGTGAAGTCTTCGCAATAGTCAAGCACTCCTTCAAAGACGTTGCCTCTAGCAGTCATATATAGAGCGGCTGTTTTGACGAGACTTGAATCCTCAAGACAAGCGTCTAGTGTCTCGTTGATACCAAGTGAACTCATGATATGCTCAACCAAGAACTCTGTTCCGAAAGAACGGATCGAGTTATAAGTTGGCAGAATCTCAAGTTCTACAAGACTAGGTCCGTAGTATTCCCAGTATTTGGCATTGGGAATGAGTTTACCAGTCTCCAAATCCAGTTTGCCTATGTTTACCCTGTCATTGGTGGGTTGCCCTTTCTCGTTTCGATAAGAACGGGTAACCTTGTAAACGGCGGGGTATGGTCCTGAGCGGCGAACAACAACCCCGATTGTCGGGATTGGCACTTGAACCTTCGTATTAAGGTGTGCGTTCAGCCCCCCCCCCTTGAGAGTCCAAGGCGAGTGTTAGAGTCATAATGAGAGACATAATGGCTCAGGTTTTTTTTCCCATTTTTTGGCTAACCCTGTTCATTTGAATTGCAGATCATTTTCG
>JAISWF010000005.1 GCA_031271165.1 Deltaproteobacteria bacterium
GAGTATTGATGCTGTTAATAGTGTCCATGTCAGATATAATAGCAAAATCGCTCAGGTGGTGTAAACTCCAAAAGTTGTCTGCAAATCCTGATTGTTGGCGTCAACCCGATATCTAGATAGTATAAATTAATTATGCAGACTTGTTGTTTAGCAATTGGCTAACTATAGATGTCAACGAAGATGATGAATATTGTTATATTAATATGCCTGTAGAATAGATTATTTCACCTAAATTTAAAGAAGTATTGTTGTTTTTTTTTTGATTATAATTTGGTTAAAGCTATAAATATAAATAATTATGGCTATATTGATATGCCTGTGGATTTGGTTATTAAGCCTAAATTAAATTCTGTATGCTTATTTTATGATATAGATGCTAATTATGTTAAATAACACTGTATAGCTCTGTATAGAAATTGAAGAGTCTGAATTAGTCCAAGTAGTCGCGAAACACGAAAACCACCAGCCGGGCAATAACCAAGCCGATGCGTGAGAGAAAGTCTTTGATGAATAATTAATCAGAGTCGGAGTAAACGATTTATACGCTTACATACAGCCCCATTTACAAATATGACCAACCGGTAAAAAACCCCCCAAATCCTGAATTCTGAAATTTTTTATAAGTAATTTTAGGATGAAAAAAATGGCAAAAATGGGGTTTTTACCGATCGATCAAACCTAGGGCTTTGTACAATTTTGGTTTGTGTTTTCAGGCTTCTATCAACCAAGGCTGGGCGGAAAAATTCAACTGGGTTGGAAGCTTATTTGATTTAGCTGGCTTCGATTTTTGGTTCCAGCGTCCCCGCTAAAGTCGTCAGACCCGGGCATATTTTTTCCAGAGGGATTTGAAGCTTTCTCTGACGGCGGGTAAGATTTTCCGTTCTTCGCCTCTACCGGCGTAGACGGCAAAACCAGTGGCCCCGTTGCCGGTAAAAAAATGGATTCCCAGGCTGTCATTGCCATCAAGATTTTTGGCTACCAGGCTGATCCGGGTGATTTTATCTACATCCAGATGACCGCCCAGCGGGCAGCTGTGGTCGTGGAGGTTAAACAATCCGTGCCCCATTTTGCCTTCTGGGAGCTGGCCTTCGATTTCGACGATGGCTGCCGGACTCTGGGCTAGAAATAAAGCCCGCTCCCAGGTGGTCAGGGTGCTCCAAAGGGAGAAAAAATCGGCAACCGGTACGTCGGAGACCATTTCTTCCGGTAGGGCTTCTAAAACATCCAGATCGCTTAAGCCCAGATTTCGGGCCGCAATCCCCAAAATGAAATGGTTGTTTTCGGTCAACCAGGCCTTAACCTTCGATTTTTTTTCACTTAATTCCAATGCAATCTCCTTTTCAATGTAAGTTGCCATAATCTTTAAAAACGTAAACGTGAGTGGAAAGTGGACTACAATAAAAATTAAATATTTTAAGGTGCATTATTTGATTAAGCTATTTACTGTTTGTCAATTGAGTATTGCTATGTTATTTTTTTTGTGCCATCAAGAGCATTAAAAGTTCGCTATCAATGAATATATATGGCCAACGCTGGAAAATATGATGTATTAGTTGAGTGTTTTGAAAATATTGTCGTAGTAGTAAAGATGATCAACCGGTAAAAACCCTCAAAAACCTGAATTCTTAAATTTTTTGTCAGTAATATCAAGAAGTTAAAAATGACAAAAACGAAAAAATAGACTTTTTACTGGTCGATCAAAGATAGTATGACCACAAAATTGTAAGTGTTCAGGACGAGCTTTTTTGTCGGTTGTTCCAGACTCCTGCGGATAGCTGTTGGCTAGGTGTTGGGCTTAATTGGAAGTGATTGATGGAACTTGGCTCAAGCTTAGGGCAAAGACAGCCGCCTTCAAGTCAGAGGCGAGTCCAGAAGTTCCCTGGAAAGGTAATCCTGATTTTGAGGGGTCTAATTTTGTTTTCTTCGCAGATATTTTAACATAATTTCATGGCCAAATTCAGCTGCCTGAGCTAAATCGGTTTGGTCGGGGTGGAGGTTTGACTCAGCTAGCAAGGCGGCCCGGGCAAAGCTGTAGCCGCCTCGGGGATGGGTTACCGGAAGCCGCCTGGCCATGGCAATTATAGCCGGGTTCATCCTTCCCTGGCAATGAAATGCTCCCAGGACCACGTTAGAGTTGGCGGTTAAAAGTTCGGTTGTCCGCTGAACAATACGTCTGGCGGTCGGTCCTTCGGGCCACCCGACTTGGGTGAAGAAAAAGGCCAAGGTTTGGTTTTTAAGCCTGGCCATGAAATCGGCCATCTCCTGGTTGACTCGGGCCCGGTCTATCCAAAACCCCAGAAAGAGGAGATCGCCATTTAAAGGCTCGGGATTATCCTTGAGTTCTACCAGGGTGGTATCTGGCCCGATGGCTCCGAACAAAGCTTGGGCTACTTGTCGAGTGTTTGAGGTTTGAGAACAATAAATGATCTGAGTTTTCATTATTGGCTCCCTTATGGTCCCGGGTATTCCGGAGCCACGGACGGTCATGGCCGGCCGTGGCAATCTGGCTTGATATTGGTAAGACTATTTTTAAGTTCTTTGACGCCACATATCGTTTAAATGGAGCAGCGTCTTTCAGAATTTGATTTCAAAATCTGCCACTAGGCGCATCAGATCGCTGTCGTGGGTAATCAAAAGAATAGTAGTATCGCCAAGGGCGTACTTTTTGAGTGCTTTCGTCAGGCGGAGCAGATTGAGGTGATCGAGGCCGCTGGATGGTTCGTCAAGCATCAAAATGGCGGTATCTCTGGCCATGGCGCAGGCAAGCACCAGTCTTTGGCGTTCGCCCCCGGAAAGAGATTGGGGATGGCGTTCTTTGAGCCCGGAAAGCCCCCAGTCTTCCAGCACTGAGGTGATGGCTCTGTTTTTTTTTTGGCTGGGTGAGGCGACCGCCTTCAGTTCGGCTGCCACGCTGCTCATAACCAGTTGGTGTTCGGCGTTTTGAAGGGCCAAGCTGCTTTGGGCCAAACGTTTCCGGGCAGAAGTCGGCTTTTGGCGAAAACTAACGGTTCCAGCCCGGGGTTTGAGTAGCCCCGCCAAAAGGCGCATGACAGTTGTCTTGCCCGAACCGTTGGGGCCGGTTAATGCAGTCACCCGGTGCCGGGGAAGGCTGAGGCTTAAATTATCGATCAGTTGCTCAGTTTTGGAGTAACCAAAGCAAAGACCGGCCGTGCTCACCAAGGAGCCGGCTTGGGGCGGGGGTATCAAAAGTTCCTCAGAAGTTTTGGATTCGGCCCTCAGACCAAGTTTGACCGCTGTTTCAGGCTGGTCAAGAGCGGCCATGGGCCCCAAAAAGGCTAGGCGGCCTTCTTTTAAAACTGCCGCTTTATCCGCCTTTTGTCCCAACCACGCTCGGCGATGGTCGGAAACAATTACAGCCACCCCCTGGCTGTTGATCTCGGTTAGACACCTGGCCAGTTCTTCGACCGCCTGTTGATCGAGGTTGGCCGTGGGTTCATCAAGCAAGAGCAGCGTTGGTGAGAGTGCCATTAAGCTCATTAAGACCGCTTTTTGCTTTTCACCGCTGGAAAGAAGGTGGACCGGCTGGCGGCCTAGAGCAGTCATTGAGAACTTGTCCGCCCAGAAATCGTAAAGCTCAAGAGCTTTGGGTTTGTCCAGGGCCTGGCATTCCATGGTTAATAGAAAATCGTCCCTGGGGGTCAGGGCGAAGAACTGGCTGTCAGGCTCCTGGAAAAGGGTTCTAACTTTTTTGGCGATATCACGTAAGCCAAGGCCAATCAGGGATTGCCCGGAAAGGGTCAGGGTCCCGGTAACCGTTCCTCCGAACTGGCACCAGGCCAGACCATTTAAAAGCCTCAGCAGGGTGCTTTTTCCGCTGCCGCTTGGGCCAGTCAGATAAACCATTTCTCCCGACCCAACAGACAGTTCCAGGCCGGCTAAGGCTGGCTTTGGGGCTAGATGGTAGGTGAAGGCGAGGTCCTTTATTTCCAAAAGAGTCAAAATGGCACCTGTTGAGCAAGATAACTCAGCGCTTTTGGCCATCGGAGGAGCAGCGACAGCCCGGCGGTTCCGAGACCGGCCAGCAGTGATATTAGATCGCGTTTAGATAAGAGCTTCGGCCGAGCCCAAAACAGGGCCCGCCGGGAGAGTCCTTTCATTTCCAGAGATATGGCCAGCTGATCGGCGGTTTTAAGGGTCTGAAAGGTCATTGGTACCAGTAGCCCGCGCCAAAGTATGGCCGGTCTGGTCAAGGCGATTAGAAAAAGCCCTCGTCTGGTTCGGACCATGAGGGCTTCCCGAACCAGCCCCAGCTGAGCTAGAAAGGCGGCCAGAAACCTTAAGACCACGGTCATGGGGATAAAGAGCCAGTCGGTTCTGAGAACCGCTGCTAAAAACCTTGACATGGAGGCCGAGGGTGTGGTTAAGACCAGGACCAGGGCCAAGTTGGCTGATATCATGATTCGCAGCGTCGGCATTATTGAGTAGGCAATTGTACGTTTAATGGCACCCAGGCCGCGAGGCATTTGAATGCTGGCCAAAGTCAGCGACATGGCCAAGACAATTAATAAGCTCATCAGGATAAAAAATGAAATTAAAAATCCTTTAACGAAATACCAAAGATCTTTGGCCGCTATCGCCCGGACAGTAAAATACACCAAAATGGCAGCCAGAGGGCTAAGGCCACATAAAACCAAGCTTTGGTGCTCCGAAAGCCATGGGCTGATCGGAGGTAACGAATTGATAAAAGCCTTGGCCTCTGGACCGACGCCGCCTCCCCTGGCAACTTGAAAGACCGTCGGGCTGGGCAGCCAAGCCACCCCAGCCAGGCAAAGAAAAAGAACTGCGATAATGGCCAGCCAGACCTTGATTAAAAGTTTGGCCTTTAAATGACAAAAAGCCCGCAGGGAGGTCAAGAAGGTCAGCAAAAGTAATGAGGGCATGGTGTTAAGATAAAGGGCCAAAATGGAGCCGGCCAGACAGAAAATAAGTTTGACTGGAGCCCCGCTGTAACCGTCGGAATCATAAGGTTCAGCTGTTGATAAATGAGGCATGCCTCAGCTCCTTGACCAAACCGGGGGCCAGAAGGCAGCCCAGAAAGGTTCCCATAAATCCCGGGGCGCTCATAAACAGGGCAGGGAGCATTAGAACCAGATTTTCCCGCAGGTTGAGCCAAATGAAGATCAAGGCGGCGGCTCGTTCGAAAATTGACATCAATCCCACTCCCGCAACGATGGCTAAAGAGCGTTCCCGACCAACATAGACGATGAAAATCTCGGCCAATAACGCTCCCAGAAGGGTTATTGGGAGGGTGATGATGCCCTGGGCCATGATAAAAAATGAGGTCAAAGAGCCGACCATGACGACCAGGATCAGGCTCCCGAACCGGCGAACCTTGTGGCGGACAATGATAAAAATTACGGTGATAATTGTTGACCGGACGGTCAGGCTCAAAGGATTCATCCCGCCCAGGACTAGTACCGACAATAGTCCCATGGCTCTGGCCAGAGCACCCATCAAGCCAATGATGACCAGGTCCCTGATAGCCCAATCGGTGGCGGACCTGGGAGAAATCAGACGTAGATGATCTGACTTTCGGCTCATAATTATTTCTCCTTGGAATCCTGGTCGGTCAGACTGCGGAGGGCGTACTCAATATTGGGACTCCAAAAATAGCCAGCCAGGGTCAGGGCCAAGCCGCCTTGGGCCGGCTGCATCAGGCCGCATGTCCTATATTGGTTCAAAAGAGCCGACAGGCGTTCCCGGAGAGCTTCAGAAAGTTCGAGCCGCTCAAGGTTAATTAAACCGCTTTGGACCTGGCGGGAGAGGTTGTTCAAAATCTCATAATTGGGCTTGGCCGGGTGAAAGGTTGAGACGGCTTCAGAGCCGGATAATATTTTCTCAACATAACTTTCGACCTCGCGGGTATTGAAGTAATGAGCCCCCCGGTGAACACCACCGGACCCGGCTCCCAGAGCAAAGATTGAATGGCGGCCGGCCGACAGGTGATTGTAAATGTTGCGGTCGCCACTAGGGCGCCGGAAGTGATTGGTCGAAATCCGTTCGAGTCCGGCGGCGGTCAAGTGTTCGACGGCTAGCCGATAATACTTCGAAAGATGTTCTGGCCCTTCCAAAGGCGGCCGCAGGCCGTTTTTGACTTCCCGATGCCAGTTTGAACCTGGAATCGGTTTGAGCAGATAAAAGGCCATGCCTTGGGCTTGGCTTTGGGCCGCCAGAGCCAGATCTTGGCCGAAGATTTCCAGGCTTTGCCCAGGGAGTCCGTAAATCAGATCCAAAACCGTAAGGCCTGGATTAATTTCTATGGTTTTGGTCAGCTTCTCGCAGACTTCTTCGTGTCGGTCGAGGCGGCCGGCCTGCTGGCGGACGTCGGTGTTGAAACTTTGGATGCCCACCGACAAGCGATTGGTCCCTCCACCAAATATGGCCAAAAGCTTGGGACGGTCGAGGGTGCTGAGTCTTGCTTCAAAGGTGATCTCGCAATAAGGCTTCAAGGGAAGGTTTTTATTGATGGCCGAAAAGAGCCGGTCAATTAAAGGTGCGGTCAAGACCGAAGGAGTCCCCCCGCCAATGTAAACAGCTGAAAGTTTAAGTCCCAGACCGGAAATCAAACGGCCCTGGTTGGCGATCTCAATGGTTAAAGCCCTGATGTAGTCTTCAAGCTGGCTGGGCTTGGGTTTGACTTTGAAAAATCCGCAGAACTGGCAAAAAGTCTGGCAGAATGGAATGTTAATATAGGCCCCCAGGGGTTCGGCTCCCGACCAAAAGGAGGCCCATTCGGGTAACGGGGCCGGCTGGCCGGTCCGGAGATCCATCATTGGTCCGCTTGGTGCCAGCCGGTCAAAGGCCAGGCTCAAAGGGTCGGAGGTCTGGTTGGCCAGCAATTGGGAAGGTATAATCATTAGGACTCCAAAAAAAGAAGCTATGAGCGGTTGAGTTTGGTTTACAATTTAAATCTTAATTTTTTTAGTAAAAAAATTATTGTTAGTTAGTTAGTTTTCATCAAATAAATTTTTAGCAGCCAAATGTAGCCGGCGGCTTTAGAAGCTCTGAGCTGATTAGCGTAAATTTTGACTCGGCTTTTTTAGCTGAGGAAAAAAGAGCTCAGAGCTCCAAAAATAGGTCAGGAAAAAAACAGCCAGCGTTAGAAACTTAGGAGGGCCTCTTTGGTCGTTTGAGGCCCCTGAGCAGGTTGACAACGACCAAAGAGTAAAAATGAGCGTTTTTAGTTAAAAGTGTAACTTAAGCCCAGATAAAAGGCCCGGCCTGGCAGTGGGTAGCCACTGGTGACTTCGTAGTAAACGTCAAAAATGTTGTTGACCTGAGCCATGAGCGAGAATGAATTTTTTTCCCCAATAGTCCACAGCTGCTTACGAATCATAAGGTTGGCAATGGTCCAGCCGTGCTGCCATTCTGGAGCTGTGCTCATGCTGGTCAGTGATGAAGTCCTTTGATTGCTTTTGGTCATGACGTTGGCGTCGATTAACAAACCGAAGCGGTCGGACTCAAACAAAATTCCGTTGGAAGCATAGAGGTTGGGGGTTTTGGAAATCTGAAGCCCATCACTGTTGCCCCCAACGTATTCGTTGACCCACAGCCAGGTGCCGCGGCTGTAGGGTTTGAGTGAAAATTCCCAGTCAAAAAGATAGCTCAGATCGTAGGAAATATTCCACTCCAGACCGGCTACCTTCGCTCCGCCGGCGTTGATGTACTGGGCGCTGCTAACATAGGCCTGGGTCGTAGTTATTGGGTTAGGAAAGAAAACCGGATAGCCATTCCAAATTCCTGGTCCGCGCCATATAGGAGGTTGGGTTTCCTCTCGTTCAATCTTGTTTTTATAGTCGGCTAAAAATGCAGTTAAGCTAGCGTTAAGACCATTTAATTCCAGGTCAAATCCGGCCTCAATGGAGCTTATTTCCTGAGGTTTGAGATCGAGGTTCGGCACCAGCCAGACCCCGGTGGCAACTCTTGGCGGCCGCAGCATAGTCAACATGATGGAATGGCGTCCGATCATGGTGTTGCCTTCACCGAACATTTCCATGGCCGCCGGAGCCCGGTAGCCGCGGGCAAAATTGGCCCTGACCTTGATCCAGTCATCGGCTTGGTAACTTACGCCTAAAGAAGGAGTTATGACTTTATCGGTAAAAGTAAATCCGCCCCGATCGGAGGAATGGTTCTCATAATAATTGAGTCTGCCGCCGCCGGTGAAGATGAGCCGATCGTCTAAAAGTTTTAAGGTTCCTAAGAGGAAACCGCCGAACTCTGTATAATCAAAGGCTTTAACCGTAGTTGAGCGCAGCGAATTGATGTAGTCGTATTCGGTCCAGTCAAAACCCAAAGTTATGGTGGTGTTGATTTGATTGATGTCTGCTGATACTTGGGCCTGGCCGCCTTTGATGTCATTGGAATACGGGTTTTGGGACATAAAGGTCAGATCGTGACCAAAGAAATACTTGGCATTCCATTTCCATTTCTGGTCTTCGGTCTCTCCGCCATAGTTAAAATCAAAAAAATAGGTGTGGCCAAATATTTTGCTGGGTGAGGTGGCGTTTTTAGCCGATGCCAGAGTCCCTGGAAAGCCGTAATCCTGGACCTCAATGTAGTCGTAAATCAGGCCCAGACGATGATGGTCGTTAAAATTATATCCGACATTGAAACTGCCCTCGGACTTAAGGCCAATTGCGGTATGTAGATAGGTCTCACCTCCGCCAACTTTAAAGGGCTCTCCTTGTTCCATGTTATTATAACCAAAAGAATAGTCAAATTGCCGAAATTTTCCGTCGATTAGAAACCCAGTTTCAAATCGGCCAAAGGAGCCGGCGCCAATGTTTAAAGTCGAAGAGAAGTCGCCGGCCCCCTTTTTGGTGATGACGTTGATCACCCCACCCATGGCCGATGAGCCATATTGAAGGGCGGCTGGCCCCCGGATTACTTCGATGCGCTCTATGTTTTTGCTGGGAAAGCGTAACATGTTGGAGGTGCCGAAGCGGTGGCCGTTGAAGAGCATCAAGACATCAGATTGGATGTCGGTCCCAGTGATAATTCCGGTCATGCCCCTGATCACCGGCATGCCCCCTTCAGGATATTGTCGGTCAATGGCGATCCCGGCTTCCTCCAGAAGCTGCCCAAGGTCTTTGTCGGGATGGGCACGCAGAGTTTGTTCGTCTATGATCACCGGACTTAGCGGCAAATCCTTGACCGACTCCTCGGTCCTGGTGGCTGAAATAACGACTGTGTCCAAAATTCCGCTGGAGCGCTGGCCTTGAGCCACCAGAGGTTGAGTAAATATTATAAAAAAAGATAAATAGACAACTATAGCTATTAAACCATTCAAATACTTTTTTGAAAAAAATAAGTAATTGATCATCATAATATTTATCCTTGCCAAAAAAATTAAAGAATTTAATATTTAATAGTTACTGGCTTAAGATCAAAAGTTGTTGAATACAAATTATTTATTGCTATAGTTACAGTAACATATCTGATAAAAAGCCAAAACTTGGTTCTGTATTGACTATTAATTATTTATTAATATAAAATAATATTTTAAAGACGATAATAAAATGGCAATAGTCAGTTTAAATTAAAAAATTATTAATAAGTAATTTAATTACAGCTAAGGCGGCAAGAAAATTATAAAATACATAATTATATGGTATTCCTTGTATTGATACAGATATATATAATTATTATATAGCAAATACATGTTGCAAAATAAATTTTATATTATATGATGAAATTAGTTTTATAGCAACAAAACACATATGCTTAATATTTTATGGATATTTAAGAAAAAAATAGTAAAATTTAAATTTGGGAGAAAAAGAAAATGTTGAGTGGAGAGGCGAGGCGGTCTGGAGGTTAAAACAAAGTTTGAAGCTAGAGCTAGAGAGAGAGCAGAAATTGATCGGGTCAGGCTGAAGTGGCAACGGTGCTGCGCCGCACTCCAAGAGGAATCTGGCAACTTGCCGTCAGAAATCGGGATAACTAATGGGAAAGTGTAAAAATATGAAAAATTCATAGGAAAACATTTAATCCAGATAATGTTAAAATTTATAACAAATTTAAATTAAAACTTTTATTAAATTAATTAGTCCAAATTTAAAAAATATGTAATATGGTAATGCCCAGCTGGAGATAAGGTGCTGTTGAGACTATTTTGGGCTTCTCACTTGGCAATGACGACTAAAGGGACAACGGGGCAAAATTTTGTGGACCCAAAATTTTCTGGCCCTAAATTTCTTGGAGCAAGGGCAAAAAAAAACCTGGATTGAAAATTCAATCCAGGATTCCCATTTTTTATCCCGAAAATGACCGGGCCTAATTGTTAGGTCCAGTTTTTCTGACCAACTAATACCTTCCCCAAGGCCAAAAAGCTGGTCTCAACTAACAGGCAGGTCTTCTGACTTTCGGATCAGCCCAGCCAAATAAGCCTTCCCAGTCTGGCGACCAGTGGCTTGTGTCCCCTAACGATTCCCGTTTTGGGCAATTTGGTCAGTCCCCGATTACAGCGGTGGGTCCGTCCCTGATTTACACAGGGTTCCCTGTTAGGCCTTAAGAAGGCACCTGTAATTTATTTACAGACTATGCTAAGCCAAGTCATGAAAAAAGTCAAGCTAAGATGCCAGGAGGCTAGGCGGGGTGAAAGTATCAAAATTACCATAAAAATTTATAAGTATAATTAACAATGTAAAAATATATAGAATAATTATTTTGCTTTATTATTTTTTTCAAGAGATCTTTTGCTGTTTTTTTATAAATAATATAATAGCTATGTTTAATAGTTTTAATGCATAACATGACTTATTTAAATCTGTTTTTTGATAAAAATTATCTTGATATTGCATTTTTTTCGAAATTACCCCTTGAGAGGAACGCAGAAATTTAGGTCCAGCACTGAGTTCGAGGGACAGTCCGTAATTGGCTCGCCAGTAAAGCCACTAAATCAGTAAATAATCAACTTTTTATCAATTATGAAACAACAAACAACCCAAAGAGATTAAAGGCCCTAGACTAAGGCAGGTCAATCAAGGATTTAGCCGCTATCGTGGGCGATGGTCCCGGGCTATGTCCGGGAGCGGGCTGCCGGCAATCGGTTGGTATCGGTACCTCGGTCGTCGGCTGGATGGTTCAAAGGTCCGAGTGTTTTCTGAGCAGCTCGCCTCATCTATTGGCGCAAGTGAGTTTGGCGCTGGCGAGCTAAAGGGGCTTAGTTTGGCGCCTTTTTTAGGTCTGGTTTTTTTATGATCTAGGCGGCCCGCCACCGGGAAAGCTTTGTTTGAGCCTGGGCTTGGCTAGCCAGCAGACTCCGATAAGTAAGATAAAGATTACCCCACATAATTTAAAAATTTCAGCTGCGGCTAAAATAAAGCCCTGGCTGGTGATTTGGCGGTTGATGAAGGCGTTGATCTGCTCTTGGCTCATCCCTAAAGATCTTAATGATTCCATGGAGGAGACCACCAGTGGATTATAGGTGTCGACCAGGCCCGAGAGCCGGACGTGGTGGAAAGCCTCCCGTCTCTCCCACAAGGTGGTTACCGCTGAGGCCCCGATGGCGGCAAAGATAGTCCTAATGCAGTTGAATATGCCGGATGCTCCGGCAATCTTGGCCGGATTCATCCCTATAAAAGTCAGGCTCGTGATCGGCACGAAAAAACAAGCTATGGCTATGCCCAAGACCAACTGCGGGTAAACCATAAAAGCCAAATCAGCCTGGGGGCTGAAATTGGAGCGGTAAAACAAAACCAGGGCAAAAATGGAGAAGCTAAAGGTTATGATGTATCTGACGTCAATTTTACTGAGCAAGCGCCCGACTAGCGGGGTCGTTAAGATCGGTATTATGCCTACCGGGGCAGTGGCCAAGCCAGCCCAGGTGGCAGTGTAGCCAAACCTTGACTGAAGAAGCAGGGGAAACAAAACCACAATTCCCATATAAAGCATCATCCCAAGGCTAATCAGGCTTACTCCAATGCTGTAATTGCGAGATTTAAAGAGCGACAGATCGATTAATGGTTCGGAGTTGCGGCTTTCCCAGACCAAAAGCAGGGTAACACCAACCAGGGCAGTCAGTCCTAAAACCACGATAGTTCCAGAATTAAACCAGTCGAGTTCCTTGCCCCGGTCGAGCATCATTTGAAGAGAGCCCACGCCGAGAGCTAACAACCCAAAACTTACGGCGCTCCACCTGGGAACCGACAGCTGAGTTTCCCGATGACGTAACCCGTATCTGGTCAGGAGGATAACCAGGGCGCCGACCGGAACGTTGATGAAAAAAATCCAGCTCCAGTGATAGCTGTCGCTGATCACCCCACCCATGATGGGGCCCATGACCGGGGCTACCGAGACAGTCATCGACCACAAGGCCAGAGCCATGATCTGGCGCTCCCGGGGATAGTTGTTCATCAGAAGGGTTTGAGCCAGGGGCATCATCGGGCCCCCGGCGATGCCCTGGACTATGCGCCAGATTACCAAGGCCGTAAGACTCCCTGAAAGCCCGCAGGCCATCGAAGCCAAGGCGAACAAGGCGGTAGACCACAAAAAGAGGCGCACTTCCCCGAATTTTTGGGCTAGCCGGCCGGTCAGCGGCAGGACAATGGCATTGGCCACACCGTAGGAAGTTATGATCCAGGTACCCTGGGAATAAGAAGCCCCCAAGTTCCCAGCTATGGTTGGAACAGCTACGTTGGCGATTGTCGCATCCACCACCTGCATAAAGGTGGCCAGAGGAAGGGCAAACGTGATAATGGCCAGTTTGCTGCTTTCCAGCGGCGGTTTGGTCGGTAATCCTCCCCTGGCATTCATGGTTGGCCGGCCTGGTTTGGTCTTCCGGTTTGGCTGGCGGCGTCGGAAGCAGCAGCCTCATCGGCGGCTGGGATGGTGCTAAGGTTTTCGGCAATTAGATTTTCGATGAGAGTGTTTAGTTCATTTTCCCTGGTATCTTCCAGCCAGGCGCTGTAAGTTGGTCCCTCCTGGGCCGGAGGCGTGGCCTGGAGTTCGGCTTCAAGGACCTGGATCTTGGTTCTGAGCGATAATCCCAATAGGAGTGGGGCCTTTTCCAGGTCCGTCTGGTTTAAAACTATTTTCACCGGGATTCTCTGGACCACCTTAATCCAATTACCGGTGGCGTTTTCCGGGGGCAAAAGAGAAAACACGCTACCAGTGCCAGCCGAAAGCCCGACTACCACCCCATGGTATTGGGCCTCCCGGCCATACATGTCGGCTCGGACGGTCACCGGCTGCCCAGGTTTAATACGTCCCACCTGACTTTCTTTGAAATTGGCCTCCACCCAGATTTCGGTCTGTGGGACCACCGCCATCAGGGCGACCGAGTGGTCGACATGGGTTCCCACCTGGACGGCTCGGCGAGCAATCCGGCCAGAAGCCGGGCTCCTGATTTCGCAGCGTCTGAGGTTCAGCCAAGCCTGCCTAAGATTGGAGGCGGCCAAGAGCACCTGGGGATGAGTGGCGGGGGCCCCAGCACCTAATACACGTTGGTTGATTTCCAGATCGTATTGGGCGGCTCTCAGGTTGGCTTCAGCGACTAAAGTTTGATTCCGGTAGCGCTCCAACTCTTCGGCCGTCACCGAGGTCCCGGCTTTGAGGTTTTGCCTTCGGCGATACTCAGCTTCAATTAAGGCCAATTCTCTAGTTCGGGCCTCAATAATGGCGGCCAGTTTCTGGTGCTGGGCTTGAAGGCTGTGAACCTCCCTGACGGCCGCCGCTAATTCGCTCTTGGCCTTATCCAAGGCTAAAATGGCGTCAGTTGGATCTAAGCTGACCAGTAGCTGGCCGGCCAGCACAGTATCGGTATTGTCGACAAAAATTTCGGCCACCCGGCCTGAGGTGCGGGCCGTGATCCGGATCTGGTTGCCAACGGCGTAGGAGTCATCGGTGGTCTCAAAGGGACGTGAAAACAAGTACCAATAAGTGGCCCAAATCAGGCCTAGACCAAGAAAAACCAACAGAACTTTAAAAATGGATTTTAGGCCGCCGTTTGCGGCTGGCGGCCCTGGTTTTGAAAGAGGCTCCGGGCCGGGGCTGGCATTTGGGTTGGTCCCGGTATGGCTCTCTTTGTTGAGGCTCATCAATTCTTCTCCCAGTGATTGGGGTCAGGCCGTTTCGGACCATGGCCCAGATATGATTTTCCAACACCAGTGAATCAATTGGGGTCTTCCAGATCAACTCCCAATCGTGCTTGGCCAGTAACGGCAGGCAAACATTGGAGATCAAGGAGATGAAGACCATTTCCGGCAGGAGATCGGAATTAATCGAACCTTCCTTCTGGCCCCGGACAATGTTGGCTCGAAACTTGTTAATTTGTTCTGAATCAAGTCTGGCTGCTAGATAGGTTCTGAGATTTCCCCCATCACTGGCCAGCTCTCGGCTCCAAAGCGGCAAAAACCAGGGTTTGGAGTTAAAGGAGCTCAAAAACCTTTTAACCATCTCCATAATCATAGCCAGCGGGTCAAGGTCTTGGCCCCCTGGCTCCCACCAGTGTTTAACCAAAGGCATAAGGTGATGGTCCAATGATTCTCTGATCAAAGTGCCTTTGTTGTGAAAGTGATAATAGACCATGGCCGGGGTAACCTCGGCCTGGTAGCCGATTTCTTTAATGGTCGAGGCGGTTATCCCGCGTTGAGAAAAAACGTTGATGGCCGCCTCAAGGATCTTGGTCCTGGAGTTGTCATCATGGTTGTTTTTTAAAGGCCGACCTACCGTCTTGGTGCTCGGGTGCCGGGGCATTGACAATCTCTCAAAGTGGAAAAAAATTAATTATCATATTAATTATTTTTATACAAATAAACGGTCGGTGTCAAGACTTTTTTTAAGTCTTGGGACTGCCGCCAGCCGGCCTCAGGCTAGACTGCTTCGGGCGGTTGGTTCATTTGGCGGGCGGTTAACAAACAATGAAGAAGGGTCAAATAAAAAAAGAGGAATCAACCGAAAGAGTTAGACGACTGAGGGGCAGGAAGTAAAAATTAAGAGGTCAAACTCAGCAGTAGGTCCTGATAGCATGCTGGCCTTGGATTTTGGCGCCGTTACCACTCTTTTTGAGGCCGCCGAATTTGAACTGGGCCTGATGGGCGGCCGAAAGGCTTAGCCTAAGTGGCCGCAACTAAAGGTTGGGAGATTCCATCATTTTAGTGTGCCTCTATTTGAGTTGGCTCCAGTTGGCGGCGGTGCCTAATCTTAGCTTAAAATTAAATCATCATTGATTTACCTTCTACGATCAGGTCAGCCAGGGTCAGGCTAGAGCAATTAACGTCTGAGATGAGTCATCTTAATAGGTTACAAGTGGCGAAAGAGAGTTCCCTCACCATAAATAAGAGGTCGCAGCCAAGCCGGCGCTTTGAGGCCAGCTTGGGACATTGGAGAGAGAAAAAAGCTGGGGTAAGTAAGAGCTCTCTTAATATTTATACATACATATACAATAATATCTATTATGGATACTATTGTTGCCATAGGTAAAGCTGCAAAAGCATTGGGTGTTTCTATTACTACGCTTCGGCGCTGGGAGGTGGCGGGAAAGCTGACGCCTGTTCGAACGACTTCCGGACATAGGCGTTATGACCTTTCTAAACTTATTGCCGAGCAGTATCATCTTTCTGGTGGAGAGCGGCACACTATCGCCTATGCCAGTGTTTCCAGTCATGATCAAAACAATGATTTGG
>JAISWF010000029.1 GCA_031271165.1 Deltaproteobacteria bacterium
GGATACACTACAAACCATTGCTTAGTATAGCCTGTAGAAGAACTCAAAATTCATAGGTGGCGTCAACCCGAAAAGTTGTATGACGATCCTTTTTGTTGGCGTCAACCCGATAACTAGATCATAAGTTTTTAAAACCTTATCTTTATCAAATATTAAATATTTATTATAACTTTTGTTGTTGCTAAATTTGCTAGGACTTGCAAGTGCTTCTTCTCGTAATTCAATTGCTTCTTTAATCATAATATTATACTTATCGGTATACAATTTATTGTTATAAAATACATGATAGATAAGCGTTTTATCGTTAGTTAAAGTTTTAGTTAAAGACCTCCCAAGCAAAATATCATTATTCATTTTGAAATAACGACCATAATCGAATTGTGATATACCTTGAGAAACTATATTTCTAGTTAGTTCAGTTGTAAAAGGCATTGACATTAAAAATTTATATGAAGGATAATGTTTTAATAAATATTGAATATTGCTTTTTGAATAAAATCCTTTATCCAAAACTATATTAAAACTTTTATCATCAATAAAACTCAATTGGTCAATAAAAGACTCTAGAGTCGTCACATCATGTATGCTACCGGTGTACAAAGACGAGTATACAGGAAGACCAGACTCTTCTCCATAAAGTAAGCAATAGTTAATTTGTGGTAGCCTTTCATTATCTCTGTTATGTCCATATTCTACTGCTCTGACCAAATTTGAATACGATGAGATTGAAGTAATATCTAATGCTAAATATTCTGACTCGATTCTGCATTTAGCCCATTTTTTGTAGAACGTCATGATTTCTGAAAAACTAATATTTTGAAATAATTCACTTATTCGTTGAGATTGAAGGGTTTTTTTCTTCAAAAATGTGACATTTTCTTCAGTCCATGCATCACAATACATAACTGGTTTATTATTACACGCTAAAAAAATGATAAAGTTATTATTTCAGGCCATATTTCTGGAAAAGTTGCTTCTAATACTTTTAATAATCCTGTCTTATGCAAACAACTTTTTAAAAGTAAAAATGGTCCATATTTTTCAGATGAATAATCTTTTATTTCTTCTTTAATATATTCGTGACCAACAATATGTATATTGTTTTCTTGAGTATTGTTAGTGTTTTCAGATTTTATTATATCGTTGGTGTTATTTATGCTATCAAAAATATTATCTATGCTAACTGATTTATCTTCTTTGTTAAATGTGCCAAAATTAACAATTTTTGGAATGTCTTTCCAGTTAACATCATTTATTTGATCAGTAGTTATGTTTTGAAGTTTGATAAGATCTAAAAAATATTTATTAAAATTAAGTCTATCTGTTTTAGGATCAAATGTTCCTATAACTTTTCTTATGTTTTGCGGTTTATTATTCTTATCTCTATAAGAAAAAGTTCTAAAAAGCCTATAGCGACCACTCATGTATGCTTTTGTCACTCCGGCCATTGTGGACCTCCCTGGTATGTTCTCATAATAACATACCAGGGAGGTGGTGTCAATGGAAAGGTTCAGTTTTTCAACAATAAATTTTTGTATGGTATAGCATTCGGGATTTTAGGATATTTGTCTACCAATTTTGTCCAGCCACATACTCTTGGGCTTGGGTCAAACCGTTTTCGGCGGCTTTTTTCATCCAGGATTGACCAAGAGCTTGGTTTTGGGGCAACCCCTTTCCGTGAATGTAGGCCAAGGCCACGTTGTACTGAGCTTGGGTTACGCCTTGGTTAGCGGCCTGAAGGAACCATTTAGCCGCTTCGGCCGGATTTGGGGACAGACCGGCCAAGCCCTCAAAGTAATAATTTCCGATACGATATTGGGCTTCCGGGTGCCCTTCCCGGGCCGCAGACAAGAATAGACCCAGGGCCTTTCGAATATCCTGGGGTACTCCCCCAGTGCCATTTTCGAAAGAAATCCCCATAAGGTAGCGATCATTGGGGGTCCCATTGATGGCCGCTTGTTCGAGTTCATCGGGGGTGGCAAAGGTCGCCGATTCCACTGGCGCCATAGTCGGAAGGCCGTTGTTTTCGATTAGGGAGGGCTTGGAATTGTTCTGGGCTAAAGCGAAGGTCGTTAAGCTAAAAACTAAGGCCAGGGTTAAAATGGAATTTAAAAAAATTTTGCTCATGGTTTTTAAATAAATTGGCTAAAGCCGATTGGGGGGCAATAACATGACTGTGCCCAGGAAACGAAGCCTGTTGTCAGACCAGCGGGGCGGGACGAAAATTGAGTAACCATCGAAAAAACTGTCGGGCATCAAGCTAAACGGTTTTCGGTGGGTGAAAAGTTCAAAAGTTCCATGGTTTAAAATCAACCCCAAGGAGCCCCGGCTGGGATTATTGGCGATAAATCATCAGCCATTGCCTGGTCAGCACAAATAGGTTGACCGAGCCAGGGGCTCAGATTAGCCGCCCGAAGGGGTTCAATAGCGACGGCCCGAGAGGCTGACAGAACAATATGGCTGGTTGCAAGAAAAACTATTCCTTTGGTTTTTCAAGATCGACCTTAGTCTGCCTCATGCGGATGCCTAACTGGTGGGAAAGGCTAATTTCGCAGGCCGGTAGCGACCTGGGAAACAGCACCCCGCTGATGAAAGCATTTTTGATGCTCGCGCCCTCCAAGTTGGCTCCAGAGAGATCGAGGCCGCTGAGGTTGGCGCCTCGGAGGTAGCAGCCGGACAGATTGGCATTGGTCAGGTTAAAGGCCCGCAGGTCGAGGTCGCTGAGGTTTTGGCAGCTAAGATCCGGGGCCTTGCCTTCATGGACCAACTGATTGAAATTGGCGGCGTTTTCCTCAAGCATTATCTTGGGTTTAAGCATTCTTTTAATTTCGGCCATTTTACAGTCTCTCACGATTCACCGGCCTTTGGCGGGCGGCGGGGTTCGGTGTTAGCGGCGGATTAACAATGGCATCAGTGCATGACTGAAGCCAGAAAGTTCCAGTGGCAAACTAAAGCCGAGGGTTTTTAGCCTCTTCGGCGGGGCCCAGCTTGTCGGGGCTGTCAAGGATGTCCAGTCATAGGACTTCACGGCCTGGACGATAGCTAAATCAGTTATTGCTCCGACAGTATCGGCCTTTTCCTCAAACCCGCCAACTGATGCCTTATAATTAGACCTGGTTTGGCCACTGGCCAAGGTTTTGCAGGCGGCCGAGAGAATTTTTATGCTGTTAGAGTTGGTGCTGCTCCTTGATTAGCAATCTGTCATTGGCAGCCAATTGTGAGTATAGCTCCTGAGTATGTCCTGGCTATGGTCTGCAAGCGGCTGCTTGAGAACCTGTTGGCCTCAGGTGGCTCGGAATATCCGGCCGTGCCGGAGGTTTATTCTTTTGGCCAGTTTATGAGTATAGCCGCCAGCAGAGGGCTGGTAGGGCCCCGTTTATCTTCTTTTTGTTATATGTCCAGAGCGTTCTATGAAACCTTTTATTGTCTCGGCGTTAATATTGCCTGAAGTCGCTACAAAGTAAGATGGTGCCCATAGTTGTTTGTCTTTTTGAATTGATCTTAATTCTGGGAATGTTTTTAGGAGCTTTCTGGCTGATACACCTTTTAATACTTTAACAGCATTGGCGACTGAAAGAGATGGCGGTATGCTTAAAGAAAGATGGATGTGATCAAGCTCAATTTCCAAGGCTAAAACCGGCCAATTATTTTGCTGGCAAATATCTGTTAAAACCCGCTGGGTTTCTTCCGAAACCAAGTTGCTTAAAAATGACCGTCGATTCTTGGGGCACCAAATCACATGGTACTGGGTTTGAAAGACACAATTTCGGTTAGTTACAACGTCGAGCATGGTTTCAAGGTAACACACATATTTTAACCTGTCAAGGTTTGAGGAACGTTTGGCGCCATTAGTTTTCAGGCTAAAGCCAGAGGTTTTCTGGCTTATTGTTTCAGTCTAACCTTGGCAGTGTTCACTCGGATGTCGTCCGTTACAGGTAGTCAGAATGTCCAGTTGACGGCCACCAAAGGATGTAAGCGACCATTTTGACTATTATCTAAAATTTTGGTCAGCAAGTGAAGCAAAATTTCAGAACTCAGCGGGAAAACATTTTAACAAAGCCAGACTGTTAAAATAAAGGTCCTGTCGTAGCTTCTGGATAAAGCCGACCGGCCCAGCCTTGGTTTGGGCCAGTCCAAACTGGTATTGCCTGGAGACGATCGGTTTGTTATCATTTTACCAATCCGCAAATCTGCGGTGGACACTATTTTCAAGTGAGGTAAAATATACCTTGGGCGAAATTGTTTTGTTCCTTGGCGGGGCTAAAAGCGGCAAAACTCGGGCGGCGCTGACGCTGGTGGAAAGCTTGGCCCCGCCACGTTATTATCTTGCCACCGCCGAGCCCCTTGATGCGGAAATGTACCTCAGAATTCAAAACCATCGGGCCGAACGCGGGCCTGACTGGCAAACTGTGGAAGAGCCCCTGGAGCCAGCCGGAGCTCTGGCTCTCATTCCCGACGACCGCCCGGTGTTGTTGGATTGTCTGACGCTGTGGTTTTCCAATCTCATGGGCCGTCGGCCCGGCCTTCTAGACCCAGCCCCGTTTCTAGCCGATGTTGACCGGTTGGCGGCCAGCGCCTTGGCCAGGGGCGGCGTAACCGTCATCGTCTCCAACGACGTCGGGGGCGGTCTGGTTCCAATGGAGCCGAGTTTAAGGTTTTTTCGTGATCTCAGCGGTCTGGCTCATCAGCGTTTGGCGGCCCAGGCCTCGGCAGTTTATATGGTTAACGCCGGTTTGTCCTGGAAAATAAAATAGGATTATCCATGCCCTCAGGTCTCTATGTCCATGTACCGTTTTGTCCTCGCAAGTGTCCGTACTGTGATTTTTACTCCGTTTCAGCTTTGGAGCTGATTCCATCGTGGTTGGAAGGGCTGGCCAAAGAAGTTGAGCTTGAGGCTCCGGCCTGGCCTGAGGGCTTTGACACCGTCTATTTCGGGGGCGGCAGTCCCAGTATTTTATCTCGTTTGGATTTGGAGGGGCTCTTTGCTGCTTTAAAGCCCTTTCGAATTACTGCTGACGCCGAAGTGACGTTGGAGGCTAACCCCCAGGACGTGACCCCGGATAAAGTTGAGCAGTGGCACGAATTCGGTATTAACCGGATCTCTTTGGGCGTTCAATCCTTCGAGCCGAGGTGGCTCAACGTCAGTCTCGAAAGAGTCCACACCCCGGCTGATAATTTGACCGCAATTGTGGCCTTGGAGAGCCGAGGCTTGCGGCTTTCTCTGGACATGATTTACGGTCACCCCGCTCAGGAGCCGGAGGAGTGGGTGGGTGATCTGGACCGGGCAGCGGCCACCGGGGCTGAACATATTTCGGCCTACGTATTAACTCCAGCTCCAGGCACCCCGCTGGGCCGAGCGGTGGCCGAAAGACAGCTTCGTCTTCCAGGTGAACAGCTAATAGCCGAGATGTTTTTGCTGACTGAACAGGCTATGAGCATCCGAGGTTTTAGTTGCTATGAGGTTTCCAACTTTGCCAGAGGCGGGGCGGTTTGCCGCCACAACCTTAAATATTGGAACCGCACACCTTACCTTGGTCTGGGGCCCTCGGCCCATTCCTTTGACGGCCGCTTTCGCCGGGCTAACGTCGCCTCGGTCAGGCGCTGGATTTCGCAGTTGAGTGCCGGGCGCCTGGCCTTGGAGTTTACCGAAGAAATTGACGAAGAAAAAGCCAGAATCGAACGGATCATGTTAGGACTGAGATTGACCGAGGGGCTAGATGCCGATCTGGTCAAATCTTCCCGGGCTCTTGATGGTTATCTCCGAGACGGCTACCTCCATCAGGAAGGAGGACGTCTTAAGCCCGCTCCTAAGGGTCTTTTGATTGCCGATGCCATAGCCAGATCGTTAATTTAGCCAAATTCGGAAGAAAGCCTCCGCCTCATAGGCGGGCAGGCAAACTAAGCCAGGTTTATTATCATTATGGGAGGCCTTTTGTGACTCAATCCTTGGTTTATTTTACCAACATGCGCTGCCGTTTCGGCGACAGTCTTCTCAACAAGCTGGGCCGGGTTATGACCGAGGCCGGGTTTGATAAAATTGATTTTAACCAAAAATTTGCGGCCATCAAAATTCACTTCGGGGAGCCAGGAAATCTGTCTTTTCTGCGGCCAAATTTTGCCAAAACAGTAGCTGACCGGATTAAGAGTCTTAAAGGGCGCCCTTTTCTGACCGACTGCGGAACACTTTATGTTGGCCGCCGGAGTCACGCCTTGGACCATCTGGAGGCGGCTGAAGAAAATGGATACAACCCCCGTTCGGCTGGTTGCCCTATAATTATTGGCGATGGGCTCAAGGGGACCGACGATGTGGAAGTGCTCATTGAAGGCGGCCAAATCCTTAAAACCGCTTTGATTGGCCGGGTCATCATGGATGCTGACATTGTCATCTCCTTGAATCATTTTAAAGGTCACGAACTGACGGGCTTTGGCGGAGCCATAAAAAATCTTGGGATGGGGTGCGGCAGCCGGGCGGGCAAGATGTTTATGCACAATGACGGTAAACCGGTGGTCGATCACAGCGCCTGCGTTGGCTGCCGAATTTGTGCCAAGTTTTGCGCCCAAAAGGCCATCACCTTTAAGGCCAAGAAGGCGACCATTGATGTTGAGTTATGCGCCGGATGCGGCCGGTGCATCGGCTCATGCAGCTCATCGGCCATTTCTTTGCCTCTGGACTCAGCTAACGATCATCTCAACCGTAAGATGGCCGAATACGCCAAGGCGGTCTGCCAAGGCCGTGAGAACTTTCACATCAACATCGTCAATCAAGTTTCTCCGTATTGCGATTGCCATGGCGAAAATGATGCTGCGGTTGTCCCAGATTTGGGCATGTTCGCTTCCTTTGATCCGGTGGCAGTGGATGCGGCGGCGATTGACGCTGTCAACCGGGCCAATGCTCTGGCTGGGTCAATAGTCGACGAACGCATAAGCGGCGAAAAAGATCTGTTCACCAGAATCCATCCGGCCACCGATTGGTCCTCCCAGCTCGATCATGCCCAGGATATCGGTTTGGGTTTCCGAAATTACAAACTGGTCAATGTCAAGTAATCGACTGGCTCTAGGTATTTAAAATTTTGAGTGAATAAGTTACAGAGTTTAGGTTCAATTAAATTAAAAAAATTGATCTGGCGAGGCGGGACAATATCTGCTCACCTTGGCTTTTAATCAAGTCCTCAATGCAGCACAGCCACGTTAACTTTGCCGGCCATACCATAGCCGCCGTTAGGCCCTCTTGATACTCATCATAGCCTTTGAACTCAGTCAGCCATGCGGAGCCGCAAAGGTTCTCCCGCCCGTTGAGGCTGGATTGCCGGGCCATCTAAAGTCTTAATCCCTGGTGTGGGCGACCGATACCAGCCTGATGGCCAAGGTAATGGAGGGACCCATTTCCTTATATGGGCTAAAAACTCCAGCTACTAAAAAAATCCAAGGCATTAAAAGGCCAGCCGGTTTCGATCATGTGGCTGGCAACATCATCGAGTCCGGAATTGGCCCAAATATTTCCGCCGTATCCGGCCATATTTCATAAATCCGCCCGGCCATCGTATGGCTCTGAACTGGGCATTCCAGCCTTCTGAAAATTCCGGCAGGAACTTATTTTTAATTGTAATTAATTGAGTTTTTGATTTTTTAAGCTGCCAATAAATAACCAAGAGGCTTTTTGGGTTCATCACCGCAGGCATCGGACAGGCTTTTAACAAAAGCATCGGTCTGACGATATGAGGCAGCTCTGGTCCTGGTCTTGATTTAGCGGACCTCGCAAGATGGGGCAGGCCAAAAGATACCGAAACAGTTTTTGCTGGGCGCTGGATGAGGCTTACTCGGCCTCATCGGCGGAAAGCTAGGGCAATTGAAAGTTTTCCTAGCGGAAGGTTGCTTTGACACAGCGTTAAAGTCCGCTTATCTTGACTGGCCTGCCGCCTGAGTTCTTTCGAGAGCCGGCGGATAGGCATTTTCAAAGTCGGTCAGTATGGTAAGCAGGCGCTCGTCAAGGAATGTCAGCGCATGTTGGCGTATATCGTTCGGAACGCCGTAATAAGTTTCAGCTATGCCACCCGTGATGGCGGCAAGCGTGTCGCCGCCGATGGAGACCGCGTTTCTTATTGTGTCCTAGTAGGAGGTCGATTCGGCAAATTCCTTTATCGCCTGCGGCACGGTTTTTTGACAAGTTTCGTTGAATTGGTAGCTGTCACGTATGTTGTCAAGCGAAAATTCAGGGGATGGTAGTGCTGATTCATATAGCTCTGAATTTAAATAATATTTTTGCCGTTACGAGCGAGGAAAATGCAAACGGCGGTCGCCTGGTCACCTTTGATGCCCTTTGGGTGATTGTGTGATACCTGCGTTACCTTAAGTGAAAATTCGATTGCTTCCTCAAGCGTATTGGTGGCCAACCCACAGGCGGAAACACGCATGGCCGCTATGTTACCGAAGCTGTTATATGGCTTGGGGTCATCCGAGTATATCCAGGTGCTAAACATGTTGCCCCAGCCGAAATTTGTATAGGGACGACAGATGTCTTGCTTTTTTTACCTTAACTGCTCCGAGGTCGGCATAGTCGCCTTTACTGTCAAGCAGGGCCTTGGCCACGGCAAGGCTCATGACGCTGTCGTCGGTAAACTTACAGCGGTCTGTCAGAAACTCAAAGTCTTTGGTTTTGATGTTATCCCACTCGAAACGGGAGCCGACAATATCCCCAACAATTGCCCAATCATTTATAACCTAAACTCCAAAAAATGTTAGCGCATACAATGCAGTTTCAGATGCCACATGTAGTACACTATTAGCTTAGCCATTACATATATAGGTTTCACGCCAAAAAAATTTTTTTAATCGCTATTGACATTTTGTTTTGTAAGCGCTATTATTAGCGCATACAAGGAGGATTACAAATGACTAATCCTGCAAAAGTGTTGATAGATGTTCCGACAGACAA
>JAISWF010000264.1 GCA_031271165.1 Deltaproteobacteria bacterium
GATCGACCAGTAAAAAGTCTATTTTTTCGTTTTTGTCATTTTTAACTTCTTGATATTACTGACAAAAAATTTAAGAATTCAGGTTTTTGAGGGTTTTTACCGGTTGATCATCAATGGAATGTTCAAAATGATTCCTCCTTTCTGGCGGGATAATTCCCGCTTTTCCTACTTAATAGTATGCACACCTGTGTGCCAAAACGCAATAGAGAGTTTTGCATTAGTGACTCACGGATGCGAAACCGCAAAAAAAACAAGAAACAGCGTCCGGGAGTCACTAACGCCGCACTTCAGCGCGGTGCGCACAGCGTGGACCATACGATAAAACCAAAGCGGGCTACGCCGCTTTAACTTGGACTCCCCATCTGGGTTGTGGGCGTAGCCCACTTTAGAATCTCAGACGGACACTTCAAGGTTTTTGGTGGTGCATGGCAATCTCATAGTAATTGATTTGATTTATAAAAAGCCAAGCCGGCAGGAGCATCTGTCAGCTTGGCTTTTTCGCTGGTGAAGGACCGCTCCAGCGGCCCCCCAAGAATTCTGGGTCTCTGGGCTTGGTTTTAAGCCAGAGCCACGGCCTCTATTTCGATCTTGGCACCTAACGGGAGTTCTTTGACGGCAAAGCAGCTGCGAGCCGGGTAGGGCTGCTGGAAAAAGGTTGCGTAAACCTCGTTGACTGCCGGAAAGTCTTTAATGTCAGTTAAGTACACGGTGGTTTTCATCACCTGGCCGAGGGAGCTGCCGCCGGCAGCTAAGACATTTTTGAGGTTGGTCAGAGACAAGGCGGCCTGCTCTTTAATGTCGTCGGGCATGGCCCGAGTGGCCGGGTCGACCGGGAGTTGGCCGGAGGTAAAAATAAAGCCTCCGCCCACCAAGGCGTGGGAGTAGGGTCCGACGGCCCCGGGAAGTTTGTCGCTGGTGACGCTGACGGGATTACTCATGACGATCTCCTGTGGCGGGCTTAAGGTCCCGCTGGTATGGTTATTAACTTTTGGCTCTAATCAGGCTAAAAAGGTGCAATTAAACGTATTATCCAGCCGAAAAAGCCGTCAGACTGCCGAGCGGCGGAGTACCTGGCCGTAGAGGGCTCCTGGGAGGTACTGCCCGTTATCGACAGTCAGAGAGCCGTTGACAAAGACCTGCTTGATACCCAAAGGATGCTGCCTGGGGTTTTCAAAAGTGCCCTGATCGATTATGGTCGCCGGGTCAAAAACAACCAGATCGGCCTTGTAGCCTGGGGCAATGCGGCCGCGGTCCTTGAGACCAAAGACTGAAGCCGGCCGGCCGGTCATCTTGTGGACGGCTTCGTTTAAGGGCATCACTTTTTCTTGGCGAACGTATTTACCCAGGACTCTGGGGAAGGCTCCGTAAACCCTGGGGTGGGGACTTCCAGCCATAAGTCCGTCGGTGCAGACATTTTGCTCTGGTCTGGACATAAAGGTTTTGACGTGCTCTTCTAAGCCGTAATAGTCGACCATGCCGACGGCGTTGTCTTCCTCATAGAGCAGATCAAAGGTGGCCTCCAGTGGATCCTTACCCCGAGCCTTCCCCAGTTCAGTGAGATTATGGCCGATGGCGCTGGCATTTTGGCTGTTTTTGACGCTGGTGATAAATATTCCGTCAAAGCCGGCAAAGGCCACAAAGTTGTCCCAGCCTGGCAGGCCGTTTTCAATGTCCCGGATCATCTTGGCCCGGTCGGCCGGGTTGGTCAATCTCGCCAGGAGCTGGTCGGTGCCACCGTTGTGGGCCCAGGGCGGGAGGATGACCCCCAGCATGGTGCTTCCGGCAACGTAAGGATATTGATCGAAGGAAATCGTAAGTCCTTGGGCTTGGGCCTGATCGAGGAGAGCTAAAACCTTGTCAAAGAGGTGGGCGTTGTTTTTGCCGCAGAGCTTGAAATGGGAGAAATGAATTTTAACTCCCGAGTCGCGGCCGGCCGAAATGACCTCTTCCATCGATTCTATAATGGTGTCGGCTTCGCTTCTCTGGTGGATAACCAAAGGCACGTCGTAACGGGCGGCTACCCGGCATAGTGAGGTGAGCTCATTAGTGTCGCTGTAGGCGCAGGGCATGTATATCAGCCCGGTCGACAGACCGTAGCTGCCAACTGAAAGCTCGCGTTCAAGAATTTGGTCCATCAGCTTTAATTCGTCAGCTGTGGCCAGCCGGCCGTCCAGCCCCATGGCCTCCATCCTGACGTTGCCGTGGGGGGCCAGGTAAAAAAGGTTGGTCGACGAGTGGTTTTTTTCCAAAAGCCTGAGGTAATTATCAGTGGTTCGGAAGGTCCAGTCAAATTCTTCCATGTCCCCGTCGAGACCGGCCAGGTTTTTGCGCCAGGGGCTGATAAATTGCTCGGGCAGCGGGGCGATGGATATTCCGTCTTGGCCCAACAGTTCGGTCGTGACGCCCTGACATATTTTGGGGAGCAGCCGGTTGTCGCGGAAAACTTCCAGATCGCTGTGGCTGTGGGTATCAATAAAGCCTGGGGCGACGACCAATCCTTGGGTGTCAAAAATCTGATCAAAGCCCGAGGGCTCGATCTGCCCAACTCCAGATATGGTTTGGCCCTCTAAAGCCACCGAGCCAGAAACCTCTTGGGCGCTGGTCCCGTCGATTATACGGGCGTTGGTAAGCAAAGTTTTCATTTTTTTTTCCTTTCGGGTCCGCAGACAGAGAGGCGAGCGACATTAGCCAGCCCAGTTGCTGATAAATCCCAGGGCTCTTGGCTGCTTTGGATATGATTCCATGGAAGCCAGGCGCCTTGGTATTGTTTTAATTCAGGCTGGTTAGGGCCGCCTTACAGGCGCAAGTCTTTGACTTGCGCCTGTAAGGATAGGTTAGAGAGGGCCAAGGTATGTTAGAGTCCTCTTTGTTCAGACAGGGTATTGGCCTTGAGATGCTCTTCGGTAATAGCCGGTGGGGCCGGCGGAACTTTTAAGGCGATTTCGATTTTCGAGACCGTAAAGAAAGCAATGGTACTGACCGCTGAACCAAAGACCAGCGACATTATACCAAAGGGTTCTCCGTAGTATTGCCAGGTAAAGGCGGCAATTGAGCCCAGGACGATGGCCGCCAGGCCGCCGTTTTTGGTGGCGTTTTTGTAGACAAAGCCAAAGAGAAAGGCAGCGAAGGGGCCGGCCGACCGCATGGTAAAGCCAAAAACCAGTAGCGGGATGATGCCAATGCTTTCGTCTAGGGCAATCCAAAGACTGGCCAGACCCATGACCAGAATGACAAGTTTGGAGACGATGACGATTTGCCGGTCGCTGGCGTTACGCTTGATGTATTTTTGAAAGATATCTTTGGTAAAGAGGGTACAAGAACCGATAAGGTTGCCTGAAGCGCTTGACATGGTGGCGGCAACCACCGAGGCCATAACTAGGCCGGCGATGGACCAGTGAGCGTAGGTCATAGCCGCCATGGGCATGGCCTGGTTGGGAGAAATGTTGTCAAAGTTGGCTAGGGCGACCATTCCGATGATGGCCGGGATAAATCCGTAGCAGGCCATCAAAAGGGAACACAGAAAGGAACCGAGGCGGGCGGTTTTGATATCTTTGGCGGCAAAGTAGCGCTGAACGGCTTCCTGGCCGGTGGAGAAAGTCATAAAGTACATCAAAATCAGGCCGACAATAGTTTTCCAACCCACCAAAGACATGCTAAGTTTTTCCGGGGCTTTGGCGGCCACCGCCTGGCTGACCGCTTCCCAACCGCCAGCGCCGTGGAGGATGATGGGCATGGCGATGGCCATTCCGACAGTGATGAAGATGATGTGGACGATGTCGGTGAAAGCCACCGAGACCAGGCCGCCCATCATAGTGTAGGCCGTGACCACTATGGTCACCAAAATGGTGGTGGTCACAAAGCTGCTGCCGGAAACGGTCTGGATGATGGTGCTGGTGGCCTTAATCTGGGCGGCGGTGGCGACAAACAATGTCGCAAAGCCCAAAAAGGTGCTGATTAGGTGAGAAGGTTTGCCGTAACGCCGAGCCAGGATTTCCGGGACGGTGGTGGCCATCGACCGTCTCAGGAAGGGGGCGACAAAAGAAACCAAAAAAATTCCTATGCCCGCACTGACTACGTACCAGCCGGCCGAAAGACCCCACGAGTCGTAGGCTTTGGCGGCCACCCCGATAGTTGAGCCGCCGCCAATTTCAGCGGCCGCCAGCGTTCCGGCCATCATCAAGGGACCCAGGGAGCGGCCGGCCAAGTGGAAATCCTCGGAGTTTTTAACTTTACGGAAGGACACGAACAGGGCGATGCCGATCATGACCGTCATGTAGCCAATAATGATATAAAACGTTGAATGCATGAAAAAGCCCCTTATCAGACGCCCAAAAGCGCTTGGCTGATGGCCAGATAGCCGGCCGTAGCGGAATATAATTGCTCGAGTTCAATATACTCGTCGATGGTGTGAGCCAGATTTTCTCTGGATGGACCGAACCCAAAAGTTTTGATGCCCTTTTCTCCGGCATAGTGACTGCCGTTGGTGCAAAAGCAATAGTGAGTCACCATTGGATTTAGTCCGATTTTCTGCAAAGCGGCCAATGCTTTTTGAATAAAGGGCTCGTTTGAATCAAAGAGCCAGCCTGGGAAAAATCTTTTGCCTTCGATGAAATCGCCGGTATGGCATTGCTCCCGGCCGGTGGCCAGTGATACGTCGGCTTTAAAATTGGGATCGGTTTCAGAAAGTTTTAAAACGGCCTGCTTGAGTGGGGCTAGAACGTCATCAGGTTTTTCGCCGACCAGAAGGCGCCGATCATAGGTGGCCCGGCAGAGGCTCGGGACGACTGAGGCCCCGGGATAGGGGCTGGAGATGATATCGGTTAAAACGTTGACTCCGGCCCCCAGAGTAGGATGGGTAGGTGGCTGGATTTGTTCGAGTTGGCCGATCAGTTTCATCATTGACATAACTGCGTTAACCCCGCATTGAGGGTTGGCCGAGTGAGCCGGCACCCCAAAGGTTTTAACGGTGATTTCGGCCCGTCCGCGCTGACCAATCTTAAGGTTCAGCTCCGAGGCTTCTCCGATGATTACGTAGTCGGGGTTGAGCCGCCGGCTGATTTCTCTGGCAGCAATGCCCTCAAAACATTCCTCGTGGACTACGCCGGCAATGCTGACGCTTCCGGCAAAGTTGCCTTTGGTTTCTTTTTTAAAGTTAGAGGCTGCACAGACCATGGCCGCTACCGCTCCCTTCATGTCGGAGGTCCCCCGGCCATAGAGCTTGCCTTCGACAATCTGGGCGCCAAAGGGGTCATGGGTCCAGGCTTGCGGATCCGGGACCGGTACAGTGTCGATGTGCCCGTCATAAAGGATATTTGGTCCGGGCCGGTTGCCCCTGATGGTACCGGTGATGCTGCCGTAACGGTCGACGGCGATTTCATCAAAACCGTTTTCAGTCATGTGGTCTTTGAGGGCTGCAACCACGAGGTCTTCCTGACCTGAGTAACTGCGGGCTTTTATAAGTTTGGTCAGAAGTCCGAGGACCTCTTTTTTTTGATTATCGTTAAGCATTCTCCCACTTCCTTTCCGAGTCCGGGTGCTGACCATACCAAACGATTTGTCGGTATATCCCGGGCGAGGTGTCACCCTCGGTGCTGATTAATAAGACTTTCGAGTCCGGGCCCAGTCCCAGTGAGGCGGCTGTTTCGGGCTCACGAGTGACCAAGTATTCCAAAACTCCGGCGGTTACTGCTCCGCTCTCCCCAGAGATTACCTGAGGATCGCCGGGCTTGGGGGCCGCCAAAATTCTCATGCCGTTGGCGGCGATGTGGTCGGCGCATGATACGGCCGCCGCCGAGTAATCACGTATAACCGGCCAGCTTAAGATGCTAGGCTCGCCGCAGGCCAGGCCAGCCATGATAGTCTCCATCTGGCCGCCGACGTTCTTAGGACTGCCGTCGGAAGCCAAAAAGGAGCGGTAATAGCAATTAGCCTGGTGGGGTTCGACTATAACCGTCTTAAATGAGTCGGGACCCAAGGCCGAGGTCAGGCGGCCCAAAACGGCTCCGGCAAAGGAACCCACCCCGGCTTGCAAAAAAACGTGGGTCGGTCCCGACTCCCTGACGGCGGCAAAGTGATCCAAAATCTCCTGGGTCAGAGTCATGTAGCCTTGCATAATCCAGAGAGGAATATCTTTATAGCCTTCCCAGGCGGTATCTTGGACCATGACTCCGCCGTGCTCGCTGGCGTAGGAGTCAGCGAGCCTGACTGCGTCGTCGTAGTTGAGCTCGGTGATATGGCATTGCGCTCCGGTGGCCCTGATATTGTCGGCTCTGATCTGGGCTGAGCCCTTGGGCATGAATACTACCGCCCGGTGGCCAAGTTCCTTGGCCGTCCAGGCTACGCCCCGGCCGTGGTTGCCGTCGGTGGCGGTTACAAAGGTGAGAATTCCTGTCTTGGCCCTGGCTTGAGCGGTCCTTAAGCCTTCAAAACCTAAAACCGAGAGTTCGGTTCCGATTTTTTCGGCCAAGTACCGACCCATGGCATAGGACCCGCCCAGCACCTTAAAAGCGTTTAAACCAAAACGCCTGGATTCGTCTTTAAGCCAGATGCGGCCCAAACCGAGACAACGGCTTAGCTCGGTTAGATCATGGAGGGGGGAGGGAGAGTACCCGGTCAGGCTGCGGTGGAAGTTTTGGACTTCCTGCGCCGTGCGATGGTTAAAATTGTCCAGATCGGCGGCCTTTTCACCCGGTTGGCGGCCCATGGCATTGATTAAAAATTCGACTTCTTTCATTGATAGCTCCTGTTAAAAATAGTCTGACTTTCCAGGGTGGTGATGGGGTTGAAATCGTGTAAAGCAAAGAGTGTGCCGAAGAGGCTGTTTTGATAAAAATTAGTAAATTAAAGATGTTAACCGTAGGTAGTTCAAAAGCCTTATTTTCTCAAAATGATAATTATCATTTTGAGAAGAGAATTTGAGGGGCAATTTTATCAGTTTGAGAAAAAAATAAGGCCCGAGTTGAAAGGACCAGAAGATAAAAGGCAGGAAATGAGAGGACCGACTATGAGCCCCAATGGGTTAAGATGACCAAGAAGGTCAGGCCGTAAAGGGGCCTGGCGGCCGGAAAACCGCTTTAGGTCGGGGCTGGTTCAGGGAGGGGTTGAGGGGCAATTGTCTTTAGTTGGCCACTTTGGAATTACTCAGCCCCAGATGGCGCAGGCGGCGGTAAAGAGTGGCCAGGCCAATGCCCAGGGCCCGGGCGGCTTCTTTTTTACCGGTGGTGGTGTGGCCGAAGCGGGCCAGGGCTCCGCAGATGGCTTCCCGCTCCAGGCGCTCTAAAGCTACGACCTCATTTTCGGGGGGAGTGGATGGCGAAACTGTCGTGAGGTCGGCCCGGGTCTCTTTGGCTGCCATAGTTGCCACCCGAATGTTAGCCGGGACCAGGGACTCGTTCAGCGGTCCGCCTTCGTGGAGGTTGACCATGTATTCGATACAGTTTTCAAATTCCCGGACGTTACCCGGCCAGTGATAGGCCAAAAAGGTCTTGAGGATACCCGGGGTCAGCCTGGCCGGAGGTTTGCCGAAGCGGCGGCAATAGCGGTCCAGAAAATATTCAGCCAAAACAGGAATGTCGCCCAGACGCTGCCGCAGGGGCGGCAGTTCCAGGGGGATGACGTTGAGGCGGAAAAACAGGTCCCCCCGAAATCTTCTTTCATCGATCATCTTGAGCAAGTCATCGTTGGATGCGGCGATAACTCTAACGTCAACGGTGATCAATCGGTTGGAGCCCAAGCGGGAAAATGTTTTTTCCTGAAGCACTCTCAGGAGCTTGACCTGCAGGTACAGGGACATGGAGCTGATTTCGTCTAAAAATATGACTCCGCCGTTGGCCAGTTCAAATTTTCCCATTCGTCCGGTCTGGCTGGCTCCAGTAAAAGCACCTCGGACGTACCCGAAAAGCTCGCTTTCCAAAAGCTCATCGGGGATGGCTCCACAGTTGATGGCGACAAAGGGCTTGTCGAACCTGGGACTTTCGGCGTGGATGGCCCGGGCAAACATCTCTTTACCGGTCCCGCTCTCTCCGGTGATTAAAACTGTAGATGAGGTTGAGGCTATCCTTAAGACCTTGGCCTTGAGTTTGGCAAGTTCTTCGCTTGCTCCGACAATGGCTTGGAGACCCCCGGGACTGTCAACCGATGAACCGACCTGGGAGAGAATGTCGGAAAGCCGGGGCATGGGCTCGGTAACCAGGGCCAGATGAAAGATGGGATCGCTGCTGCGGAGAGTTTTGAGGTTGCCAAAGACCACCCGGTCTTGGCCGTTGACCTTGACTTCGTACTCGGCCATGCCGGCTAAATTGTTGCCGGTATCCCGAAATTGTATCGGCAGGCCAATTGGTTTCTGGCCCAGGTTGAGTTCGGCGGCGGCGGCCTGATTGATGTAAGAAATCGAGCCTTGACGGCTGACGATAACTACCCCATGACTGCCAAAATTGGCTATTTCCAGCAGGGCGTCTAGGGTCTGCCTGGCTTTTTCCGAGCTCAATTCGGCTTGAACTCTTCTGGCGATAGTTTGAGCCAACTGTCCGATGAGTTCCCAGAAAACTTCTTTTTTTTGGGCCACCCGTAATTTTTCCTCCGGTTCAAAACAGATTAGCCCAATTACCCCCAAGATTTGGCCGTCAAGCTCTATGGGAGTGCAAAGATTTAAAAGTTCCGGGCAATCGTTTAAAGCCAGACAGCCTTGGCAGGCTGGGTGCTGGCCAGGGTTGTCGACATAAATCGTCCCCGCCCCGTCAAAAACTTTTTGGTATATGCCGCTGGCCGGTCCGATTTGCTCTCCGACTTGATTAGAATAAATGCCGGTTCCGGCTATTCTGGTCAGAGCGACATCGACGATTTCAATGTTAACTCCGATGACAGTGCTCATGACCCGACAAAGGTCGGTGATGTCATTTTGAATTATTTTTAGCATATTTTTCCAAAAAGGCCGCTCCTGAGCCGAGAATATTTAACTTAAAATGAGACAAAATTTGATTGTTTAAAAAAAAGCAAATTGTTATTTAAAAAATTTATAGTTAAAAAATTACTAGAAACTTGACAGTTTTGATATTATAACACAGCCTAACCTTACATTTCGATTTTTTTTTAATTTTGCGCCACCACCAAGGCGACTGGGGAAACTCAGATAGGAAAGTTATTTTTTGGGGACTTTGGCCTGGGGTGAGGAGCGGACGTACGGGCAATATTTTGTATCCGGCAGACTATGATTTTTAGCCCATAGCCGGTTTTAATCAAAAACACATTTATGAGCATTTTGGCTGCCCCAAATGTCAGAAGCGGTTGCCGACTAGTCCCTCGGGGTTGGACTACTGTGACTACAGACGGGCTGTTGGTCAATCAGAGGGCCATCCCGGCTGTTTGACGAGTTTTTGAAAGTTTTCACTCTTTGGTGCTGGTGTCTTAGTTCAGGAGCCAAAATACTTGACCCTTGGTGGTGTTGTTGATATCATAAGTCAATGCTCGACTGTATCGCAACAAAAATTAAAGTGTTCTGACTTATCTTCAATGAGTGCCAAAAGATGATTTTTTGGGCCGCTAAATTGAAAAAATTGGAAAAGGTTGGAAATTAAGTAAGTGGAGGTCATATAAAAATACGGTCATGGTTTTATGGTGCTTGAGATCTTAAAATTAAGAACATATTTGAGCGATCGGTAAAAACCCCATTTTTGCATTTTTGACATTTTTAACATCCTGAAATTACTTATAAAAAATTTCAGATTTCAGGATTTTGAGGGTTTTTACCGGTTGATCATATTTAAATTGGCTTCGAGCTTGCTAAAAATGGCTATTGTAAGGTTAGGGCATAGACAGATTTGCCTCAACCTGCCAGCCAAAAAAGCCCTTAAGGCGCCCCCTGATACTCGGAACGATACTCGGACCGAGTATCAGCAATATCCACCTGAGCCAGACTCAGTGGAGGTCCAAGGCTGCCTATTGGCTCAGAAACTGACGACGCCTCTTAATATCTTCGCAGCCTTAGGCAGTCTAATTACCGGCCAGGTAGGGGCCGTTTCACTAGGTCGGGCTTGGGGCCATGAAGTCGTAACTCACCGCCAAGACAAATCCCTTTGGCTTTAGTCTTCTTAAGTTTCTCCAGATGCCGATAGTTGCTTAAGATATCAATATAAGGAAATTTTTTTTAAAAGGATTTTTTATGGCCAAAAATAGCAATTATTACTTGTTTAGAATTGAGCTAAAAAGAATTAAGCCAAAGATATGGAGACGGTTTTATGCGTCTGGCGACACAACTATGGCCTCATTTCATGAGATAATCAAGGATGTAATGGGTTGGTTTGGTGGCCATCTCTATCAATTTATGATTTTTGGCAATAGTTTTAGTTCTCGTGACGATGCACTAATTGGCCCCACCCTAGATTTTGATTACGAAGACGAAGATGCTCATAAATATACTATAAATTCTTTTAAATTTGTTAAAAATGATACATTTACTTATACGTACGATTTCGGAGATGATTGGCAGCATCTGATCAAGGTTTTGCAACTCAACTATGAGCCTAAGCAGCCAATTAAGCATGCTGGCTGGGGAATCGTGGCTGGGGCTAGAAAGTGCCCACCTGAAGATATCGGCGGCGTATATGGGTATTATAGTTTCTTAGAGGCTCTGGAAGCCCGTAAAAGCGGCCAACCCAGTAGTGGTGATGACGATAGTTTCTTCGAAGAAATACTGGAATACTATGATGACGATTATGACCCCGAAGAATTCAACTTCTAGGGCCTGTTTTTAATCTGACCTGATTATTGGCCTTGTCAATGGATTGCTGGGAATCAGGTTGACTTTGAGGGGCCGACAAGCCAATGTAATATCAACAATTTAAGAGGCTACACAGCCGTCCAAGAAAATCGCCAGACTGGGTGTTGGGTAGGCTAAACCCTAGGAAATAAGCCACCTTCATTGTCCAAAAAGGGCGATTTGAAATCCTAACCCCCCTTACATCAACTCTCCAGGGTGCTGTCCAAGATCAAAGGCCCGGGGACGATCACCCAGGGAGGTTTATGAATGGGTACTTAACCATATCAAGCCCTTACGGGGTAACTGTTTCATGTGATCATGGAACTCATCTCCTTAAAACAGAGCTGTGTAGGGGTTCCTGGTTTAGCTGTCCAACAAATCG
>JAISWF010000146.1 GCA_031271165.1 Deltaproteobacteria bacterium
GGTAGTCTGGGCCATCTGGATGGCGGCGTTATAATAATTGTTGATGCCGTAACTAGCCTTTTGGGGATCCATGACCGTCATGTAAAGAACACCGTCAACCTCAACACTGATGTTGTCGCCGGTGATACAAATCTGTGGGGGAACGTCTATAACCTGCTCTTTGAGAGTGTGTTTATAGGCCACCCGATCGATAAAGGGGATGAGGAAGTGGAAACCAGAAGTAAGAGTTTCAGAGTACTTGCCCAAACGCTCAACAACATAGGCTTCGTTTTGGGGAACGACCCGGATGTAGTTAATGAAAAGGAAAACGGCAAAGATTACTAAACCAACAAAAATAATAACTAAAAAAATTTCAGTCGTCATAAATCAACCAAAAATATTTTTAATAAACTCTATCATATCAACACAACAACTGATTCTAGCCGCTGACCAAATTTTACAGCTTGGCTTCTTCGGCTCGGCTTCAGAGTTATCCCCTGGCCAGTTAGGCGGCCATTACGGTTGAGTTTTTTCCCCGACCGGCTCAACTAACAAACTGAGATTTTGGACCTCCAAAACCTTGACCCAGGCCCCCTTGGGGATAGCAACCCGGCTGCGAGCTTGCCAGTTGGTGCCGTTAAGTTCAACCAGACCAGGCTTTTCCGGGGTTATCTCACTAACCACCTCAATTTCGCGGCCCAAGTAACTGTTGGCCACCATGGGTTCTCTGAGGCTGTCGGAGCGGCCAATTTCTTTTTTGCTTAAAATGCGTTTAAATTGACGGCGAAGGGTTATCAAAAAGACCACTGATACGACGACAAAAATTATCCATTGGACTGAGGGCGGCAAAGGAAAAAGGAGCAAAATCAAAAGGACCGTCCAGCTACCGAGGCCGAAAAACAAAAAAACTATGCCCGGAGTCAGAACTTCAAGGGCTAAAAAGCCAAATCCCATGGCAAACCAGAAAAGCCAGTAATTGCCGTATAATAACATAGTAGTCCTTCCAATTCTTAGTTGATTGCGTCAGTCCCCCAAAACTGAGTGAATACGGTCATAAACTCATGGGCATCTTCAACGAGTTGTTCGAAAAGCTCAACTTGGGGCGACGATTCATGGGGGAAAGGGCCAGATGTTCCCAATGCTCCTGACCTTGAGGGTGAGGATAAAGAAGCCCAGGTCCAGGAGCATAAAATATTGGAAAGAAGGTCCAACAATTCAAGGCAAGAGCTTTAAAGCTCCCCCATAACCGGTTGGCCAAAACCCTCTCCCTACCTTCAAGACCATTAAGAAACGGCTCCTGGCAGGCCAAAGGATTGTTATTGACGTTTTTACCCGACCAAGGGGTTCTCTGAAGACACTTAGAGCCAATCATCACCCCAATGTCGGCTCAAGGGACTTTTTTTTGGCGTCTTTAATGGATATTGTCCCCCAGAGTCAGTACCGGCCTTTATCAACCAGCTCAAAACCAGACCAAAACTAGCCGGCTATTTTTTTAAGCAGCCAAGCCATGTTCCGGCCGAGGTTGACCATGGTATTTTTGGCTTCCTCGTCGGCTTCGACGCTCCCAACCGGAGCTCCGACCCCGAGGTTCCAGTAGCTTGAGCCCACGGTGAACATTTCGGTTATGCCAAAAAAATGGTTGATGGAATCAAAGGTGTGGACATGACCGGCCCGCCTGGCCACCACCACCGCCGCTCCAGGCTTACGCTTGAGAGGGTTTGAAGAATTGAGCATCACCAGTCCTGTGCGATCGATTAAAGCTTTGAGCCAAGGAGTCAAATCGGCAAAATAGACCGGAGAACCCAGGATTAGGGCCTCGGCGGCGGCGATTGCGGGCATCAGCTCCGAGATCTGGTCTTGGTGGACGCATTTTTGATGTTTGACGCAGTAAAAACAGGAAATACAGCCCTGGACTGGCTTGGCGGCTTCTTCCACTAATTGAGTCTCAAATCCCTCTTCTTTGAGGACGTCGAGGACCCAATTGAGCATAGTAGAGGTGTTGCCTTTAGCTCTGGGACTTCCGTTAATAGCTAATACTGTCATTGGGTAGGCCGAAAACCCTGTCCGAGCAAATTCCGATCAAATAAGGATAAAAATACCCCGTTCGGCCAGGATTATCAAGCTCGCTCCTTTCCTGGCGGCCGCTATGGGCCAAAGAGTTTGTGGTATATTTTCCCCAATTGCTATAGATCTCGCCTCGGCTGTCTCTTTAGTTGCGACCTGGCTTTCGGCCCGCTACAACCAAGGCGGGATTTTCAGTGGAAAATCTTTGGTCATAATATAACAAAAAAGCTTTCCTGACCAGATCCTGGCTGACCACGTTGGTATACCCAGAATGGACTACAACGGCGGCCAGGGCCAAGGCGCCGGCTTGGGACTTTTCATCTTTAGGCTGACCATAAGCTACGAACCAGTCGACCCGATTGCCATCAACATCGTTAATCGAGCCACTTTTGCCGCCGATAGTCAGCTGTGACAGCACCGGGTGGCTGGAAGAGTCGTAAAATTTCTTGCGGCCCGTTCCAGAGGTAATGGTTGTCTGCATCATGACCGCCAGTTCTGAAGCGGCCTCGGGGCTGAGCACCCGGCTTCCAGCCTCGGTCTGGCCCCGGTACCAGATGTGGTTTTGACGATCGAAAACCTCTGAGACCACGAAGGGTTCAAAGATTAACCCGCCGTTAATGGCCATGGACGCCAAAAGAGCTCCATGGACCGGGCTCAAGAGCGTTTCGCGGTTGTATCCTGAGGCTAGTTCGGCCAAGCGGAAGGTATCATCAGATAATGGATCGCCTGGATATACGGAGGTCCCCAAGGGCAAATCAAAGGCGATGGGCCGGTTAAAGCCAAAGCGGTTGGCATAATCATAGAGGTTGTCGGCCCCAAGGGTGTGAGCTCCCAGTTTTCCAAAGACCGAATTAATACTATCGGCGAAACTTTCCTTGAAAGTAACGCTATGATTACCCTGAGCAGTATCTTTTTGGACGTTATTTTTGTAAAGGGTGTGCTTGCCCCCGTCATAACTTAGGGCTGAATCGGCTGACAGCCCGCCGCTTTCCAGGGCGGCTGCAGCGGTGACAATTTTAAACAAACTGGCGGCTGGAAAAACAGAAAGCAGAGCCGTATTGCGCTGCTCGGCGTCCTGGCTGCCGGCCATAGCTAAAATCCGGCCCGTTCTTGGTTCCATGACCACCAAAGCCGTCATGAGAGCCCCGGACCCGTTGACCCAGGAGGATGCGGCCGCCTGGAGGTCGGGTTCGAGGGTAGTTTTGACCAACAACTCCCGCTCCCCGGGTATCACAAAAAAAGAACCCCGCTCTAGCTCAAGCTCTCTGGAGCCCAGCAATGCAGCCAGATCTCTTTGACTTAATTTGGGACCTTCTTCCGGCGGGGGTGACAACGGTACGCTGACCCGATTTTCCAAACGATTTCGTCCGCCCTCCCGCATCAAATTCATGGCGTAGATAACCGATACCGCCAGGACCAATGACAAAAAAAACAAGGTCCCGGCTAACATTATATGTTTAATAAGTTGAGACTTTTGATTAGCCCTCACGTCATCCTCTAACACGGCCTTGCCTCCGGTAAGGGGTTAGTCATTGAGCTTTAGCTTTAGTCCACCGGCCGGCCAATAACCTCAATGCCGCCCATCAGAGGCCTTAAAACCTCAGGTACCACCACCGACCCATCGGCCTGTTGGTAGTTTTCCAAAATCGCCACCAAAGTCCGGCCCACGGCCAGGCCGGAGCCGTTTAAGGTATGGACAAATTCGGATTTGCCTCCCTTGACTCTTTTGAACCGTATGTTGGCCCGCCTGGCTTGAAAGTCAGTAAAGCAGGAGCAGGAAGAAATTTCCCGGTAAACGCCCGGACCAGGGAGCCAGACCTCAAGATCGTAAGTTTTAGCTGAGGCAAAACCCATATCCCCGGTTGAAAGAAGCACGGTCCGGTAAGGAAGCTTTAAGAGCTTTAAAACCTCCTCGGCATCGGACGTAAGCTTTTCAAGCTCAGCCAAGGAGTCTTCGGGCCTGACAAACTTGACCAGCTCGACTTTATCGAACTGGTGCATTCGAATCATGCCCCTGGTGTCCCGGCCGGCCGCCCCAGCCTCAGCCCGAAAGCATGGGGTATAAGCGGTCAAAGAAATCGGGAGTTCATCATTATCCAAAACTTCGTCTCTTTTGAGATTGGTCAGCGGGACCTCAGCAGTCGGGGCCAGCCATAGATCACGCTCAACAATTTTAAAGCTGTCTTCGGCAAACTTAGGCAGCTGTCCAGTGCCGTACATCGAACGGGAGTTGATTAAAGCCGGCGGCCAAACTTCAAGGTAACCGTGCTTTTCGGTGTGCAGATCCAGCATAAAGCTAATCAGGGCCCGGTTGAGCTTCGACAGTGGTCCGTAAAGAACCGCAAACCGGCTCCCAGAAATTTTGGCCGCTCGGTTAAAATCCAGCCAGCCGCCGTTTTCCCCGAGCTCCCAGTGATTTTTGGGCTCAAAATCAAACTTAGGCGGCTCAAGATGGCGCCTGACCTCAAGGTTGGCCGTCTCGTCGCCTTCAGGCACCGATGAGTCTGGAACATTGGGAATATTGGCCAACAAATCCTTCTGGGCCTCCTCGACCTGAGCCAAATCCGGTTCCAGCTCCTTGATCTTCCGGCCGAGCTCTCGGTTGGCCTCAATTAAATCGCTGGTTGATTCCCCGGACTTTTTAAGAGCCGCCACTTGGTCACTGGCTCGGTTAAGCTCAGCTTTTAGTTCTTCTACCTGCTTTAAAAGGGCCCGTCTATTTTGGTCGAGTTCGGAAAACTGGCCCAAAGCCGCCGGATCGTTGCGGCGCCGGGCGATCATCAGTCCAATTAACTCAAGATTTTCGCGGACAAATTTAAGATCCAACATATTTTAAATCAGCTCCTTAAAACCGGAAAAATTTCCCCCCCAGAAATAGTCCTCAACTTTATTTACAAACTTAAATCCCAGCCATTGAGGCTGACGCTAAACGTCAAACTTATGAGATCATCGTCGTGACTGCGGCCCTTCGTCCCCTTGATAACCGGACTAACCGAGCCTCCGGCTTTAACCAGCCTAAACCCATGCTTAACCGAAATATTCTGTTTTTATCCTGTCCTTATTCTGGTTTATCAGCATCCTTTTCGAGACTAAAAAAGCCAAGGCCAAAAAAACCAAGCCAAGGCAATCAAAAAAACTCGACCTTTACCAAGAAATCATCCCGAGAGAGCCTCAGTAAACTGTCAAAATACTTTGTTTCATTAGTGATTAGCCTGTCAATTTTAGTTAGGCTATTGCTTCTAGCTAATCATAACTCTCATTAACTTATATGTCAAGACAATTTAAATAAAATTTTTGGTCTAATCATTTTTTTTCTACCGGGTTATGGCTTCGATCTCACCTGGATGTGTCTCATCTTGAAGCCTGGCTCTCCCGCCTGACCGGTCCGTGGCCCAATTAATATCAAAAAAAACCAGCAAGAGCCTTAAAACTTGCGGCCCTTGCTGGCATCAAATACTAAAAGATATTGATTAGCAACAATATATTACATGATTGCTTTTAAAATCGTCCAGTTCTCAGTTGACCACGTTAATCTGACCGGGCTTTCTCTTGTGAGCTTTGGGATGGGGGGAAGCCGGGATACCGATGACGGCTGAGCCGATCACCAGGTGGGTGGCCGGAAAACCCAGGCTGGTCAGGTAGCTCCTAAACCCTGGCTCCTCACCGACGGCAACCAGCTGGTTAATCCAGCAGGCGCCCAGTTCCAGAGCATGGGCGGCCAAAAGGATGTTGCCCAAAACCAGCGTCCCGTCCTCAACCGGACAAACCGACTCTGTCCGGTGGCTGCCAACGATGACAAAGACCGGGCCGTTTTTAAAGTTGATGGTGTAGGCTCCGCTCACAAATTTGCGATAGCGGTCAAATCCTTCGATTTTGGAGGACTCTTTGAGCTTGGCGTCAAGCTCGGCGATTTTCTCCTGGCCAACTATAGCTGTGATATGCCAAGCTTGGGTCCCGTTAGCGGTGGGAGCAAAACTCCCGGCTTGGAGTATCGTGTCCAGAACACCATCGGGTACAGGCTCGGGCTTAAAACTTCGAATGCTGCGTCGTTCCAAGATAGCTTTGATGACTTCATTATCCACAATAATAACCTCCTAATATGGTGTTTTGCCCAATTAAACTTCAGAAGGAACTTTTTTTGGTCGAGACATTAAGACAACCGATTCAAAAAATGTCAAAAAAAGCGGACATAAAATCTAACAATAACCACATTATGCTCTAATTTTATCATCAACCCTAAAATGACTGCCAGTCTAACTAAAATGCCCTCCCAGTGTCCAAAAAGACCAGTCTAAGGCTGGGCTTGGTGATAGGTGCTCAGAGATTTAACTTCAAAGCATGCTTGTAAATGGTCTGGATCTCATTAAATTGCGCCTTCGTTCTCACTCGTAAGGTTCGGCCACTGGGTGATCAAAACTTTTGATCAACGGCCCCTGCGGCGGCTCGGGCACCAAGACCTGGACTTTAGGCTTAAACGGATCCAGGTTGACCGATTCCACCGGCCAGACCTCCGGCCACATGGGGTGAGGTTTGAGTCCGGCCAGCCTCTGGTCAACGACAATATTTAAAGGCTTTTGATAAATCATCTTGTACGGACGCTGGTCGAGAGCCAAATTGGTCAGCCTCTTTAAAACCCGGTCCCGTTCGGCCCGATCAACGGTACTCATTTCGGCAATCAAAGAATCGGCCGCCGAATCGGTAAATCCGGCCGGGTTTCCGTCAATTGAGGAGCGGGAATCCAAAAATCCGCCCAGCCACATTTCCGGGCTTGGAAGCCATGGCCGGCGGCGGTCCAAAAGCAAATCAAAATCCCTTTTCTCCAAGATCCCCCGGCCGTGGTTGCCGGAAAGCGGCACTAACCGGACGCTTAAGCCGCCGGCCGAAAGGCTGGCTGCCAAAATCTCGGCATCCTGGCGCCCGGCAGGGTCATCGGTCCAGTAAACCAGATCCAATGGCACCCTGGTCGGGCCGACCCTGGTTAAGATTTCCGCAGCTCTTTGCCGGGACTCTATTGGGTCTACATTAGCTGCCGGCCCGGGATCAAATCCCGGCAGCAACCCGGCCGGCCCGAAACCGGCCACCCGGTACTCCTTTTGGCCGGCAAAAGCGGCCGAGATAAGCAGTGAAATAGCTTCTCTGATCCCATCAAGTTTCAGGTAGGGCCTGGCGAGATTAAAGGCCACAAACTTAGTCTCGAAAGTGGGCACCGAAAGGGTCAGGTAATTATCCCCGGCCGATGCCGCCGTTCCCCAGGCCAAATGGGCCTCTTTTTCGACCATCACCCTGACTCGCTGGGCCTCATCGGGCTCAAAGAAAAACTCGACCCGATCCAGCTTAGGGATGGTCGCTGAATCGGCTCTAATCTTCATGGTCAAGGAGCTGTCGTCCACCAGCTCAGCTTCAAACCGTCCAGAACCAAGGGTCCGGCGATCAAGAAACCCTGTGGATTTGGTGGCTAGACCAGGGCTAATCAAAGAAGCCATCGGCGTGGTCAGGGCGGATATAAACGGAGCCCAAGGGCGATCGAGACGAAACCGAAAGGTGTAGGGACCCACGATTTCTAAAAATCTTAACGGACCGAAATAGACCCGGCCAGTCTCAGAAGACATTAGGCGATCGAAGGTGAACAAAGCAGCGTAGCTGTCAACTGGAGAGCCGTCGGAAAAAGTCTGCCCTTCCCTTAGTAAAATCGTGTAGATCAGCCCGTCATCGGAAATGCGGTAAGTGGTGGCCGCCGAATCGGTGTTGTCAAGCTCAGTAGTACCGGGCTTAAGATCAAAGAGCCGCTTGTAGGAGGTCATTATGACCGGCCATGCGGCCGGATCCGGCGGATAACGCTGGGGATCCAAACTGACCGGCGGCAGTGGGTAAACCATTCGGAGGGTGTCGGCCAGAATTATCTGGAAGTCGGCGGCCAAAAGGGAGAGAGCTAAAAAAGTGATGAAAGAGAGACGAAAACGGCTCAATCTAAAATCCCTCCCAACAGACGCTCGGTCTCGATAAGGCCTAAACCAAACCTTTTTACGACGCTCGCCGCCGGAAAACGAGGCACACCCCGACGGGGGGTGTCAGCCAGCAGTGGCCCAGCTCACAATTTTTGACCGCTGGGAGCCAGACGATTTCAAAAGCCTCCCTCAAACAATACTAGCCACAGCTTGTTACATATGGACCAGGGCCGGAACCAGAGTCGCCAGTCCCCAAATCAAAAGGGTGTAGATAAAAAAACCAAACAAAAAAACGAAACCGGCCATCACACAGAAAACAGTCTGGCCTTCCAGCCTGGTGTACATATCCTTCAAAGCCGCCAGCCATTTACGCCGCCAAGGGCCAACAGCAACGAAGACAGCGGTGACCAGCGGAGCTAAAACCAGAAACAAAAATCTTTCGCGCCAGAAAAAAGAACTCCGGAATCGACCGGTCATGTACATCCAGCTAAAAAACAGAGCCACCACCGCCAAATAACCCAGATGCCAGCGAAGAAACCGCCTAATATGCTTGGACTGTTCAATATTTAAAGCAAAAAGTCGCAAATTATTACCTTTAGACCACATGCCACGGTCCAAATAATCCCATATCCAATAAATCCAGCCCAAAAGACTAAAAAATTGAGCGGCTGGCAACCCAAATTTTGGCCTCCACCGAGGCTTTAAGTTTAATGCTATAATAAAGACAGAGGGCAGTTCTTTTTTAACATTAAAAGCCACCGCCAGAAAAAACCGAACCGGCTGATTTTCCAACCGGTTTGGTCCTTAAAAAGGGTAAGGACTTATTAGTAAGATTTTACAACACACCTTAGTTTAAGTCCATAGTTTAAAAATAACCATGGGTTTTATTGGTGGTCCGCCTCCGGTCCTCATCCAGTTATTAACATTTTTCCGTTTTGTCGGCGACCCTAAACTCTCCCACCACCAGCTGGACCTTAAGCGGGCCCAAAGGGACCGTCTCGGGCGATTTCAATTTTTGGTTAATTTTTGGCCTTAATATTGCATTCTTTTCTGGAAGCCAGACCGACGGTCAGTTTTGCCGCCGGGTAAACCGTTCGGCGGCCAAGGATTTTACCAAAGAGGAAATGCGATGCCCGAAGACCGACAAAATCACAACCCCAAGATCGCAACTCCAGATGCTCTCTCTGAGTCCGGGGTCGGCACTCCAACCAACGAATCGCCGCCGCCTTCCGAACCCCTGGTTCGGCTCCCTCCCTCGACTCCAGATTCAGCTTCCAGTGAAACCGCTACTTTAGGCTCGGCCTCCTCATCCGGGGAGCCGGGCAGCTCCGACTCCGCCTCCAGGCTTCGCCCCTTTGGTTCACGTCAAAGCAACGATGGCCCAGCCGCCCTGGCCATTGATCCGAGTTCCTCACCTTTGGGCGCCACCATCCACAGCGGGACCGATTCAGTCGCCGCCCTCGATCTTACCCCTCCGGGCCAGTCTACTGCCAACTTGGGCGGTAATGCCGTAGCCCGGGGCTTATCCAAAACCTGGGCCAAACTATCAAGCCTCTGGAAGCGCATCCCCCCCTTGGAAGACATCTTTGACTCACTTTTAGCGGCCATGGGTTTTCAGAGAAAGCCAGCCAGCATGCTGCGCCGGGCCCAAACCTTGTCGGCCAAGGGCCGCTACGCCGAATCCATCAAATGGTTCAGGGATATTTTATACCTGCGGCCGCTGACCATCGCCGCTTACGACGGTCTGGGCCGGGTCTACTTTCGCATGGGTCTGGTCGAGGAGGCCAATCGGGAATTTACCATCGCCGATTCCCTAGAACGCCTGGTCAACAATCGCGACGACCTTGATGCTGCCTGTTCTTTGGCCAAAGCCCTTTTGGAACGCAAACAGGCCAAAATGGCCGTCTCACTGTTGGAGCCGGTCCTGGTGGCCCACTTTTACAGCCCCAACAATGGCGACCTTTTGAAACGCATGGGACTTTTGTACGGCGAACTCAGAGCCACCAAAAAATTACACCAAGTCTATGAGGCTGGATTAGTCCAACATCCTGAAGATCACGAATTTTACCTTCTTAAAGGCAACCTGGAAGTAAAATTGGGGCGGGTAGCCGAGGGCGAAAGGCTCCTGCGCTGGGGCCGGCTCATGGGCCGCCTCCAAGACAACCCCAATGACCTCAATGCCAACATGGCCTTTGGCGAGCTTTGCCTTAAAGAAAACAAGACCACCCAGGGCCTGGACTACCTCAGAAATGCAGCTACCCTGGCCCCTGACAACAGCGGCATCCGCTGGCGCCTCTTTAACCTTTATCAAAAACAAGGCAATTATCCTGAAGCGCTACGCTTTTTTCAAGAAGTCGTAGCTATTGAACCTGATAATGAAGAACTTAAGTATAAACTGTCTGATTTTTACCGTAAAAATCGCTACTACGACGAATCTCTGGAAATACTGCGCCAGCTGGCCGCCAAGCACCCCCGCGATCCAAGGCCCAGGTCGGTGATGTCCTCGGTCTTAAGTGAGACCGGACAACTCGAAGAGGCCCAAAACCTTAAAACCTTGGCCGAGACTCTGGCCATTGGACTCAAACCTGAACCTGACCACCGCGAGACGGTAATTTTCATGAATTACCTCTTTAGCAACCACCAAAACGCCGAGGCCACCGAGTGGCTCAACCGGGGCTTGGCCAAATGGCCTTACCACGGGGAGTTGATAATAACCAAAGTCAAGATTTTATATAATGAATACCGCTACAAAGAAGCCGTAAACCTTCTTAAGCGCCTCACCAGCGTCAAACATGACATGGCCGAGCCTCACATGTGGATGGCTCTGTGTTACCAACGCCTGGGCAATCACATGGCCGCCTTGGCCGAAGCCCAGCTGGCCACCCGGCTGGCCCCCAAGAGCTTTACCTCCCACAAAGTCCTGGGCGATATTTTAAAAGAACAAAAGAAAATCAGTCAAGCCAACGCCTCTTATGAAGTCGCCGACATGATCCGGTTAACTCAGAGCAAAGCCGCCTCTGGCAGCTCAGGCCGTTAAAATTCCCCCTTCCAAGGTTTTAACCAAGGTCAGCTGGTTGCCTCCTATAGTTTATAAAGATGGAGGACTTAGGATTGCCTGGACAATTGACGCTTTATCTGCCTTGGTTCACGCCTGATCGGTCAAAAGAGTAATCATATTCTGCTGTCAGCTTGGAGCTATTAATTCATTTAGTTAAAACTTAAATAAGGCGCTGGCGCTGATTTAGACCTAAGCCGATAGGTTCCTTAAAAAACCTGAAAACCATGACTGAAGCCTAAGTTGGAGTTGAGGCAGCGGTTAAGATTTTGGCTGGAGGAAGTATCAAAAAACACTTGAAAAAAATCTGGTTTTGAGGTATCTTTTCCAATATCGTCTCGTGGCATGGCCACAATTTTTTCCGATGGACCTGCGGACCGCAAAACTTACCAATGAAGATTTTTATCCGCTGAAGATTTTTATCTGCTTTGGTGCTTTGTTTTGCCTTGTCTTCTCCAAGGTTCTACGACTTTCGGCCAGTTCTGCTTTAGGAGGCGGTGACGTTTTTTTCAGCCACTTATCTTTAAAAGCAGGTTTTTTGGATGACCATCACTAAGGAAATCATCATCAAAAAAATCGGCCTCAACACCGGATACAACCGGTTTGAGTCCAAAAAAGTCTTAGATCAGCTTCTGGACCTTATCTTTACCAAGCTTGGTAAAGGTGAGGACGTGCTCATCTCAGGCTTTGGCAAATTCAGGATTAGCGACAAAGGCTCCCGTATTGGCCGCAATCCCCACACCATGGAAGAGATCAAACTCCAAGCCAGACGGGTAGTTACCTTCAGGCCGGCGGAAAATCTTAGGCAGAAGACCAACTTTTCTGAAGAATATCTCCGTCAAGCGGCCATCAGGGATGCCGTCCTTTTAAGCGACAATTACGAGCCGACTAACTGAAATCAGCTCCTTTGAGACTGCCGCTTCCACCATACCTTTTGTGACTCTTAATCGGCCCAGCCTTAGGTGACTATATTTTTTGCTCAACCTTAGGTGTCTAAATTTTTATTGCTCACCCACAGCCATTAACGATCGGTCATAAACCAAACTTTCCAACCAATTTCCCTTTTTTCCAACTCTGCCTTCAGCTCCGCTGGCTCCGATTATGACCCTATTTCTTGGCTCCAAATACCTGTTTTTCTAGAGTCTTGAAGATGTTGAACCGTCTTTTCAGACTCAGAACAGTTGGTCCGGGCTGTTGGTCACTTATATCCTAAGAAAACAGAAAAAAATCAAAAATAAAAAATGACCGCCTTTTACTGCTGTACGTAAGCTCCTAATTAATAACACCTGAAAATAAATCAAAAAAAACTTCCACAACTCTTCTAACGCAAATACAAAAGCCTCTTTGGCCGAACTGGTTGTCATAAATAGTTGATAAAAATAGTTAAGTTGGCGATATGGAAGGAGATTGATGGAGCTGGGAACCTGAAGAAGGCTTTCAAAAAACTGCCGCCAAAGCAGCGGTGTTTTCGGTGTAAGATCAGGGATGCTGGGGAGATAAAATTTCGGCCATGATTCTATCAATTCCTCAGCTTGGCTAGCCTTAACTGGCTAGTGTAAGTTGGCCAGCGCCAATTGGCTAGCGATCGTCCGCTAATAAAAACTCAAACTAAAATCGACCCCCAAGCCATGGGTTTGGGGCCGATAAACCTAATTAACTGCCAAGCCAGCCAAGCTAGCTTTTTTTAAAACCCATGGCCCAGCGGCGGTTATTTTTTGGGGTTCTTAGTCTTTTCAGGCTTTTCGTTACCTTGAGCCACCACAGCCCTAAGTTCGCGGCCAACCCGGAAAAAAGGCAGCCGCTTGGGCGGAACGTAAATGGCCGAGCCGGTTTTAGGATTGCGGCCTGTATAGCCGCGATATTCTTTAACTCTGAATGAGCCCAGCCCCCTGATCTCAGTTCTCTCACCGTTGATCAACCCGTCCTCAATGGCCCCAAAAAAAGTCCCGACAACCTTCTCGGCGTGACTGTGCGGGATGTTGGCAACCACGGACAGCTCGTTTACCAACTGAGACTTGTGCATTTTGACCCTCCATCTGGTTAAACCCGCTAACTGCGAAAACAATCCTCAAAGCAAATTTGGCTTTTTTAGGTCTGGAAATAAAACCACTGATTGTTGACTGATCGGCACCCAGCCAATGGCCAGACGGCCAAATAGCCAATTTTATTGTCCCAGTCCCTTGCACCAAAATACGAAACAACAAGGATATTTTAATGGGAGCGAACGAAAATTACAAGAAATTTTACGACCATAGCTACAGGGTCGCTCCAGTTAACGACGTTAATCTAAGGTATCTAACACCTGTCTTAGGACTTATGTACATTATGTTAGTTTCCTAATGGTTACCGGTATATATCTTAAATTTTTTTTATACAATATTATTAATTTTTGCCAGCATTATGTCTATATATTCCTGAACTTTTTTGCATAATATCTGTATTTTTTGGGCCGTGCCTAATTACCCAAACTAAAAATAAATTTGAGGGTCCGGCTCAGCTCCCAATTAACTGGCTCAGATTTGAAAAAATAGCTGAGCTTTTTTGACCGTCAGCCGTCGTGGGCTTAAAATTGACCAGAGACTAATGGCCAGCGGGCCAAATTGGCTTTGAAAGATATCATATTTTGTTGGTGTATTTAAAGAAGCACTCAGAAGGGTGAACTGGTCAGAAGAGCGGCTCAGTCATACTACCGGCCCCAGCCAAGTCGATGTGTGGCCTGAGGTCCTTGATCTATCAAACGTCAGGGCGGCGTCTAAAGCTGGTGCTGACATTCAAAAATCGGGCGCATCAGCTGGGGCTTGGCCGACCGGGGCAGTCAGGTCATGGTAATTGTAACGGCCCAGATAGGCCGATTCGTAAACAGCCACGCTTTCTATGACTCTTTTAACGTAAATTGAACTCTCAGAAAACGGCAAGGTCTCTATAAAAAGATCCAACGGCCTTCGAGGGCTGGCCTTCATGTAGGCGCCGATGTTGAAAGGACCGCCGTTATAAGAGGCCAGGGCTAAAGGAACATTGCCAAAAGCCTTGAGCAACTCTACGAGGTAAGCCGCCCCGTAGCGAATGTTGAGGTCGGGATTAAAGAGGGCCTCTTCAGACGGCTGCTCTTGTCCGGCTAACCGGGCGAGCTGGCCGGCCGTGCTGGGGAGAAGCTGCATGAGTCCTCGGGCATTTGACGAGGATACCGCCCAGGACTGAAAAGCGCTCTCAGTGCGGATGACCGATAAAATCAGCTGGGGACTGAGTCCAAATCGCCGCCAGGCTCCAAGAACCGGACGCCCAAAGACCGCCGGATGATTCCAGCGCTGCCCGGGGGCATCGGTGTCTAGACGGTTTAAGAGGTTGACCGCCAGTCGGTATTCGCCGCCAATGGCCGCTAAGAATATAAACTTTCGGGCCCCCGGATCGTCAGGTGAAGTTCGGACGGGCACAATGGTTTCGGTTGCCGCCAGCAGTTCCTCTAAGGCCGCCTCAAAGTCGCCGGCAGCCAAATAATGCTCCACTGCTTCCCTGGCCAGGGCGATATCCCCGCTGCCGTCAGCTTTCAAAGGAAGGCCGAAAGCGGCGTAAATGTCCGGCCAGGGGGCCGGCAGACGCTCGGACAGCCACAGATAGAAACCCAGACTCCCCCGATCGCCCCAAAGTTCTCCGCCTGGGCTTTTTAGAAGGTTGGCCATGGGTTCAGCCAAAGCTAATTTTTTAAAATTTCCTGAAAGAGTGGCCAAACGTCCTTCAGCCAAAAGGCGGTAATAACCCAAAGGCGAGGCCGCCGCCCGGCGGTAGAACCCGATGGCGGCCTGGCGGTCGTCTAGCATTTCCATGGTCCGGCCCAGAAAATAAAGACTGGCCACCAAGCGGCCCCCTTTTCTTTCGGTTTCCTTCTGAAAGTAGGCCTGAGCTTTCTGGGGCTCATTAGAGAGCAGGGCTGAAATCCCCAAAGAAAAATTGTGGTCGGCCATCCTTTTAGCCAGCCCTGGCCACTGTTGAATCAGTTCTTCAGCTTCAGTGGTCAGGCCGCCTTTAACCATGATGTCGAATCGCCGTTCCAATTCCTGGAGCTGGGCGGCTCCCCTGAGGCGTTCGGCCACCTGGCCCCGAGCCCAGGCGGCGGTCTCAAATTGTCCCTGACGCAGACATAAGGTGGAAAGCCAGCGCAGCGAGACCTCATCGTCGCGGTTTTTCCAAAAATCCATGGCCTCGTCAAAGTCACCCACTCGGAGGGCCAGAACCGCCCCAAAGGCATCAAGCTCGTTTTTAAGATCATCGGGCAGGTTCCCTTGCTGCAAAGTCTGCTTTAGCAGTAATCTGGCTTCATTGTTGCGCCACTCCAAGCCCAGAGTCCTAATAAGCTTGGCTTTGGCCGAGTAGTCTCCTTTTTCGGCTAACTTGGCTAAAGTTACCCGGTAACCGTTGAGGGCCCTGACCCAGTGGTGGTCCTTGGTTTTCCCGTTAATTATTCGGTAGTAAATATCCAGGGCTTGCTCGGGATCTTTGACCGAAATAAGACCGGCTTCCAATGAAGCCAAACCCGACCAGTCCCGGAGCTCCGGATTCTGGCGACGGATAAAGGCTAAGGCCTCGTCAAATCGTTCAGTTGATATAAAGCTGATGGCCTTGGCCAGGGCTTCGGCTCGGCGGGTATGAAGAGTTTGGTTTTGGGGAGGCTTGATACCCGAGGTTAGCTTGCGGGGAGCCGGCTGGGCCGGGGCGGACTCGAAAAAAAGCGGGCTGGGCGGGCCGAACGGTTGGGCAACCGGGCCGGAAGCCAAGCCCGCCGTCAGAAGGGCGGATATAAACCAAACGATCACTTGACCACGCCGGTTAGAAAGTCGACCATCAACTCGGCTACTTTTTCGGCCACCCCCAGCTGAGCCTCCAGAGTGGAAGCCCCCAGGTGCGGAGTAGCCACAAAATTGTCGAGGGCCAAAAGCGGCGACCCGTCGGGCGGTTCGCTGACAAATACGTCGGCGGCCGCCCCGGCCAAGCGCCCTTCAGTCAGGGCTACGCTCAGGGCTTCTTCATCAACCAAGCCCCCACGGGCACAGTTAATAATAAAGGCGCTCTTTTTAACCTTGCTCAAAACCTCGGCCCCAATCAAATTAACCGTCTCCGGCGTTTTGGGCAGATGGAGGGAAATAAAGTCGGCTTGGGCCCAAATTTGGTCTAAAGCGGCCTCGGAGACGCCGGCGGCCTCAATGTCGGCCTTAGTCAAAAATGGGTCGTAAGCAATGACCGAAAGCCCCAGCCCAATGGCCTTTTTGGCAACCAAGCGGCCGACCGCTCCCAATCCGACCAGGCCAATGGTTTTTCCAGATATTTCGGTTCCGGCCAGACCTTTTTTCTCCCAGCGGCCGGCTTTAATTGAACTCATGGCCGGTCCCAGTTTGCGGGCCAAGATAACCAGGTAGGCGATGACCAACTCGGCCACGGCATTAGCGTTTAAACCAGGGGTATTGACCACCTTGATGCCGTGAGCCTCGGCCGCCTTGAGATCGATGTTGTCCAGGCCGGCACCGGCCCGGCCGACAATTTTCAGATTTCCGGCGGCGCCGCTGGCCAGGACCTTTTCGGTCACCGTGGTGGCACTCCGAACGACCAGTCCATGATAATCACCGATGGCTGCTTGCAGCTCCGCCGGGGTCAGGCCGCTTTTCTCATCAACAGTAAAGCCGGCCTTGGAGAAAATCTCTGGGCAGATCGATTCAATTTTATCGCTGATTAAAATCTTAAACGACATTTACACTTCCTCGACCTAAAGTATTTATTTGAAGGGCTGCCTAGCCCTTTTTTCTCTTAAACTCGGCCATAAAGCCGGTCAGAGCCTCAACCGCATCAAGATCCAGGGCATTGTAAAGAGAGGCTCTTAACCCGCCCACGCTCCGATGACCGCCCAGACCAACCAAGCCCTCTTTTTTGGCTTCCTCCTGAAAAGGCTTTTCCAGGGAAGAATCGCTCAGCCGAAAGGTTACGTTCATCGGCGAGCGGGACCCGACTTGGGCCGTGCCAGAATAAAATCCGCCACTGTTGTCGATAGCCGAGTATAGAAGAGCGGCCTTGGCCTTATTTTTGGCTTCCATGGCTTTGAGGCCGCCAACGGTATTTTTCAGCCACTTAAACACCAGACCGGCCACGTAAATAGCAAAAACCGGGGGGGTGTTATACATACTGTCATTATCAATGAAAGTCCGGTAATCAAGCATGTGGGGCAAACCAGTTTGACCGGTTATCGCAAAAGAACGGCGAATGACCGCAATGGTCAGTCCGGCCGGAGCCACGTTCTTCTGTGCTCCTGCAAATATAAGGCCAAAATCGGTCAAATCCAGCGGCCGAGACAAAAACTCAGAAGAGACATCAGCGACCAGCGGGCCCGGGGCCCCGGTCGGAAAAGACGGCCACTGGGTACCTCTGACGGTATTGTTGGAGGTCAGATATACGTACTGTGGTTTTTCTGAATAGTCGTACTGACTAGGAATGAAGGTATAGTCAGCGTCCTTGGAACTGGCGGCAAATCTGGCACCTGAGCCGCAAATTTTGGCCTCTTGGAAAGCTTTACTGGACCACAGACCGGTATCAATGTAATCACAAACCGTCCCTTGGGGAGCAAAATTAAGGGGGACCATGGCGAACTGAAGACTGGCTCCGCCTTGACAAAAGGCTACCGCCCATTGCTCTGAGGAAAGGCCCAAAAGTTCCAAGAGGAGATTTTGGGCTTCAGTGGCCATGGCCGCAACTTCTTTGGCCCGATGACTGTTTTCCACGATGGACATCCCGGTGCCATGCCAATCAAGGAACTCTTCCTGAACCTCCCGCAGAACCGGGAGAGGTAAAGCGGCGGGGCCGCCATTAAAATTGAACACTCGCATAATAATAAGTCTTTTCCTAAAAAATTTAAAAACTTAATTCGGGCCAGCTTAACGATTGGCCCGGTAAAGGGGTCTTTAAGCGAAAGACCCGAATTAATATTCGGGCCCCCTCATCGCCTCCTTCAAAGGCGTATTATATTAAGTTTTTTTTATCATTGCGTCAACATAAATTAGACTTTCTTTCTGCCAGGGCCAAAGCCTTAGCATTATTTTAAAAGCCTGTTAAAATTGCCAGTCTCAGCTCAATAATTACTGTCAAAGCAGTTCGCCGGCTTTAGCCGCCCGTTGAGGGGCCGCAGCCGTCAAAAACCGGCCATCATAATTGTACTGGTTTTTCTCCGGCCGAAGGCCAAGGAATCAGGCGGCCAAGGGACCCTCAAAAGGACCAGCGATCTAAAAGTTTTAGCAGCAAATCAAACATATATTCTTTCAATTATGCCAATAATCATGTTAAAAATAAATTTATGCTTAAAACTGATAATTAATAGCAAAATTGCGTTCGTCCTCCAGACTAGTGACCAAGCCGTCAAGCCTGGCTTCTCTCAGAGCGGTGAGGACTCTTTGAAGGGTCGGACCGGCCGGAAGGCCCAGGGCCAAAAGATCGTCGCCTCCGACCAGGGGTTTGACCCGGCGGTAAACGGCCAAGTAGGCCGCCCCAGCCCGATCGAGAGATTCGCCGCGGGTTTTGGCCATGATGTAAAGGATACCCGGCCACGATATGGGTGCAAAGAGCCGGTCGATTTCGCTGGGTTTGGGGTCCGGTCCATTACGGCGGCGACGGTGAGAGGATAGTATCCAGTTAAGTTTCGGTCTTTCGGCCACCAATTCTTTGGCCGCTTTACGATGGGTTTCCAAATTGTCGGTCAATTTTTCTACTTCCGGTTGCGGCAGGTTTTCCGTCAGGGCCATAAAAAAAACCAGCCAGAAAGTCGAAGCCCGCTGCCCGCCGAAGGTGAGCTGGAACCATTCCCTGACCTTGGAAATTTCCCGCAAAAGTTCTTTTTGGTGCAGACTCAGTTTTAGATCAGGATGTATGGTCCCTAAAAGCCCAAGTTCAGAGAGTTTTTCCAAAGCTGCCCCCGCCTCGGGTTCCTGACAAACGTACTTGAGCTCGGTCATAAGCCTTCGGGGATGAATGTTTTCAAAAAAACCGGCCCGGACAGCGTTCTCCACCAAGCTCAAGGTCATCCGGCTGATTTTAAAACCCAGACGAACCGCAAACCGGACGGCCCGAAAGGCCCTGGTCGGATCTTCGATGATGCTCAAGCTATGTAAGACTCTGATCAAACCTTCTTTTATATCCTGATACCCACGGTAAAAATCAAACAGCCGCCCAAAGTCTTCAGTGCCCAAGCTCAGGGCCAGGGCATTGACGGTAAAGTCGCGGCGCTGAAGGTCCAACTGGATGGAAGCCCGAGAGACCACCGGCAGAGCTCCGGGATACTCGTAATATTCAACTCTGGCCGCCGACAGATCCAGCTTGGTGGAGTCCTCCAGCAGTACCGTCGCCGTCTGAAATCTCGGATGGCGCTTGATTTTTTCAACTTTAAGTTCCTGGCTGATTCTATCCAAAAAAGTTCCCAGATCGCCGGTCACGCAAACGTCGAGGTCGCCCATGGGTTTGAGCATGATCAGATCGCGAACCGAGCCGCCAACCAGATAAAGAGAAGAAGAACAAAGTTCAGCAATTTTGCCGAGTTCGGAAACCAGCTTGAAAGATTTAGCCGGGAGTCGATCCTCCATCAGGCCTTTGAGGTTCTTCTCATAGGGCCCAGAGCGCCCGCGAACTTTATCTCCCGAATCCCCAGAAGTTTCACCGGCTAAGACCCTCAACAAATCCGTCCGGGTGATAACTCCCAAGGTCCGCCCCGCCTGGTCGCTCACCGGGAGAATCCTCTGGCCCTGGTCGACGATGACGGTTTTGATCTCAGCAAAGGTAGCGTCGGGAGGCAGAGTCTGAAACTCGGTGGTCATGACCTCCTTAACGGGATAATTGGTCAAGCCGTGATAAATGGCTTTGGAAAGGGTGTGCTCGGAAACAATTCCCGTGGTCCGGCCCTCAAGATCGGTAGCCAAAATAACGTTGAGGCTGAAGCGGACCATCATGTCCATGGCTTCGGTCAATGGCCGGTCCTGATTGACGGTAATCGGCGGGTGGACCATAATATTGCCGGCGCTGTAAAGCTGACCCAAAGTCCGCTGGAGGCATTCCTCAAGTATTCTTCTGACCTCCTGAAGACTTTTGCCCCGAACGGCGGCCGCCGCTGCCCCGCCGTGGCCTCCCCCTCCCAGGCTGACCGCCACATCCCGCACGTCAACGTCCCGAACCTTTGAACGGCAAACCACCTGCACCAGACTGGCCATCTCCACCAGGACAAAGAGTAAATCGGCCCCCAAGATATCCATAATTTTGTGGGCCAAAACGGCCACGTCCTCAATGTGATTCTCCCGGCGGGCCATAGTTACCACCAGGCTGCGGCCACGGGTAGACCGGCTCTCGGCACTTAAAATCAGCTCGTTTAATAAAGAAAGCTGCTCGGCCGTAAGTTCCCGGGAGGTAAGCTCGGCCACGACGTTGAGATCGGCCCCCGCTTCAACTAGGTAGGCTGCGGACATCAAATCCCTGGGGGTCGTGGAGCCAAAGGTAAAGGCACCGGTGTCCTCATACAGGCCCAGAGCCATCATGGTCGCTTCTTGGGGTGAGAGGATAATGTTTTTCTGCCGAATTTTCTCCAGCATGATGGTGACATTGGCCCCTACGATCTGGACCTCCTCAAGGCTGCCCGAAAGATCTCCGGGGCTGTCTGGATGGTGGTCATAGAGGTGGATGTCCAAGTCGGGGTTTTCCAGGCAGGCGGTGGCCGCCCCCAGGCGAGCCTTCTGCCGGTTGTCAACTACTACCAAACGGCGGACGGACTGATAATCAAGCTCTTTGGGCCGAGCGACGTCAAAGAGATACAAAAGTGACTGGATAAAAAAATTGCGGATGTTGCGGCCCTGGCCTCCCGGCAGCAGCATCACCGCCTCGGGATAAAGTTTAGTGGCGGCGATCATGGAAGCCACCGCATCGTAATCGGGGTTAATGTGGGTGGTAATGATCGTCTGGGCTTTAATAGTTTTAACTTTTTCACTCATCGCTTTAGTCGCCGCTCCTGGGGTGAAACTGCCGATGGACTTCGGAGAGCCGTCCGGTCTCGACTTTCAGATACACTTCGGTGGTCCCCAGAGACTCGTGGCCGAGCATCATCTGAACCGACCGCAAATCGGCCCCGCCCTCCAAAAGGTGGGTGGCAAACGAATGTCTCAGGACATGAGGAGAAACCTCGTGGAGACCGGCTTGAACGGCAATTTCTCCAATCAGCCGCCACAGATATTGCCGCGACAGCCTTTTTCCTCGCCGATTTAAAAAAACATTGGACGGACTTTTGTCAGTAGCCAATTGCGGGCGGCCAGATTTGAGCCACCTAGTCAAAAACCGGCTGGCGGCTTCCCCGATGGGAACCAGCCGTTCCTTGGAGCCCTTTCCCCAGACCCGTAAAAAACTGCCGTTGAGATTGACCCCGGAAAGAGACAGATCCAAAAGCTCCGATACCCGTAAGCCGGCCGCATACATGACCTCCAGCATGGTCCGATTGCGCAATCCCAGCGTTTCAGAGGGGTCGGGAAAGGTAACCAGCTTTTCCATGTCTTCGCGCTTAATGGCCTTGGGGAGAGGCTGAGGAACCTTAGGTCCGGATACCTTAACCGCTGGATTGCTTTCAATTGCGCCTTCATCTTCCAAAAAAGCGCACCAGCTCCGGACAGCAGCCAGTTTCCGAGCCCGGCTCCTGGGGCCCAGGCCGCCGGTTTCACAAAGAAAATTCATAAAGCCAGTCACCATCTCCGAAGTCACCTCTCGGGGCTCAGTTAGGCCGCTGGCCGCTAGAAACCGGAAAAAAGAACTCAAATCCCGGCCGTAGGCATCCAGGGTATGGCCGGACAGACCCCGCTCGATCCTCAGGTGACCCAGATAAAGATCAAGGGTGGCCTCAAAGGCCGACGGGATATCTACAAAAGGCAGATCCATTACCGGTTCGGGACCATCACAATCACCTAAAGGCCGGCCTGTGGACAAAGGCCTGGCGCCAGTTCCAGAGCTTTGGCCGGCCCCAGCCGTTTTGAGGGATCTGGCGCCCAAAGCGGCCGCCTTGGACGGTTCGGCCAGGGAGGCCGCCCCATTGACAGCCCCGGTGTTATCCACATTGACAACCCCATTGTTCGGGCCGGCTATGGGCGGTCGGTCGTCTTCTGCGCTGGCGGTGGTCCGATTGTTACCTGCATCTGGTTGGTTGTCGGTCAATTCAAACCTCGCTGATTTTTAATGAGACTGGTTTTTAGTCCCGATGATTGTCACGACTGATAAAGTATTTTACACAGCTGTCCAAGAAAAAATCGAGAATTCACGGTAGCTTAGGAAACTAATGTTTTACGGGCCTAAGAGCGCGGCCATTAACTATGCACAATTAATACGATAAAAATAATTATGTTTAGAAAATACTATCTCGGTACTATAGCCCCTAGAAAATTCGGGAGCATGTTTGGCTTGTATAACTAAGCATAAAAACATCCCCTTTTTAGATATTTTCCTCTCTGGTGAAAAATGGCTTAAATCAAAGTTCTGTAAGGTTTTGCGCCGACTAGCATCTGTGAAGCAGAGCGATGTCGGGCTTTAGCTGTTGCTACACCCGTGGAGTCAAGCATTGGCCAGCTTAAGA
>JAISWF010000157.1 GCA_031271165.1 Deltaproteobacteria bacterium
GATATTTCTAAATTCATTTTGAAAATTCCAAACCTTGAGATTAGGGCCAGTCTTATTGCGCTTTTATTGTCATTAGATCCAATAACGGAACCTTTGAGAGCCCGGCAAAAAGCCAACAACATGTTCAGCTCGCTAATCAAATTAGATGCCGAGGGCTTTGAAAACGCCTTCGGGAGTTTTCTGGCCGAGTTCCCATATCCTGTCCATTTGCCCGCTGAAGCCTATTACCATTCGCTCTTTCAAGCGGCCATGCTATTAGCCGAAGTCAAAGTTGATTCGGAGGTTTCGGTCGGAGACGGCAGGCTTGACACCAGCTTTACGTCGCCGGATGGGACCATTTTCGTCATTGAGATCAAATACTGCCCAGACAGTTCCTCGGACAATCAGATAAAGGTCCAAGACCCCAAAAAAAACCTGCGGCAGAAGATGTTAGCCAAGGCCAAAGAGGCCATCAAACAGATAGATTATAAAAATTATACCAAAGCCTATTGGGGAGAAGGTCATGACATATACAAGGTCTCTTTGGTGGTCGGCGGACGGACAGAGGTGTTGGTGGAATTTATGAAAGAGGAGCCAAGACTGTCAGAAAGCACCGATCAAAGCACTGATGACTAGCCCATTTTTTTAACTAACCGGCTCTATAAACACTTAATTAAGGCCCCAGGCCTGGTTGAATTTGGCCCGCCCATTGAACGAAAAATATTCCAGTCGACTCCCAGGTCAGCGGCCAGTAAATCAATGGTTTAAGTCTTTGCATAAACAGGTTATAGTATACAATTCTATAGTTTTTTGATTACCACGGTTATACCAGCCACCATGAAAAAACCCGGTCCTCCTCACGGAAGGCCGGGTTTTTTCAAAGACTTTTAAGATTAATGGACTATCCAAAGGCGAACTTTAGTGGAAAACAAGCGCTACTGACTGTTGGCGTTATTGTGCGTTCTTCTAAGACACTAACATTCTCCAAGTCTCTTCATATGGCATCTGACCGTAGCCCGAGAGGCAGTTACGTCTTCCCTGGCCAGCCATAGCATTATTGAGCCAGGTATGCGTGACAAGATTTCCAGGCCGAGTCAAGAGTGGATACTCATAATTAAGCTCAGTGCTGGCCAAGCGGATGTGTGTATTGAGCCCAACTGGTGTTATGAGCGTGGTTATCAGTAATCTTTCAACAAAAAAGATGGTTGGGGAAATCTTGCAATTTGACCGCCAATGATAGGTGTTTGCACTCTTCTCCCCGTGAACGGATACGTATTTTTATGATTTTTGATGGCTAATAGTGCCGTGGGAGTCGTTTGGAGCAGGCAGAATTCAAAAGACAAAGGTTTTTTTAGACGATAACTTAAACAAAAGATTTTTTACTTAACTTGACAATCATCAAAATAGTATTGGACAATCCAGGTTACATAGAAGTACTAACCAAAGAAGATTCCGAAATGTTAGTGCAAGGCGGCTCTGGAAACCAGAAGGCCGAAAAACCAATCAGACCAAAGGTTGGCTCAAATCTGTCAGGGTCTTGGCCGCCTTGGCCGAAGGCAATACTACTTCAAATGCCCAGGCTAGGCTGATTTTTCTGACCAATGACCGCTCCAATAGTGGACGGCGCTCTATAGGAGACTTGGCCGGATTAAATATCAGTCTGGGTAACGGCCGCCAAGCAGTTTTGAAAAACTTGGCGAGGCTCGATTTTGGTCATGCAGATAAAGTCTCTGGGGCACACTCTTTTGAAACACGGCGCACAATCGGCGTCGGTGGCCACGTACCGGCCAAGCGGACCGTAAGTTCCGGCCCTTTGTCCGCTGCTGGGCCCAAAAAGAGAGACCGTTGGAACGCCGGCGGCAGCGGCCATATGAAGAGGGCCGGTATCGGAGCCCACACAAACCGAAGCTAAGCTGACTAACCCCAAAAGACCGGTCAGGTTGGTGCGGCCAGTCAGATTGGGAAGCTTAAGGGGGCGAGCCTTTTGAATTACCTCCAGGGCCAAGCTGGCGTCGGCCGGTCCGCCGCCGATGGCCACCTCAAAGCCGCTTTCTGAAAGCAGTCGGGCCAAGCGGGCGTAATTTTCTGGAGGCCAGAGTTTGGAAGCCCAGCCGGCTCCTGGAAAGAGAAGGGCCGGTTTGTTTTGGATCCCGAGCCCCAAAAGTAATTCCCGCATGCCCGTTTTTTGTTTTTCATGGTCAGGGAGAGGAAAGACGACTTGATCGGAAACTGGGCCGAGGTGCCGGATGACGTCGCGATACCGCTCAATGACGTGGCCTTTGGCGTGGGGGCCGTAGACTGGTTTGGTGAAAAAAAAGCTTCCCTCTCGCATCTCGCAGTAACCCAGCCGGTTGCGGCAGCCACTTAAGACGGCGATGAGAGAACTTTTTAAAAGCCCTTGCAGGTCGAGCACCAGATCAAAGTGTTTGGACCGAAGCTGCCGGCGCAGCTCCCAGAGGTATTTAAGGATTTTTGGTCCGGACAGACGCTTTAAAGAATTCTTTTCAAAGATGATTTTTTCGTCGATATAAGGGGCCCCGGGGAGGATGTCAGCGAACTGAGGCTCCACCAGCCACCTGATGGCGGCCTGGGGATAGAGTTTTCGAAGAGCGTGAAGCGAGGGCAGGGCGTGGATGATGTCACCTAAGGCGCTCATCTTGATGACTAATATGCTATTATATTGAAGATGTTTATTTTGAGACTGCATGTTTAGTATGAAAAATAGTAATTACAATTTTTAGGCATTGTCTTTACGAGGTCAGTGAATTGATCCACTCAAAGGCCCGGCCGGGATCAGGGGCAGCCAGATCGGGGGTAAAGGACTGACTGAACCAGGCTGGGAGTGAGTTTTGGGCTCGGTCGGTCATGAGTAAAACCGTGCGGCCGCCAAGGCGGACCGCTGGAGTCAGGCTTTCGGGAGTATCTCCCAGCCAAAAGGAGCTGGCTGGGTTGAGATCGTATTTTTTAACAATACTTTGGTGATCGCGGTTTTCCAAAAGGGGTCTGGGGATAATCAGCGTTCCCGGGGGCGGAGTCAAATCCTGGTGCCCGGCGGCCAGCAGAGCTGACTGGGCGATTACCAAACTGGTCTGGCGGGGTAAGGGGACGCTGGGCCAAGCCTCATCCTGGGTGGGGGTCCAAAAGATGGCCCGGTTACCGGTTTGGAAGGGGGCCAAAAGTCGCTCGGCGGCCTCGGCCGCCATTTGCGGGGTTAGATCTTCAAAACAGATGCGAACCCGTTTCGGGCACTCCCGGCTCTGGCAGGGAGCGCAGTCGACCGGGATTCGCAAAAGGGCGTGCCGCCGGGACATAGGGGCGGTGGTTAAGGGATTGGTGGGACCAAAAACGGCCACTACCGGGACATCAAGAGCTCCCGACAGGTGCATGAGGCCGGAATCGTTGGCCACAGTCAAATGACAGCGGGACAAAACGCTGATAGCCTCGGCTAAAGTGGTGCGGCCGGCCAAGTTGACGACGTTAAAAAGCCCGGTCAGTTCTTCTTCGACCTGCCGGGCGGCCTCAACTTCCGAAGGGCCGCCTAAGATGACCGCCGAACCTGGATGTCGGGATAAAATGAGTTCAGCCGTCCGGGCAAATTTTTCGGCCGGCCAGCGTTTGGCGCTGCCAAACGCGGCCCCGGGGGCCAAAGCCAACCGAAATCCTTCCGGCAGTTCGGGCTCCGGTACCGGTGGGGGCAGGACCAGAGGCCGAGTGAAGGGCGCCGGAATCCCCATAGCCTCAACCAATTTCAAAAAGTAAAAACTCTGGTGAGCAGCCAGATCCCGGCGCCGGACAGGCACCGCCTTCGATAGCATCAGGGAACGTAAATTGCGGGCGAAGCCGACCCGGTTGGGGACGCGGGCCAGAAAGGGTACCAGGGCCGAAGAAAATGAGTTGGGCAAAATCAGGCCCCGGCCAAAGTTCTCTTTATAGAGAGCGGAGACGGCCGCAAGGCGGCCGGCCAGTCCTTTGGTCTCGTTAATAACCTCCAGGACCTCAGGCCGGTTTCGGTAGATTTCAGCCGAACCAGGGCGGGCGACAATTTTGAGGCTGAGTCCGGCGGCAATCAGAGCGTCGATGGCCGGGAGACTCATAATGGCATCCCCTAGCCAATTAAGACCACGCACAAAACAGGGATCGTCAGATCGGGTATGGGATAGGCTCAAAAGTCCACCTAAAGGCCTAGTTGTTGGATAACCGAAGAAAAAAAATCATTGGGTCGGTCCAAAGAAAGTTCGGTTTCCAGGACCAAGATGGGCAGATTGAGTGACGGTTTAATTTTAACGGCATCCTTGGCCGAAGTCACCAGATAATCAAGACTTTGGCTGCGAAAAAATTTTTGCAGTTTGTTTAAAGTCTTTGGTCCGTAAGAGGCGTGATCGGGCAGGCTAAGGCAGTCAGTTGGAGGAGCCCCTATTTTAGCCAAGGTCGCATAAAAAGAGCTGGGCTCGGCCAGTCCGCAAAAAGCTCCGAGCTTCATTTGGGAGACAAAATCCAGAGTCTTGAGCTGCCCGCTTTGGAGTTCACGAAAGCCCAGCGGGCTAACGGAAGCCAAAAAGAGAGGTCTGTCTGAGGCGATGATTTTTAGGTCATCGCTCAAAGCGTCACCCACAGCCACCAAAATCCCAGCTCGACGATGAGTATTTAAATTTTCGCGGAGGCGACCGGCGGGAATGACCAAACCGTTGCCAAAGGGAGCCCGGCTTCTGAGCATCAGGATGTCGAGATCCCGGGCCAGAGCCAGATGCTGAAAGCCGTCATCCAAGATTAAGACATTGGCTCCCAGGCGCAGGGCGCAGGCGGCGGCCTGAGCCCTGCGGGCGGCGCAGACGACTGCGGCGCTGGTTAAAGAGGCGATCAGAAATGGTTCATCGCCAGCCGTCTCCGGGCCGATCAAAGGGCCGCTGCCAGTTGAAACAACTACCGGAGCGCTGGAAGTCATCCGGCGGCGGTAGCCTCGGGAGAGAACTGCCGGGGTCAGGCCCAGAGCGGAAAAACGGTTGGCCAAAAAGATGGACATGGGGGTTTTGGCGTTCCCGCCTAAGGTGAGGTTGCCGATAGAGACCACTGGTATTGGTGGACGGTAGGAGGAGAAAAGACCAGCCTCGTAATTTTCCCGCCGAATTTCCATCAGCCAGCTCCAAAGGCGGCCCAATGGTTTCAGTAATACGAGGGGGGGCCGGAAGGTCACGGCAAAAGTTGGGGGGAATTTAAGAAAGCGAGGGTATCATCAACAGCCCCTCGGTGGGCGATTACAAAATCGTGGCCCTTGCCGCCCATTTCAGTCAAAAGCCCGGGGGTGCTTAAAAGTTGGTCGAGCTTGGCGGTTAAATCGGTTTTTTCCACCAATATCGCTCCTCCGGCCTCGACCAAGGCTCGGTACATCCATTTGAAGTTGGAGATTTTAAGACCGGCCAGGACCGGCTTGCCCCTGGCTGAAGCCTCCAGAGGATTATGGCCGCCGCCCTCGTGGGAACCGGGCCAACTTTTGCCGATTAGGGCCACCTCGGCCAGGCAATAGTAGCGCTCCAGATCGCCTAAGGTATCTAAAAGAAAAATGTGGGCCCCCAGATCCGAGGAGGAGGGAGCACTGCGGCGGGCACAGTCATTGGGAAAATGTTCCTTGATGAGCCGCCAGGTGAGCTGAAATTTATGACGATCCCGGGGGGCGATTAAGAGTTTTAGATCCCTGTGTTTGGGCCACAAGTCGGCAAAAGTCCTCATTATGAGGGTTTCTTCGCCCATGTGGGTGCTCCCGGCGACCAGCCAGCGGCCGTCAGGCCAGCCAATTTCATCCAAAATGGCCTTTTTTTCTTCTGCTCCATGGGGGACGTTTGGCTGATCGAATTTAAGGTTGCCGCAGACTTCCATTCGGTCGGATTGGGCTCCCAGGGCCAGAAATTTTTGCAGGTCTTCGGCTGTCTGGACGGCAATTTTATCAAAAAGATTTAAAACTTTGCTCCAGAAAAAACGGATGCGGTGATAATTGCGAAAAGAGTGCGGGGAAATCCTGGCCGAGACAAGATATTTTGGCAGGCCCCGGCGCTGCATCTGAAGAAGGATTCCAGGCCAGATGTCGGTTTCCACCAAAATCAAAGCGTCAGGGTCAACAAAATCAAGAAAGCGGCGGGTCGAAAGCCTAAAATCCAGTGGTGACGGAAGAACCGGAAGCTGCGGCCAGTTGGCTTTGGCAGCGGCCAAGCCTGAGAGGGTGGTGGCGGTTACAATCACGTCGGCCCCAGATTCGGTCAGTTTTTTAACCAACTCGCGGGCCGAGAGCACTTCTCCCAGGCTTAAAGCCCAAACCCAAATTCGGGGCCGGCCGTCCATCTTGGGCAGGACCCGTCCCGGGCCGATAAAGCGAGCCCGCAGGGTTCGCAGATACTGACGGTTAAAAATCCCTCTGGTCAGCCAGTAAGGGCAGGCCAAACAGAAAGCGATAGTATAGACAATAGTATATAAAGTACGCATAATTGGTAGATCTGTCGCTTGATTTTTCCGGCCTCAGAGCAGAGGCTGTTGGACTATTGGTTAGCCGAGTCAGAGCTTGGCTGAACAATAAGACATGCAGACAATTATACATCAAAAAGTCTTTGGACCGAAAGAAAGAAATGATCGGACTTTTTGAGCTTTTAAAGGATTTGGGCGGGGCGGAAAGTGATTTTTGGTTCTCAAGCTCGGTTATCAGGCAGCCCAAAGTTTCCAGAAATCAGGTCAATCAGGGCAAACTCACTTAATAAACCAGATATCTTGGTAAATAAAGTTTCGGACGCCGGCGGCCGGCAGTTAAAACTGGCCTAAAAAGCGCAGATCGCCATCGTAAAGATCGTGGATATTGGAAAGGCCGTATTTAAGCATGGCCACTCTTTCGACGCCCATGCCAAAGGCAAACCCGCTGACTTGGCCGGGGTCGTAGCCGACAAATTGGTAAAGAGCCGGATCGACCATGCCGCTGCCCAGGATTTCCAGCCAGCCAGTTCCCTTGCACAATCGGCAGCCTTGGCCCCGGCAAAGAACGCAGGCGATGTCAACTTCGGCTGAGGGCTCGGTAAAGGGAAAAAAGCTTGGTCTTAAGCGGATTTTAGTGTCCGGCGAAAAAAAGGAGGTGGCAAAGGCGGTTAAAATTCCTTTGAGGTCGGCCATGGTAATGCCGTAATCAACCACCAGGCCTTCGACCTGGTGAAACATCGGTGAATGGGAGATGTCGTCGTCGCGGCGGAAGGTTTTTCCCGGGGCGACTATCCAAACCGGTGGTTTGGTGCTCTCCATGGTCCGGATTTGGACCGGGGAGGTGTGGGTGCGTAAAAGGAGCTTGTCGCCGACGAAAAAGGTATCCTGCATATCCCGGGAAGGGTGATCGGCCGGGAAGTTTAAGGCCTCAAAATTATAGTAATCGGTTTCCACTTCCGGTCCTTCGACTATGGAGAAACCGAGTTTGGCGAAAACGTCACATATTTCGGTCATGGTCCGGTAAATTATATGCCGGTGGCCCGGGTGCGGTTTTCGGCCGGGCAGGGTTATGTCGAGCAATTCCCCCCGCTTTTTTTGGGCGGCTATGGCCGCCAGCCGGTCGCGGTGGGCGGCGGCGACAGTCTCTTTGGCCTGGTTGACGGCCTGCCCGGCCGAAGGTTTAAGCTCGGCGGGCAGGGAGCCGACCTTCCGGGCCAGATCGGTTAAGCGGCCTTTGGCCCCGAGAAACTCGACCCGAATTTTTTCAAGGCCTTCGGCTTCGGCTGCCTCGGCAATGGCGGCTAAAGCCTCAAGTCTGATTATCTCAATGGAATTGGTAAAATCGCTCATAATGGATAATCCGTAAAATTGGAGCGGGACTGGCAGCTCTAATCAGGCCGCCAAAAACAAAAAGGCCGCCTCGGTTAAGACAGCCTTTGAAAGTTAGGGTTCGGAAACTGGGGCCACTCGACGGTGGAGAGTCTGCGGTTAATAGGCCGGCCAACCGAGTGAAATGGTCAAAGACCAACCCTGCCTCTGCATCCGAGTGAGCCGAAACAAAACCAGGCCGATAGCCTCAGACCAAAAGGCTCCCAGCGCCTCAGGCTCCGGCTTGGGCGGTAGCGGTTTTGGCGCTTTCCACCAGGCCGGCAAAGGCCTTGGGATCGGCAATCGCCAGCTCCGAGAGCATTTTGCGATCGATTAGGATATTGGCCTTTTTGGTGTAGTCGATCAGTCGGGAATAGGAAAGTCCCAGCTCTTTGCAGGCCGCACTGATGCGGGTTATCCACAGCGAGCGTAGTTCCCTTTTGCGGGCTTTGCGATCCCGAAAAGCGAAGCACAAGGCGCGCTCAACGCCTTCCCTGGCACTGCGGTATAAGACCCGGCGGCCAGCCCTGTAGCCTTTGGCCAGGGCTAAATATTTTTTGTGGCGTTTTTTGGCTTGAAGGCCGCCTTTGACGCGCATGGGTTACTCCTTAAACTAACTTATACCGGTTATTATCAGCCTGGAAAAGACCAGAAGCTGTTTTGACCGCAATAATACTAAAATAAAGCCAATTGGCAGCGTCAGATTCCCAGATAAGGCAAAAGTCTTTTGACGGACTTGAGGTTGGTCAAATCAACAGTTTCAGACTGCCGGAGCCCTCTTTTTTGTTTGGTAGTTTTGGTGGTCAGGATGTGACGGGCATAAGCCTTGCTGCGCTTAACCTTACCGGTGGCGGTGGCTTTGAATCGTTTGGCGGCCGCACGGTTAGTCTTCATCTTGGGCATTTTAGGACTCCTTATGGGCCTTTTTGATAAACTTTTGGGCTTAAAAAAGCCGGTTTGGGAAAGGCTCAATAGACGGATGGTTGGGTCATATTACTGGCGACAGAATTACGGTCCGGAAAGGCCAAAAAAACCAAAAAGGTCAAGACTATCGCTCGGGCTTGGTTGAGTCTGAAAAAGCCTAAAACCAAGCCTTGGAATATTACTTTATTGACCGATAATTTGTCAAGGAAATTTCCAAAAAAGAGTCTGGCGTTTAGCCGTTAGTGGCGTCCAATAGACCTTTTGACTGGTCTGGCCTGACCGAAATAGCCAGCGGACTCAAAAAGAGGCCGCTATTAAGCCTTGGTCACAATTAGCTCAGTCCGACCAAACTGCTGACAGGCCGAATCCATCCTCAAGGACGGATTCGGCCTATTTTCAGGCGATGGCTGGAAAACTCCCTTTTGGAGTTGTTCCAGTCAGTCTTCAATGAGCTTTTTGTCGTAAGCGTCTTCGATGGTCAGACCTAAAGCGGCGATGACCTTACGGATAGAACCAAGACGAAGATTGCCGCCGTTCTCCAAGTTTTTGATGCAGCTCGGCGACAGATCGGCCACTTTAGCGAGGTGGTTGGTACCCAAAAGCAGGCTCTCCCTGGCTTTCTTAAAAGCAGCTCCATTAACTTTCATTAAGATAACTCCCTTTCAAAGTAGTATAATAGGTAAACAATAAAGAAAGCTTCAATTTTCAAAAATTACCATAATAGCTGAGTAAAAACAAGCAACAAAAAAATTATGGTAATTTTTGATTTTTTCAGCTCTCTGGCGCAAAGATTGTTGGCCGTTTAAAGCGAATCGGCTTGCTCAAAGCTGAAAGAGGTCAAGAGATTTTTTTAGGCGTTCCTGGGGTGCAGGTTGACCTTAGTGGGCTTTTATGAGTGGGCAAATAAGGCCAAATGGCTGCCAAAAAGCAACCAACAGGCGTTAAAGGCGATCGGTATTCTTGGGGTTGACTTTTGACCCCGGGCTGATGTACTCAAGGAGCCAATCCGGGATTTTGACCACTTTAAGATTATGGTTCAAAGTGGCGTGAACAGTGTGGCCGGCCACCCTGAGTTCCTGGGAATCCTCATGGTAGAGGCGGTAATCAAAGCGAAAACTGGCTTTTTTGATCAAAGAGACCCAGCATTCGATCCGAATCAGTTCGTCATAATGAAAAGAAGCGTAAAAATGGGCCCAGGCCTCGGTCAAAGGGGTATAATAGCCGCGCTTTTCAATTTCCGAGTAAGGCATTTTAAGCTGTCTGAGGTATTCCCCCCGCCCCTGTTCGAAATAGCGAAAGTAGTGGCCGTTGTTAACTATTTTCATGTTGTCAGTGTCGGCGTACAAAACCCGGTACCAGGTGGTCGCCGTAAATGTCTGATCGGATGAAAGTATTTCTTGGCTCATGACTTAAAAATTCCTCAGGTCTGGTCAGCTTTTTTCAGGTCCAAAGAGAAGCTTGGCCAAAGCAGGACCGTTTCCAATCAATGGGCCCCTGGCGCAGGCCACTTCGGAGTAGCCGGCTGCACCGCTAAGGCCAGGGGCGGTGCTGTCATAAATTAAAAAAGGCACGGGGTCAGCGGTGTGGGTTTTTAGACGGATGGGCGTGTAGTGGTCGCAGGCCACCAAAATTCGATATGAGACGGCGGCGGCGTCCAGCTTTTCCGTCAGCGGCCCGACTATTAACTGGTCAAAATTTCTGATGGCCTGGATTTTATGGTCCAAGTTGCCCTGATGAGAAGTTTCATCGGGGGCCTCCAAGTGGACCACGACCAGGTCGGCATCTTTCAAAGCCTCAATGGCAGCCTCAACTTTGCCGCCATAGTTGGTTTCCAGGCCTCCGGTGGCCCCGGCGACCCGTTTTGGTTCAAGTCCGGTGGCCAAGCCCAGTCCGCGGATGATGTCCACCGCCGAGACTGTGGCTCCCCTTAAACCCCAGCGTTCAGCGTAGGTTTTAACTACCGGCAGCCGGCCTTGGCCCCAGAGCCAGATGGAGTTGGCCGGGGGGAGCCCTTTGGCCAGCCGTTTGGCGTTGATGGGGTGATCGGCCAGAATCGGCCAGGAAGCCTTGACCAGATGGGACAAGGGAGCCGCCGCCTGGTCATTGAGAAAAAAGTCAATTGATTTATCCAGATGGTCGTGGGGGGCAATAGAAGGCAGACCGCCCGGGGCATCTGGCCAGACAAAAACGTGACGATAGGAAATTCCTTGGTAAATCGCCTGCCCCCCCGACAGGGGCATTCGCTGGCTGAGGGCCTGGATTAAAACCCCTGCCTCGTCATTGGAAATGTCGCCAGCGGCGTGATTGCGGATGACGGTGCCTGAGTTCCAGTCCATGGTCACCAGGTTAAGACGGAAGGCCAGATCGCTTTCGGCTAACTTGATTCCCAAGGCCAGAGCCTCAAGCGGACCGCGTCCGGTTAATACTCCTTTGGGGTTGTAGCCCAAAAGGCTCATGATGGCGACGTCGGATCCCGGCGGCATGCCCTCCGGGACGGTAGCGACTCGTCCAACCATTCCTTGTTGGGCCAGACGGTCAAGATGGGGAGTTGGAGTAAATTCCAGTGGAGTCCGTTCTCCGAGCGACTCAATGGGAAAATCACCCATGCCGTCGCCGATGGCTATAATATATTTCATGATTTCCTGCAGGAAAAAAATTTGACAAGGTGTAATTTTGCCTAATAAGGCTTTTGGAAACGATCTTTTTGGTCTGAAAAGCTCCCGGTCGAGGGTTCAGGCAATTTCCTAGTCAAGTTACCATTTTTTTTGATCGTTTACAATGCTAATGGGTGGATTAAAGTTTTTTACAACCGTCCAAAAAAATAACGATACCAAATTGTTTTTTAGTCTTAAAAATAGCCATGACTCAGCTTCAAAAGGTCATCTGATCACCGCTGAGGACAACAGTAATAAATCCACCACCGAGGTTCGGACTAAAAAACCAGACCGTCAAATTTGGTTGCCAAAATCTCTGACGTGGCTCAAGATGAGTTAAGATCGGCGGTATTGGTCAGTCGAACAGGTAAAATTTATTCATTAGGCAATTTAAGATGGCCAGAGCGGGACAAGCATAATAAGTTCTTAATTTTAGGACTTAAGTATCAGTCAGGTTGACTATTTGGCCGGGGCACTCCGGCCGGCCCGGGAAGGCGGCGGGGACAAGCCGATTGGCAGGCCAGTCCGCAATTGGGAAAGGCGGTCAGGCAGGCTTGGTAATTGACCGGGGGCGGGGCCTGTCGGCTGCGGCGGGACACCGCTCCGATGGGACAGGCTTTTCGGCAAAGGCCGCATCCCAGGCAGCCGCTGGCACAAAGCCGGTCCATTTCCTTCATCCTGGCTGTGCCTCGGCAGGAAACCACCGATGGGGCCAGCCTGGGCTTAAGAGTCATGAGCTGGCGGGGGCAGGCTTTCAGGCATTGGCCGCAGGCCCGGCAGCGGGAGGCGTCGATTTCGGGGGGAGAATCAACCGCCGCTCCCGAAGGGCGCAAGAGTGCTCCGTAAGGGCAGACCCTGGCGCAGTCGCCCAAGCCTAAACAGGCCTGCGGACAGGCATAAGGACCGTCACTTAAGGCGGCCGCCGTCCGGCAAATGGCCGGGGCCTGGAAACTGGCCAAGATTTGCGGCCGGCCGCCTAAACGATCGCAAAGCCTTACGGCCACAAGGTTTTCGTCACCCGGCGGGATTGGGGCGTCGCCGGCTAAAGACGGGGCCACGCTTTTGAAAGTGGCAGCCGCTTCAGTTAAAGTTAACATTAAAACTGATAAAAGTAAGAAATTAGGTGAAAATGCCGGCCAAGCACCAGCTGCGGCTACTATTAAGCCATTTAAAACTGCGCTTAAGTGACCGCTGGAATCAGAAAAGGTGAAAAAACTGCGGTCGGTCAGTTGAATGAAAAGTGCGGCAGCAAAAATAAAATTGGGGGAAAAAGTTTTTAAATTTGCGGCCATAAGAGCGGCCGCTGTCCATAGCAGCAAAGCCAGCAATAACGGCGCCTTTTTTGGTCGGGCCAAAGCCAGATAAACCAGTAAGCTCGGGACTAACCAGAGGGCCCCGCTGAAATTGAGATCCAGTAAAAAAATCGGCCAAACCGGGCCCCCGAAGGGCATGTTGGTGGGAGAGCCGCTAACAAACCAAAAATGCAGGCTGCCGATGGCCAGACCCATCGTGGTGGCCGGCAGAAAAGAGGTCAGAGACGGGTAAAATCGGCCGCAGAACCCGGCGCTGAGACCGGCGGCAAAAAAAATCAGGGCTTCCCATGGCCACTGGGCCGGGGAAATTGGTCCCGGCCCCAAAAGGACGGCGGAGGCCAGTGAGCCCAATAACCAGCTCCAGCTGCGGCCAGGTCCGGTCAGGAGTCTAATCGCCCCGGCAGCAGCCGGGGCTAGCAGCCAAAGAAAAGAACCCTGGCAGAGCAGCCACAGGAAAAGCGGGACCAAAGACAGGCTCAGCCAGAGATCCCGGTTGAGGCCAAAGGGACGGATAAAGGGTCCGGGGCGGATGGTCAGAAGAGGCTCGGTCACGAGACGTTCCTGGAAGCTGTCTGTGGCTCATTTATTGGCCGTCCGGCCGGACCACGGCCCTGACAATCTTTATCAAGCCCAAGATCCCCGGAGCTGGAAATTCGGGCCGCAGCCATCGTCAAGGCTGAAAGCGGCCGGCTGGCCGGGCAGGCCAGGGCACAGGCCCCGCAGGCCGGGCAGCCTGACAGGCCGGCCGCCGCCGCCGCTGTAACTTCCGGCCAGCGGTCCAGCGGCAGAGCCCCGAAATAGTCGATGGGTAATTTTAAGGGGCAGGCCTGAGCGCAGCGCCGGCAGCGCCGGCACGGCTGGGGTGGCGGCGGCAGGCGGCGGGAGCGAACCAAGTGGACGGCCAAAGTCGACCAGTCTAATCCCTGGTCCAGATTAGAAGCCGGCCTTCCAGTTACCAAGCCACCTAGAACTACAACGTCTCCAGGCCAGACAATGAGGTTGATACCTTCCAAGGCATCGCAGATCTTAAGGCCCAGCGGGGCCAAGAAATTAGAACGCTGGAAGGCGAAGGGGAGGTGGGTCAGCGGCATCCCGCCACGGGCCACCGAGCCCATGGCCCACAGCAACCGCGGTTCGACCACGCCGGCGGCTGCGGGATCGAAAATACCCAAAATGGCTTTTTTCAGCAAAGCTTTTTGGGTCATCGGGAAGCGGCCCCCAAAGGGTATGGCCCGGCCGATGCCCAGTGGTTCGGCCGTCCGGGGGAGCACCTCTCGGAGTTCGGTATCCGGCCACAATCGGGCCAGTAACGCCGCTCCGGCCGCCAGGGTGGTGTGCTGGTCGTGCCAAAGAACAGCAGCGGTTTCCAGGCCCGGTTCGGGGATTAAGGCTGTCAAAAGAGCCGGCTCTCCCCGGGCTGGCGGGTTAGGCAAGGGCACCCCAAGGTGGACTAAGGCTGAAGCCAGATCCCTGCCCATGAGCCCGGCCAGGGGGACCGGGGTCGGCGGGATGCCACCGCTTTCTGGGTCAGGCCGGATGACCAGGCGGCTGGGCGTAACTGTGACCAAGCGGCCGGTGATGGGGGAGCGGAGGCAGGAAAAACCGGCGGCTGCAGATTCTGACAGCAGCTGCCCCTTGGCCACCAGGCGTCCCGCCTTGACTCCGGCGGCCAGGCGGCCGGTACAATTAAGAACAAGTTCTCGTTGGACCGGATCAGGCCAGGCCTTGAGAACCATGTCGAAGGAGGGTTTCAGCTCGGCCTCCGGGGCGGAGAAAAAGGCCCGCCAGGGCGTCCGAGGTAGTAATAAAAATAAAGGGCCAGTAAAACGGCCAAAAGGCAAGGGGAAGCCAGATACAGGACCGAAAAAGTTTCGAAGGTCCCAGCTAAAAGGCCCATCAATAAAGTCCCGGAACCGATGCCAATGTCAAAGGCGTTAAAGAAAATAGCCGAGGCAATCGTCCGGTTCTCGGCCGGGACGGCCGAAAGCGTCAAGGCTTGGATTGACGGGAAAATAGAGCCCATGGAAAGCCCGTAAACTATGGCCGCTGCGTAAAGCATCACCGGGGCAGGCAATAGTACGATTATTAATATTGAGGCGGCCATAATGGCGATTGAAGGAGGGATAACCGTTATATGGCCGTAGCGATCGTAGAGCCGGCCGCTACTGAGGCGGGCAGTGATCGTCCCGACGGTGGATATCATAAAAAAACCGGCGGCACTGGGTAACCCCATTTCCTGGCAGTAAATAGCCAAGTATGATGTGACTGAACAGCAGGCCATGCCGTAGATCAATATCAAGGAAGCCGGGGGGAAGGCTTTAAACTCCAAAAAATCTTTCAGCCCCAAGCTTTCCTGCCGGGAGTCGGAGGCCAGTTTAATTTTGGGGAGAGTCAGGCTGACCAAGGTGGCGGCGATATAACAAAAGGCGATAGATGTAAACATCACCCGGTAGCCAAATACAGTTGACAGTCTTAAGCCGGCCAGTGGGCCAAAGGCCAGGGCCACGGTCGCTCCCAGGCCGAGGTACCCAAGGCCTTCCCCGATGCGCTGAGACGGGATAACTTGGGCGGCCATGGAAACCATCAGGGTGGAGGTTAGTCCGAAGCCCGCACCGTGGAAGAGTCGGGCTAAGGCGAAAAAAACCGGGTGGGGGATCAAAAAAAACAGAAAACTGCCGACAAAGCAAATGATCAAACCATACCTCAGGACCGTGGTGGCTCCGAATCGGCGGCTGAGTCTGGCGGCGGTCAGCCTCATGGATATGGCTGAGATGGCAAAAGAGGAAAAGATAAGGCCCATCGTTTCTTTGCTGATTCCCTGCTGATCGAGATAAAGCGATAAGGTGGGTAAAAGCATGTCGAAGCCGACAAATATGCAAAAGTTAATCAAAAGGAAGGTCAAAAAGGTCAGGGTCCACAGCGGCGGCGGGGACATTCGTTCAACGGGTTGGGCCGATGATATGGCGGTTGGGGCGGCAGGTTCTGGCATGGAGGCTCCGGGTCCTGACTCCTCTAGGCCGGTCCTGGAACACCGTAGGGAATGTCCAGAAGCCAAAGCAGCGGGCGGCTGGACCCTTTTGGGGATAATTTCCCCGGCGCTGGGGTCATAGGTGTGTATTATACTTTAGTCCTCCGATTATAACAATATAGCCAAAATCATGGTGTGAAGGCCAAAGGGCCGTTACAGGACGAAAAGGACCTATTGATGTATGTTAAGGTCAATTATGACCTGATTGCCTCAATCAGGGCCTGCGGCAAAAATAATTAGATTTTTCAATATGTTAGCTAATATTTATAATTATTGCTGTCTATTATGTCTTTGCCAGTGATTTAAGTTAGTTGACCACGGGCAGTAAAAATATGGTTGATAAATGATATTTAGCAGATATTATTGGATTGTTGATTATATTCCATGGTGTTTGATGGCTTTATGATTGATATTTAAATTTATAATCATTTTTAGTTTTAAAATATTTACCGTGTTTGTTTTACTCTTATCAGATTAAATATTGTTAATAGTAGTTGCTGAATAATTGGGTTATTATTGTTTAATAGTAAATTTTTTCTTAAATTTTGCGGTAGGTTGCCGAAAGTCATTACCTTATTATGAAAGGACTTTAAACAGCTATAATCCTTGCTTTGTTTTGGCGTCGGTAGTAAAATAGTCTTGGTTTTCACCTTTTTTGACCCCTCGTGGGCTACGCTTTTTAAATATTATGACAGCCTGACCTTGAGGCACTTGGTCGGAACCGCTTTAATGTGATTTTGGGAGCGAAGATTTTTGGTCGGCTGGAGCTAAAATTTAGGGCAGCGGTAGGAAAAGTCGAAGTTTGGTTAATTTAATGTCTTTTTCGGGTCAAACTTTTCCGTAGGTTAAATCTTTGGGGGCTCGCTTGACCAAAGCTGTCTTTTAGCGAATCAAGTTAGGAACGGGTTGGTTTCAGTTTCAAAATTACAAGTGCCAGGTCAGAGTACGGCTGCGTCTTGCAGCCAGTGAGGAGATGATGTCAAAATGAGCATCTTCTTAAAAATTATTTTATTTATGCAGTTTATCGCCGTTATTTGGTATGTACCCTGGCGGCTGAAAAAACTGACTGGTTCGCCAAAAAGAGTTTTGGTAGTCCAGATTATTGGCATACTTGCTTTAATTGTCACTCTTGTGACAATCAGTAATGGTATGTTCGCTAGTGGCTCGCAAGTCATCGCTAAACTCTATTTAATGATGGCTTTTGGCTGGGTATTTTTCACTTACGTTTTTGGGTACCTATTGGTAGCCCACGCTGTAGAGTTTATTTTCAAAAAGAAAATAAACTTCAAAGTCATCTTAATTGTCGGGGTAATCCTGTGCCTGAGCTTGACTATCAGGCAGCTAATCAAGACCCAGAGTAGTTTTAATGTCCGCGAGGTTGTCATTCCCGTCCCGGGGTTAACATCTCCGGTCAAAGTCTTTCACGTAGTCGATCTTCACTTGGGGGCTTTTAGGGGCAAGTCTTATTTGGTCAATTTTTTAAAGGAAGTGGAGGACAGGCAGCCGGATATTATTATTTACAACGGTGACTTGGTCACCAGTAACTTGGTTTTGACAGAGGAAAATTTCGACATGTTCCAGACGGTCAAAGCCGAGCAGTATTACTCCACCGGCAATCACGACTATGACATTGATACCGACCGGTTTTTACAACTGCTCATTCGGGGGCGAATCGTTTTTCTCCGTTCCAAGATGATTGAGACCCACGGGTTCCAGCTAATCGGTCTTGAGTACATGAATGGAGAGCGAAATAGCCACTACGACCCGCTGGTGGAAATGGTCAGCGATCTGACTATCGAAGAAACGCTACCCAAAATAGTCAGGAACCGCGATTTGCCTACCATCCTTTTTCACCATAGCCCCGTGGGCTTAAGGCATGTGGTCATGGGGGAAATTGATGTGATGCTGGCTGGCAACACTCATTCCGGGCAGCTATCCCCGGTCAGCTCTCTTTTAAGGCTCAGCACCCCCAGATACTCCGGTATTATAGATTTGGATAAGGCCATAGTGCTGGTTTCCCGAGGGGGCGGTAATTATGAGGCCTGGCTGTGGTTGGGGGCCCCGTTCGAGTTTGAGTTAATAACTCTGATTCCGGGCTAAAAAAGCTTGAGCTTCCTTTAGACCCCCTGGCAGGTCATACAGGTGAATTAAAGGTAAAAAGCGCAATTAAATAAAAAACCGGAAGTAAAAAAAAGCCGGAAGGAATCGGCGTCCCGCAGGCGGGTCGCCGGCCTTCCGGCTTTTTTTTGGCCTTTGCCTTTGGGGATAGAGCCGAAATTACATCAAGAATTTGTCTCGGTCAGCTACGGTGTAACCAAGAGCTTCCAGAACTTTTTTGATATTGCTCAGCAAAACGGGTTTGCCGGTTTCCAGGCGGGTAATGGTCAGGGCGGAGACGTTAGCCTTGCGGGCCAGCGAGCTTTTGTCCAGCAGCTGAGAGATACGGGCATCAAAAAAGGCTTTGGGGTTGGCTTTGGGGGCGATGTTTTTAGAGGTCTCAAGCATTTCAATGGCTCCTTTTAAATATATGTAGATAATGGCTCGGATGTTTAAGACATCCGAGCCGATGAATGATGAGCTAGACAAGCATGACATCATCCCGCCCTAAAGAACGGGGCTGTCCGTTGGTTTTGATGAGGTCAGCCAAGGGACTTTTCCGGTTTTCAGCTGCCAAAAAACAGCCCTGAGTTGGGCGGCTTTTCGAGACAATTCTCTGGAATTATTGGACCCAACAATAAAATAAAAATTATATTTGCTGGCTTCAAGTAATCTGAACCGAATGTAAGGAGACTCAAGAATAATTTTTTGCAAATCTAATTTGCTTGAGTCGAAGTCGGGCAAAACCAAAATAAGCCAAGCGGATTTAAGCACTGCTAAAAGATTTCAGTTTCTTCCAGGGAGTTCCGGAAAATCCCTGGTCTCAAATTAAGACACATACTAGAACAAATTTTACGGCTTGTCAACTAATATTTTTTCTTTATATTTTACTCTTCCTAATTAAGGCTTAGTAAGATTGAGTCCTGGTTAGAGCTTCCCACTCGGAGCCAGTAATATTTTAACCGCTTAACTCTAAATTCTGTCCGATACAGAACAAATAATTACCGCATTTTTATGGAGGTAAGCCGGATACAGCCGCTAAACTTGACCTCAATATCATGACACCGGGATTTGAAAATCAGGATTTGGAGGCTGTACATAATACTCCGTTCGATAGTTTAAATTTTCGGTCGGAAGCTGTGTTTAGCCGTTTATGTAAAGGCAATAGCCGATTTGGGGCCTGAGGTTGGCTGGATTTATAATTAGACGGTTGGCGGTATAATTTGGCTCAAGAGAGCCATTCCGAAGTTGGGACATGAGCTAAAAAAGTCCTTGGAAATCCGTTTCTTAAGTCCTGGTTGGGACCGGCCCCGCCGGGCTGGAAATATCAGGCCGGCTCTGGCCAGTAAAAAACCAGGCTCTAAAACTGGATGAGGGACCCTTGAAACTGGGCGGTTAGCGCAGCTAGGGTCAGGTGCTCACCAATCTGGGGCCAACTGAGGCGGCTGGGAGATCTTCCTTGGGAACTTTGGCGTTATCGCCTGGCTCCGGGGTTTTTAATAAAAATGGTACTGAGGCGGTCCTTGTGATATGATTGTTTGCCACACAAATCTGACCCGAAGTCTAAGCCGGGTCTTTTTTAATGGTTTGTTAACCAACCTAATAGGGGCAGGGTTAGATATGGCCAGCGAACTGTTAGAGGAATTTATTTTTGATTCCAGAGATCATCTCTCCACGGCTGGTGTCCAGTTGCTGGAACTTGAGAAAAATCCTGACTCACTGGAAAATATTAACTCCCTTTTGGGTACCCTGCATACCATCAAGGGCAACAGCGGCTTTGTCAATCAAAAAAATCTTTATAGTACTCTCCATGCCGCCGAAAATCTTTTACAGACAGTCAGAGAAACTCCAGATCACCTTTGTCCGCCCAACATTATTAACCAGCTTTTTCAGGTTCTTGACACTATTGAGGCCATTTTAAGCCGACTGGAAAACGATCACGACGACAAGGTTGACTGGCTGCCATCCCTCAAGCAGGCCATCGCCGAAGCCCAGACCTCTTTGGAGGAGATTACAGCCTCCCATAATGAGGCCGCCCTTCGGCCGGACCAGCCAGAGTCGCCACCACAATCGCCAAGCTCAGGTGTTTCGATTAATGGTGACGGAGTGTCAGTTCAGCCTGAGTCGGTGAGTAAACTGGTCTCCTCTATCTTGTCCGCAGACGGGACTTTGGCCGATTCTTGTTTGGCTGTTACGCTATCCGACGGTCAGCTAACCCATGAGGCTGAGGCCGGCCTTGAGGGGCTGGTCAGTCTTTTTCAGAAGGGGTTAAAAAGCCTGGTTTTTGATTTAAGTGAGCTGACCAGCTTTACGGCCAGGGAGATGGAATTTCTCATTGACGTCAACCACGCCTCTGAGGGCCGGTTGGCCTTAGTTTTGGATCCGGAGGTCAATCCCGATTTTTGGCGGGTTTTTTCTATCTGGGAATTTGACAATAGCTTTCGCTTTTTTTCCGATCAGGAGCAGGCATTGGAAAGCTTTAGGGCTGACTGACTAAATCTGGGAACATTATTTGATCCCCAATCACTGTCAGGGGTGATTGATGACATTGGTGATAAATGGGTGAAACAATCAGACCGCCAAAAGTAGCGGTTATTGGAACAGGATACTGGGGCCGCAACTTGGTGCGGGAGTTTTATGGTCTAGGAGCTTTAAAGCTGGTCTGCGATACCTGTGGCCAGACTCTCAAAGCCATTACTCAGGCTTACCCCGGAGTGAGCGGGGTCATGAGTTTGGAAGAAGTTTTAGCCGACCCGGAAGTGGTCGGCGTGGTCTTGGCCACTCCGGCGCCCAGCCATTTTAAGTTGGCCTTAGAGGTTATGGCGGCCGGCCGCGACGTCTTGGTGGAAAAACCTCTGGCTCTGAACATGGACAACGGCCGGGCCCTGGTCGATCAAGCCAAAAAAGGCGGCCGGATCCTTATGGTTGATCACCTTTTAAATCGCCACCCGGCCATTATCTGTCTTAAAGAGCTGGTGCAGTCCGGCCGCTTGGGACGGATCTGTCACATTTATTCCCGGCGCCTTAATTTCGGGAAAATCAAACGTGAGGAAAACGCCTTTTGGTCTCTGGCCCCGCATGACATAAGCCTCATCATTAATCTGTTGGGAGAAATGCCTCTCAGCGTTTATGCCGCTGGAGGCTCTTTTTTGACTCCCGGGGTCGAAGACGTTGCCTACGCCGATCTCCAATTTCCGGCTGGCATTACGGCTCACATATCGGTTTCCTGGCTCAATCCCTTTAAGGAACAGCGTCTGGTGGTGGTGGGACTCGATCAAATGGCCGTCTTTGATGACAATGCCCCCTGGGAATCCAAGTTGGTGCTCTATCCTCACCGTATCAGCTGGCAAGGCTTGGTCCCGGAAACCGTCAAGGCCGAGGGAGAGCCGGTGGTCATTCTCCATGACCAGCCTCTTAAAGGGCAGTGTCAGAACTTTTTGAAGGCCATTGAATCAAGGGTCCAGCCTCCAGACAGCCATGGCGATGAGGCTTTAAAGGTTTTATCAATTCTGACAGCCTTGGAGAACTCTTTACGGGAGAATCGGCCTCAGAATATAGAGCCCTCTATCACTTCGAAGAGTTATTCCGTCCACCCGACCGCCATTGTCGAGCCGGATGCCGTCATTGGTCAAAACACCAAAATCTGGCATTTCTCCCATATATTGACTGGCTCGACCATCGGGGCTGGCTGTAATATTGGACAAAATGTGGTCATCGGGCCCCGGGTCAAAGTGGGCCAGGGCTGCAAGATCCAAAATAACGTCAGCGTTTACGAAGGGGTCGAGCTGGAGGATGATGTTTTCTGCGGCCCCAGCATGGTCTTTACCAACGTCCACAACCCGAGGGCGTTTATCAGGCGGATGAGCGAGATGAGGCTAACCCTGGTCAAGCGGGGAGCGTCAATCGGAGCCAATGCGACCATTGTGTGCGGCCACGTTTTAGGTGAATACTGTTTTATCGGGGCCGGGGCCGTGGTTACGACCGACGTCAAAGCCCACGCCATCATGACCGGTGTTCCCGCCCGTCAAACAGGCTGGGTGTGCAGCTGCGGCTCCAAGCTCAGTGCGGCCCTCGAATGTTCGGCCTGCGGTCAGAGTTTTAAGGAGACTCCAGCCGGTCTGGCCGCTCGGGATCAAGCCGATCAAGACATTGAAACAGCCCATGACAGGTAAGGTGTTTAAATTGTTTAATTTATTTGCTCGCCCATCAACCCGCTTCCCTTGATCTAGATAAAAAAGTTCGCTGTCACCTGTTCGGTAAATCATGACTGCCCCCCCTCAGTAAGGCTAAGCCTAAGGTTATACTTAAGGTTAATCTTTAAGAGTAAGCTTGGGGCCGGCGAACCAGAAAATATTGTTTGGAATTTTTCAATACAAGGAGTTTTTAATCAGATAATGACCAGCATACCGTTTATTAATTTGAAAAAACAATATGAGCTCCTCCAGGCTGATATCGACCGGGCGGTGAACACGGCTGTCTCCGCCACCAAGTACATCAATGGGCCCGAGGTCGGACAGCTCGAAGGCGAGTTGGCCGAGTATGTTGGGGCCGGTCACTGCGTTACCTGCGCCAACGGCACCGACGCCTTGACCCTGGTACTTTTGGCCTGGGGGATCGGGCCGGGGGACGCCGTTTTTTGTCCGACCTTCACCTTTATTGCCACGGCCGAAGTGGTGGCCTTAAGGGGAGCGACTCCCATCTTTGTTGATATAGACCCCATCACCTACAACATTGATCCCGCCGACTTGGAAGAGAAAATAGTAGCAGTCAAAGCCGAGGGCAAGCTCCGGCCCAAAGTCATAATCCCGGTCGACCTTTTCGGGCTGCCGTTTGATTACGAGCGGGTGGCCAAAATAGCCGACGATTATAAGCTCTTGATTTTGGAAGATGCGGCCCAGGGATTTGGCGGGGTTTATGGCGGCAAAAAGGCCGGAACCTTGGGTTCGGCCGGGGCCACCAGTTTTTTTCCGGCCAAGCCTTTGGGCTGCTACGGGGATGGCGGGGCCATCTTTACCGATGACGCCAATTTGGCCGAAGTTTTAAGAAGCCTTCGGAGTCACGGCTCAGGTGCAGAAAAATACACTCACCTTCGGCTGGGCATGAACTCAAGACTTGATACCATCCAGGCAGCTATTTTGTTGGTTAAATTGGCGGCTTTTCCCAACGAGCTTGATCTTCGCCAAAATGTTGCCGAGCGCTACGAGCGGGCTCTGGTTGGAGTCCTGCCCTTTGTTCCGGCCGTCCCTGGGGGCCGGCTTTCGTCCTGGGCCCAGTACACCATCAGGGTGCCGGCCGATCTGAGATCGGCAACTATTGAAAGCCTTAAGGCGGCCGGGGTCCCTACCATGATTTACTATCCCGGCTGTCTCCATCTCCAGCCGGCCTTTGCCCAGTTCGGAGGGCGGCCGGGGGATTTGAAGAAGGCCGAATTAGCATCAAATGAGGTTTTAAGCCTTCCTATGCATCCTTACTTGACGGCCGATGAGCAAAAGAGGGTTACTGACGCTCTCCTTGAAGGCTTGGCCAGTGCCGCTTCTGCTGCTGGCTGATTGGTTTTTTAACTGCTGGGAAAAATGATAATTTTTTCAGTTTTTTTGACTTTGTTCTACAGAGCGAACTTTATCCAACAAGCCCGCCGGACGATCGGCCGGGACTAATACAGACAAAAACTCGGCCATATTTCATGACCGCCGGTTAAGTGGCGGCACCTGACTTTGGGCAGGGTTTTCAGGAAACAATATGACCAATTATGTCGAAAAATTTCTCAAGAAAATTACCGAACGCAAGGCGGTTGTAGCGGTGGTTGGTTTGGGCTACGTCGGACTCCCGCTGGCCCTTTCGTTTGCCGAGGTGGGCTTCCAAGTGCTCGGTCTGGATGTGGACGATGACAAGATAAAAAAAATTGCCCGCAGGGAAAGCTACATCGGGCACATTTCTAAAGATCGCCTTAAAGCGGCGTCCGGGCTCTTTTCGGCTACCTCCGACTTTGGTTTGGCCGGGGAGGCCGATGCCATCATCATTTGCGTTCCGACGCCGCTGACCAAAAACCGCGAGCCTGATCTGTCCTTTGTCGAAGGAACTCTGAGGTCGCTGCTGGACTATTTGAAGCCCGGGCAGTTGTTATCTTTGGAAAGCACCACCTACCCTGGAACAACCGAGGAGGTTTTAAGACCGCCCATTGAGGCCAAAGGCCTGACCATTGGCGAGGACTTTTTTTTGGTCTACTCTCCAGAGCGTGAAGATCCGGCTAATCCCGATTTCCAGACCCAGACCATTCCCAAGGTTTTGGGGGGGTCAACCGAGTCATCGGCCAGGGTGGGCTTGGCTCTCTACAGCCAGGTAGTGGCCAAAATGGTTCCGGTCAGCTCCACAAGAGCCGCTGAACTGACCAAGCTTTTGGAAAACATCTACCGGGCGGTTAACATCGGCCTGGTCAACGAGCTCAAGCTGGTGGCCGAGAGTATGGATCTGGATATCCACGAGGTCATTAAGGCGGCGGCGACCAAGCCTTTTGGCTACACGCCTTTCTATCCCGGCCCGGGCATCGGCGGGCATTGTATTCCCATAGATCCGTTTTATTTGACCTGGAAGGCCAGGGCTTACGGGCTGCACACCAGGTTTATTGAGCTGGCCGGCGAGATCAACGCCCGCATGCCCAACCACGTCTTTCAAAAGATAAGCTCAGCCTTGAACGACCGGGGCAAGCCTCTGAAGGGATCCAGGGTTCTTTTGCTGGGAATGGCCTATAAGAAAAATGTCGAGGACATGCGTGAGAGTCCCTCGCTGGAAGTGCTGAAGCTTCTCTTGGAAGCTGGCTCGGTTGTTGATTATAATGATCCCCACGTCCCGGCTTTGCCTCGGACCAGGCGATGGGCTTTTGAACTTAAAAGCATTGAGATGACTGCGGAAAATCTGGCTACCTACGATGCCGTGGTTTTACTCACCGAGCACCGGGCTTTTGACAAAGCTTTCATTCTCAAAAACTCCAGTTTGATCATTGATACCCGGGGAGGGTTCCCCTCCGGTCCGGGGGTAATCAGGGCCTAGATAGCTGCTCGGTGGCTTACGGCCCAGGTCAGTTTCTTTAAGCTTTAGGTTTTTAGATGACCAAATCAAAGTTTTATTGAGCCGTACCGGGCTTTTCGGGGGCCCGGTTGGTTATTGACCTAATTTATTAGGTTCTCCCCGCCGTAGCGTGTTTTTCGGGACCGGGCTGAAGCGGGACTTGTTTGAAGTCCAATCCGTGGTTTTTCCCGGATTTAAGTTTGTGATTTTTGGAGGTTAGGCATGTCTACTCCGTCAATTTTTAACAAAAAAGACCAAGCCTCGGTCGACACTTTACGGATTTTAGCTGTTGAAATGGTTGAGAAGGCCAATAGCGGCCATCCAGGGCTCCCTTTAGGGGCGGCTCCGCTGACTTACGTTATTTGGACCAGATTTTTAAAGCACGATCCTAAATGCCCTAGCTGGCCCGACCGCGATCGCTTCGTTTTATCACCTGGTCACGGCTCCGCCCTTTTGTACGCCTGGCTGCATCTGGCCGGTTACGGGTTGACCATTGATGATCTGAAAAATTTCCGGCAGTGGGACAGCCCGACGCCGGGACACCCAGAGTTCGGTCTGACGCCCGGTGTGGAGGTCTCCACCGGGCCTTTGGGCCACGGGTTGGCCATGGGTGTGGGTCTGGCCATGGCTGAGCGTGCTCTGGCCGCCCGTTTCAACCGTCCAGGTTTTGAGCTTTTCAATCATTATACCTACGCTTTGGTTTCCGACGGGGATCTTATGGAGGGCGTGGCCTCGGAAGCGGCCTCCCTGGCAGGGGCTCAGGCCCTGGGCAAATTGATTTACCTTTATGATGACAATGGCATGACCATTGAGGGCTCGACCGAGATAACCTTTACCGAGGATGTTCGGGGTCGGTTTTTGGCTTACGGCTGGCAGGTTATCGTCGTCTCCGATGGCGAAGATTTGGCGGCCGTTTACCAGGCCATTGAAAACGCCAGGCTGGAAAAGGAAAAGCCCTCCCTGATTATGGGCCGCACGGTTTTGGGCGCTGGAAGCCCCAAGGCCGGAACTCCCGGTGCTCACGGCGAACCGCTGGGGGCCGAAGGACTGGCCGCCACCAAAGCCCATTACGGCTTTGAGGGTAAGCCGCCCTTTTTTGTCGATGAGCGGGTGACCAAAAACTTTCAAGTCCGTTCCGAAACCTTCTATGAGGACAGGTTAAAGTGGGAAGGCTTATTGGCTGAGTACGGCCGCAAGTACCCAGAGCTTTTGGCGGAATTTAACCGGCGTTGGCAGGGGAGTCTGCCGGAGGCTTTCGACCAGGCCATCGGAATTGATTTTCCCAAGGGAGGCCAATTTGCCACCCGGTCAACCTCAGGGACGGTTATAAACGCCATTGCCCCGGCCCTGCCGGAGCTGATAGGTGGAAGTGCCGATCTGGCCCCGTCTAACAAAACCAAGCTTGACGGACTTGACTTTTTTGGCCCGCTCAACCCTTCCGGACGAAACATCCATTACGGGATCCGCGAGCAGGCCATGGGTGCAGTCATGAACGGTTTGGCCGCCCACGGGGGCCTGATTCCTTTTGGCGGCACCTTTTTGGTTTTCTCCGATTTTGTCCGTCCGGCTATCAGGCTTTCAGCTTTAATGAGCCTTAAGGTTATCTACGTTTTTACTCACGACAGCGTCGGAGTCGGTGAGGATGGTCCCACCCACCAGCCGGTGGAACATATCGCCGCCTTAAGAACCATCCCCAACCTTTTGGTTTTTCGGCCGGCCGACGCCTACGAGTCGGCCGCTTCTTGGAAGGCTGCCCTGTCGGCCAAGGGTCCGAGCGCCCTTTTGCTTTCCCGGCAAAATCTCCCGGTCCTTCACCCCGAAGAATTCCCGCAGGTCCTCACTGGAACCGCCAAGGGCGGGTATGTTTTGCGGGAGGCTCAAGGAGGCCAGGCCGAGGCCATTATCATAGCCACCGGCTCGGAAGTGGCCTTGGCTTTGGAAACCCAGAAGCTTTTGGCTGGAAAAATCCGGGTCCGGGTGGTCTCCCTCCCGTCTTGGGAACTGTTTGCCGCTCAACCGGAGGCCTACCGCAACCAAGTGCTGCCCCCGGAGATTACCCGCCGGGTGGCCGCCGAAGCCGGCCGTTCCATTGGCTGGGAACGCTGGGTTGGTGACAAAGGAAAGGTGCTGGCCATCGAAGGCTTTGGTCATAGTGCGCCAGCTGGGCGCATTTTTAAAGAACTGGGCTTTACCTCTGAGAACCTGGGCCGGATAATTGAGGCCCTTTTTTGAAAGCTACCGCTGATAAACTTGGCCTGGCCGCTCCCCAGTCAGTTGCCGGAGCAGAACCCCAAAAGCCCCCGGGAGCCGCAGTTAATATCCCCGGACTCCCGGACTCGGGGCTTGATAGGTCCCAATCAAAGGCCCAGGCTTTGGCGGACGATCGATCAAGACCTTTGTCAGCAGCCGAGCCGGCCGCTGAAGTGGCGGCCGTGCTTGATTATTTTGACCGAGTCTATCCTCAGCCCCGGTGTGGTTTGGATTTTCAGGATCCCTATCAGCTTTTGGTGGCCACCATTTTGTCGGCCCAATGTACTGACAGCCGGGTTAATCAAGTCACCCCAGCCTTGTTTAAGGCCTTTCCAGATCCCGCTTCCATGGCTTTGGCCCCCATCGGCGCCATTGAAGAACTGGTCAAAACCTGCGGCCTGTATCGGGCCAAGGCCAAAAACTTGCGAGCCTGTGCCGGTCGGCTTATCGACCACTACGGCGGTCAGGTCCCTGACCGCCTTGAGGAGCTGGTGACTCTCCCCGGAGTCGGCCGTAAAACCGCCAACGTAGTTTTGGGTGACGCCTTTGGGATTCCCGGGCTGACCGTTGATACCCACTTGGGCCGGGTCAGCCGCCGGCTAGGGTTAAGCGCCAAAGCCGATGCGGTCGGGGTGGAAAAAGATTTGATGGGCCTTATCCCCAGGCCTCTTTGGACCAGATTTTCTCACCAGGCCATTTCTCATGGCCGTAGCTTGTGCCGGGCCCGGAAACCGGTCTGCGGTGAGTGCGGGCTGATACGGTGTCCATCCAGAGCAGCCTGAGCCGAGCTGGGTTTTGTCCTGCAGCCGTCTTAATGATTTGAGTAGCCATTGATTTCAGCCTGACCTGATAAATTAACCCCAAGGCAGAGGGAACACAAATGATAATACCAGAAGATAGGTTGGGACAATTGCCCAGAGGACCAAATCTCAGGGAGGCGACTGTCCGGCCTTTTCAGCGATCGGTTTTGCACTGTTGGTTGGTGGCTTCTATGGCCGCCTTTTTTTTGGCAGCTGCCTTTAGTATTGGAGTTAGAGACGCCAGCGCCCAAAATGGGCCGGAGACTATCAAGACTTCCCTGGGGATGATATTGGTCAAAATTCCGGCTGGGAGTTTTGTCATGGGGGCCGGGGAAGGATTTTCCGGGGATGCTGACTACGAGCGGCCGGCTCACCAGGTAATTATATCCAAGCCCTTTTGGCTGGGAGTTTACGAGGTCACCCAGGACCAATGGAGTCAGGTCATGGGGACCTCACCCGCTGAACCCAAGCGGGCCTTCAGCAGCCCGGTCAACAACGTCTCCTGGGACGATGCCAGCTTGTTTGTGACCAAATTATCTCAAAGTGACGGCCGAGCTTATCGTCTCCCCACTGAGGCTGAATGGGAGTATGCCGCCCGGGCTGGAAGCGATACTGCCTACCATTTTGGAAGCGATCCCGAGCTTCTTTCCAATTACGGCTGGTGCGCCGAGAGCTTCAGCAAAGGGCAGGTCCATCAGGTGGGTCAAAAAAAGCCTAATGGTTTCGGGCTTTACGACATGCACGGCAACGTGGCCGAGTGGGTAGCCGACTGGTTTTCCGAGGATTATTACGCTCAAAAGGTGAAAACCGATCCCCAAGGACCGCCTTCCGGCACTGAAAAGTTGCTGCGCGGCGGAGCCTGGAGTAGCGATCCCAAAGTTTGCCAGTCAGCTTGGCGCGACACTAATCTGCCCATGGTCAGGAGCAAGTCCATCGGTTTCAGGGTGGTTTTTGATGAGCGCTGAAGGGAGTCACCCGGTTTTTTTCAGCCGGCCGGTTTTTTTTAATGGGACCCAAACCTCTAGAGACTTCCGGTGGGCAGGTGCGTGATTTAACTTGACAGTTTCGGAAAATACCGTTATATTAAAAAAAAATCAGTTGTTCGGCTCTGGTACGAGCTGATTGGTCTTCATTATTGGCACTGAGTTATAGCTCAGATATCTCAAAAAATGACGATATTTACCAAGATACAAGTGCCTCAGGTTGGATTTGACTGCTCTCTTGGCATCTTTATCCGCTCGTGAGTCCTGCAAGACGTCCCTGTCTGAGGCACCTTAGTCCTGGCCGGTTGCCCTGAGGAGCTGGCCGTCAAATAACCACTAAATTAACAACTTATTAAGATGCCATGTTCAAGAAGAATTGCTTGAATAGGGACGCCCTCTTCTAATTTAGCGAAAGTAAAAAAATAATTAGATATTATGGTAAGTTGAATTTAGATAGTAGTTTTTAAAAATTTCAATAATGGGCTTAAAAGCTCATTTAGTCGCCACAGCCCGATTTTGGCGCCTAAGCCCAGGCCCGCCTGCAGCCATCGGCTGCGCTCGGAGCCTCTGGCCGGTCGCTGTCGGAACCAAGCCAGCTGGAACTACAGAGAGCCTTAGCCCATGTTGTTCAGTCTGACTGGCCTGGGCCTCAGTCAGGCCAGCGTCCTTGGCACCTTCAAAGCCGAAAGCGGCTGGGAGAGAAACCTGGACCTTTAGAATGTGGCTGCGCTCACAGCGTACAGGCAAAAGGCCGTCACCTTATAAGCTTTTTTACAATTTGCTCTGTTGCGAGCGACTTTGGGCCGCCTCAAGTCCTAAACGGTCCATTCTGGCCTTGACCAAACTTATTGAACATCTGGACTACGCAGTATTTTTAGTTACCAAGAACCTTTACCTCTTACTTAAGCTAGCTGGCGCTGCTACCGACCGCCATCTATGGACAGCTTTCAGAGCCTTCGGTCTGGCCTGGGGGCAGATTGCGGACTGGACTGCGGATTTGTCCAGCGGCACTTGTCAGCCCCAAACCAGTCAAGCCGGTCGCCAGCGAGCTGGGATAGTTTGGCTTGGCCAAGGGTCTTTTTATCTCCAAAAGATAGAAGCGGCCTTAAAGCGAAGAATTTTTTTGATTTTGGCTATCGAAAATTTCGGAGCATTTGAGTTAGCTTCTGGGCCGGCGAGCCAGCTTCTGTACCGGTCAGGTCGGCCAAGGCCAGTGCCGTCAAAGCTGTTGAACTGCGAGCGTCCCATATACGCCGCTTTTTAGATAATGTCAGCATCGGGCTGACCACCGAGACGGTCCCGGCTTGGGGGCGGCCAGCAGCACCAGGCTTGGACCATAACCCACTTTGACCGGCTGCTTGCTTACGGGGCGCTGGTGGAATAAACAGGTTCCAGCCCAGACTAAAGTTTTGGTAGACTGCTCGGTCAAGCGGCTGACTATCAAAACAAGGCTGCTGCCTCTCGGGCTGGGGGAGAGCTTTTAGGGCCTTTGAGTTAAACAGTTTGTATCAGACGCCGAGTTATGCCAATCAGAGTTGGGCCAATTACCACTAGGCTGGGCACCTTTCAAGAGAGGAAGAATTATGAGTCTTCGTTTACGGTTATATATCAGTTTCTTTGCGATGTTTGCCTTAGCCTTGGTGATAGGCTTAATATCAATTTATGCCTTTAAGACGACCAGTCATGGCATGGAAACTGTAGAAATTGTTGTCAATGAAGTCAATAACGAGGTCGCGCCAATAAGCGATGTGTCTTATGAACTCGTTAGTAATATTAGTTCTGCCGGATTTTATTATTATGGTTACTTATTTAATTATGATAATGATGATTACATTAATGGAAATAAATATCTTGACTCAATTATGAAAGCGATAGTCAAAGTCCAAGGCATCATGGATACTCGTCCTCCAGAGCGCCTGCCGACTACCAGAAAAACTATTCCGGTAATTCAAGCGGAAGCCGAAAATTTTAAGCGCATTTCTGGTGAACTTAACAAAACAATCGAATCATTTCTAGTGTTACGGACTGAATTGCCTAAATTAGGCGCTATCATTCAACAAAATATTGATGATTTATCATATAGAACATTAAAATTAGTTGCAGATACAGATAGAATATTGAGTGAAAGTAATGTTGAAGAGTCTAAAGCGCTTATTAAGTTGCGTATTGACGGCATGAATATGTTGTATCAACTTGCTGCAAATTATAATCAATCTAGAACAAATTTTTGGAGAGCTCAAAATTATCGTGGTGATGAGGCTATTAAAATCCTTAATGAATGCATAAGTGTACTCGAAAGTGGAGTTAATGTTCTGAAAGAATATATTCCGCAGGGTGTTAAAACACCCGCAATTCGAGTAGAATACGATGCAATGGTAGAAAATTTAGACAAATATATTGGTGAAATGTATAAAATTCGTGATATCTATGCTGTTTTAGATAAGTTAAGTAATGACACCGTCGATAGTTACGCCAAACTAAATTCACTGGCCGCCGGACTGTCGAGAGCGGCTTCTACACTTCTTGATACTGATATGAAAAGTATCACCGAAAATGATGAAATCATAGGTTCTACTATTTCAAAGTCCATATTGATATTAAGTATAGCCATGATTATTGCTTTAATTATCGGTACAACGCTAGCCCTTTTTAATACTAAATCTATAGTTGGACCACTTAATATAATTATTGACCGACTATCAGAGGGTGCCGAACATATAGCCAAAGCCTCAGAGCAAATATCTGATGCCTCCACCTTATTGGCTGATGGAGCGACTAAACAGGCTGGTGCTATTCAGGAAACATCGGCTGCTCTTGAGGAGATGGCTTCCATGACCAAGCTAAATGCCGATAATGCTCATAAAACCAATGAAAATACTAAAAAAACGACCATGCTGGTTGAAGATGGTGGAATAGCCATCGACAAGATGTCGAACGCCATGGATACGATCAGCCAACGGTCAGAGCAGGTAAGCCGGATAATCAAAACCATTGAAGATATCGCCTTTCAGACCAATCTTTTGGCCTTAAATGCAGCAGTCGAGGCGGCTCGGGCCGGCGAGGCGGGCCAAGGTTTTGCGGTCGTGGCGGATGAAGTCAAAAATCTTTCCCAGCGTTCAGCCCAGGCGGCCAAGGATACTACTACTCTTATTCAGGGGACAGTCGATAGCGTCCGGAGCGGCGCCGACATTACCAATCAATTGATTAGCAGTTTTAAAGATATCAAAGAGGGAACGACTACCATCAGTTATTTGATCGATGAAATAGCTGCAGCGACTAAAGAACAGGCCCAAGGAGTGTCCCAAGTCAATATTGCCGTTTCCGAGATGGATCAGGTCGTTCAGCAAAATGCCACCAGTGCCGAGGAAACAACTACATCGGCTGAAGACCTGACGGTCCAATCATCAGCGCTCAGTCAAATGGTCGATGATTTGGTCGTGTTGGTAAGTGGTAGAAAATCTACTAATAGCGATCAATTATACAAGTCAAAATCAGGCTCTGGGCTCGAAGATGATGTTTCTTTGCGAAATAAGTATGCGGCCGCCAGACCTAATCATGGGTTGCTTGGTCACAACTCCCGCCCAACGGGTAGGTACTAAAGGGGCGGCCTTAGCCCAGTAAACTTGGTGCCAGTAACCTTAGTGTCAGTAAACCTGGTCTGTTTTTTTGAGGCTCTATGACTGCCGCTGAGATTATTTTAGGTCTGTGATGACTTGAGCTGCTTTTGGAGAGGCCTTAACAATTTACTGGTAACAATATTTGATCAACCGGTAAAAACCCTCAAAAACCTGAATCCCTAATTTTTTATGTCAGTAATTTCAAAATGTTAAAAATGATAAAAACGAATAAATAGACTTTTTACTGGTCGATCATATTTAGGTAGGGAAGGACTTATGGTACCCATAGTCATTCCCTACCTGCATTGGGGCAAATGTTGCCAGGCCTGATCCTTAGGCCAGGCAAGTGGAATCAGACCGCTTTTGGCGCTTTTAGTGTTGATTAAACTGAAAAAACGTTTCGCAACTTCTGTTGGTAGCGGCTAAACGATTGAATTTTTGGTTTAACCTCCGATGACCAGGCTTTAGGACCTTAATTCTCGATAACTCAACGCTTATTTTTAAAAAATAGTTTATTTTATCATGTAGGTCTGATTGTTTTCGAGTAAAACGTTAAATTACGGTATGTTTTTTTTAATTTCTCCTGATAACCGAAAAGTATCTAGATTTTGAGATCGAGCGGCTTTCTTTTTTGGCTTTCTTTGTTAGAGATAACAATTCGAACCACAGCGGGGAGGCAAGATATCGGCCGGTTACCGTCTGTTTGCTTCATTGGCCCAGGGCTGGCGGCGGCTTTTGAGCTCCATGTGAGGCCAAACGAGTAGTCAATGAGCTCAAATACTATATCCACTAAAAATTTTTGCTTGGTTTTTGACGACCGAGGGCGCCCAGGTCAAAATGACCTATGGCTGCCCACAGTTACTGGCCGGCCAAGTCTTAGTTTAATAATTTAGTAAGTTAAGCTGATTCATTGTTAAAGTTAGAAAAGGCATCAGATGATCGAAAAATTTTCGAGATTAGTTTGTAAGGTCATCTCAATTATTTTGTTCGTTTTAGTTCTAATCGACGGCACCGCTCGGGCTCAGGCTGAGCCTTTTCCCTCTTCCTACCGTGATTTACCTGGTATTACCGAGCAGGATATTCAGGATATTGAGAGCTTAAAAAGGTTTGGCCGTCCTTTTATTATCAGTGGGCTCTATACCACGGAGACTTTTTTAAACGATAAAGGGGAAATTTGTGGCTATTCGGCTCTGTTTGCCGACTGGCTGACCAAATTTATCGGCTTGGAGTTTCGCCCAGCCATCGTCAAGTGGGATGAACTCATAATCGGCCTTTTGGACCACTCCATTGATTTTACTCAAGATCTGACGGCCACCGAGGAGCGCTCTCAGGTCTACCTTATGACGGACCCTATTGCTCAGCGTACGCTAAGAATCATGCGGCTAAAAGGCTCTCCGAGCTTGGCCCAGCTGGGCAAGTCTCAGGAACTTAAGGTTGGTTTTCTCCAAGGTGCGGTCACCCTCAAGTTGGTCGAAACCAAAAGCGATCTAAAATTTAAACCAGTCTTTGCCCAGACTTATGATGACGCCTATCGATACTTAAAAAATGGCTCAATAGATGCCTTTTTATGCCATGGGCCGGGTGAAGGCGCCTTTGATCGGTACGAAGCCGTCGAGGTTGAAGATTTTTTCCCTTTGCTCTACTCCGATGTTTCTTTGGCGACAGCCAATAAAGAACTTGAGCCGGTTATCAGGGTGGTTCAAAAAGCCTTGGCCGCCAACGCCGCCCGGCTTTTGGTTGAACTTTACAGTGCCGGTGAGCTCCAATACCGACAAGAAAAATTTAAAAGAACGTTAACCACCGAAGAGAGAGCCTATATTAACGATCGCCTCGAATCTTTGGAGCCGATCTTTTACGGGGTAGAATTTGACAATTATCCAACCAGTTTTTTCAACCAAGTTGAGAAAGAGTGGCAGGGCATCGCCTTGGATATTTTGGTCGAAATTGAGGTCCTCACAGGACTTAAGTTTAAAAATCGTAACGATGAGCTTCTGGAGTGGTCACGCATCCAGCAAATGCTGGAAGACGGGGAAGTAGCTTTTGTCACGGAGCTCATCCGTTCCCCAGAGCGGGAAGGTCATTTTCTTTGGCCGAATAGCCCAATCCAAATCGATAATTATGCCCTTTTATCACTTTTAGATGCTAAAGATATCAAGATCAACGAGATCCTTTTCTCCAAGATTGGTGTTGAATCGGATACGGCTTACGAGAAGATTTTCACGACTTGGTTTCCCAGCCATTTCAACTGGATAAAATATAAAAACACCGAAGACACTTTTAAGGCTCTGAAAAATGGAGAAATAGATTTAATTATGGGCTCTAAAAAGCTCAATCTGGTTATGACCAACTTTTTTGAGCAGCCCTATTTCAAAGTCAACTTTTTGTTTGATAGAACCTATCAATCGACTTTCGGTTTTAACAAAAAAGAACCAATTTTATGTTCCATTATTGACAAAGCTCTGGCCATAGTTGGCACCCAACGCATCTCCGACCGCTGGAACGCCAAGACCTACGATTATAGAATTCAACTGGCTCGCTCCCGGATGCCCTGGCTAGTAGGCTTAAGTTTTATGATGGTGGCTCTATTTTGTCTAAGTTTTCTTTTGCTTTTAAAGCATCGAACTGAAAAAATCAGGCTGGAAGAATTGGTCGTCAAACGGACGGCCGAGCTGGAAGTTCAAAAGGATGCCGCCCAAGTGGCCTCTAAGTCCAAAAGTGAGTTCTTAGCCCGCATGAGCCATGAGATCCGTACGCCCATGAACGCCATCATTGGCTTAAGTGATCTGGCTTACCGCGATTATGGGAGCATCGCCGGACGATCTTACATCGGCGAGATCCGTAAGGCCGGTCAGAGCCTTTTGGAAATCATCAACGGCATCCTTGATTTTTCCAAGATTGAATCGGGCAAGCATGAGATTGTCGAAAAGCCCTACCAGCTCGACCAACTGCTTGAAGGCGTCGTGGCCTTGGTCGAAATCAGGCTCAGGGAACGCCCCTTAAACTTTGAGACCGATTTTGACCCGCTGATTCCTTTGGACCTGATCGGCGATGCCACCAGTCTCCGGCAGATTCTACTCAATCTTTTGAGTAATGCCTTGAAATACACCAAAGAAGGAACCGTCAAATTTTCGGCTAGAAGCGTTCCCTTGCCTGAGCGGAAGCTGCGCTTGGAGTTTGTGGTCGAGGATACCGGTATTGGGATCAAGCGTAAGGCTTTAGGTAGCCTTTTTAGTGATTTTGTCCGCTTTGATGAAGGCCAGCAAGGTCATCATGTCGAGGGTACTGGTTTGGGCTTGGCCATTGCCCGCAGTCTTGGCCGCCAGATGGGTGGGGATATTACGGTTGAAAGCGAATTTGGTCTGGGTTCCAAGTTTACGGCGACAGTTGTCCAGACCCTTGACGAGATTCGCCCTCTGACAGGCGACACTAGCGAGCAGGCCGATTTCCTCCTGGCTCAGAACTCCTCCGGTTTTATGGCTCCGGATTATAAAGTTCTGTTAGTCGACGACATTACCACCAATTTGGTGGTAGCTGAAGGGCTTTTGCTGCCCTACAAATTTCAAATTGTCAGCTGCCAGAGCGGTAATGAGGCTTTGGAGGCGGCTGAAAACAACAATTTTGATTTAATGTTTATCGATCACATGATGCCCGGTATGGACGGGGTAATCACCTTGCAAAAAATAAGGCAGCTCAGCCCCCATTACTGTTCTGTGCCGGCAGTGGCCCTGACCGCTAACGCCGTCAAGGAGGCCAAAGAGATGCTCCTGTCCAGCGGTTTTGATGAATTCCTCTCCAAACCCATTAATACTGACGAAATGGATGCTATTTTGGAGAAAATGGTGCCGCCGGAGGCCCGCCAGGAGCGGGAGATGGATTAGCCGGGCTAGTAGCCGGCTCCTTTAATCTTTTGGTGAATCTTTTTGTAAAATTAAAGGCGGGGACAGATTAAAGTTTGTCTCCGCCTTGGTTGTTTTATAATTCAGGATTATTGTGGGACTTTAGTGATAAAATTAAAGGCGGCCGCCTTGGTGAATATCTGGAGCGGTGTTACGATCGTGGTTGTTAGCGAGCTGGCAGCCAAAAAAGATGCGGGCTGGTAATCGGCCCCTGCCGCAGGTTCGGCAGCCCTGTCAATGGTAACCATCGTTAGGATTTAAGTTTTGGCTTCTTAAAAGCCAGGAGAGGCTCTATGGAAAAGAAACGCTGCGATTGGGCGGCCGGATTGGATCTGGCCGTAACCTACCATGACCAAGAATGGGGAGTCCCGTGTTATGACGACGCCCGGCAATTTGAGTTTTTGGTGCTGGAATCAGCCCAAGCCGGCCTTTCTTGGAACCTGATCCTCAAAAAGCGCCAGGGTTATCGGGCGGCTTTTGCCCAATTCAATCCAGAAAAAGTGGCCGCTTTTGGCTCTGGTGATGTGGAGCGGCTGATGGCTGATTGCGGAATCATCAGAAACCGGCTAAAAATTGAAAGTACCATCACCAACGCCAGGGCTTTTTTGGAATTGGCCAACAAACACGGCAGTTTTGCCAAATGGCTCTGGGACTTTGTTGACGGCCGGCCCATTCAGAACCAATTGGCTGATTTTAGTAAGCTTGCAGCCAATACAGTTCTATCGGATACGATTTCCAAACAGATGAAGAAGCTGGGGTTTAAATTTATGGGCAGCACGGTGGTTTACTCCCACCTTCAGGCCACCGGTCTGGTTAACGATCATCTGATCGACTGTTTTCGCTACCCGGTCATTAAAGCCATGGGGGAGGAGGGCAGTCCCTTTAGTGGAAGCTAAGGCCGATGGAGTCTTTTGGTCAGTGAAACTTGAAATGGAGGTAGCTTATCAAGGTGCCGGAATCAATGGAGTAGCGGCTCAGCCCAGCTGGGAGCAGCACCGCCTGTCCCGGGTGGAGCCGGAGGCTTTCTTTGGAGCCCGAGACTTGAACTCGGCCTCGGCCCTTGATTGGACAGATGATGGACAATCCCTCGCCTTTGGCGGAGGTGAAAGAGGTTTTGACCAGAGTTAAATCGTAGATCGGGCCTTGATACAGGATGCGATCGCGGCCCTCACACAAAGGTTTGAGGGGTGCCGGCTCAGTGTTGACCAAAGGGATCTCTTTTGGGGGCGGGGTAAAGTCCCATAAGTCAGCAGGACGCTCCCAGTTGTAAAGGGTTCCGACCAGAGAGCCGGTCGGCAAAACCTTAAGGACGGTCATATGCGGCCCCAGGGAGTTAACCAAGCCGGGGGGCATTATAAAGCGATCTCCTGGCTCGACGGGGTTTTTTTTGAGCCGCTTTGGCCAAGGGGCCTCACTGGATGTGGAGCCGGCGCCAACCCAGCTTTCGGTCCCGGCTTCCAGAACATACCAGAGCTCGTCGTCGCTTAAGACTCGGACCGGGCCGGGTTCCGAACCGGTCCGCTCAAGTCTGAGGCTTACCGGCAGGGTCGGGAGGTTGGGGTTGGGTCGATGGCCGACTAGACCAAGGCCCCAGTTGATTTTGAACCAAGCCAGGATGTGGCCTCGGTTGGCACCGGAAGCGACTTTGGAGCTTAGCCCGAAATCCTCGCAGGCCAGCCAGATTTCTCCCCATCTGAGGTTTTCGGCATCGCTGGGGGCGTTAAATGAGGTATGAGCGAGCGCTCCCCACGGTTTTTCAGCCACGATGGGCTCCAGGGCCAGGGGGGTGAGCTTGGCGGCAATGGCCGGATCGAGGAAAAAATTGGCGGCGGCGGACTTCTCTTTTACTTTAGGCATCTTTTTCTCGGGCTTTAAGGGGCCTTGGGGTGACAATTATGACATAGGCCTGGAGAAGGCCCATTAAGACCCGGACAATGCGGCACCAAGTCCGCTTCGGCGGGAAAACTCAATTCTAATCATTATACAATATTTGGGTGCTTGGGAAAAAGCCGTCATTTTGAGCTGAAAAAAAGGACTTTTTCCGAAAGATAGAACCATGGGCCAGAGCGCCAACAACTCCTCTTCTTCCTCCTCCTCCTCCTCCTCTTGTTCTGCTACAGCCGCAAGCAGCCTCAACAGGGCCGCTATTATGAACGAAAAAAATACTTTTTAGCCTTAATTGGCAGATCGCATCACCAAAAGCCACGGAACTCAAACAACATACTTAAGGACATGAGGTAAAAATTAATAATCCAAAAAATATTATAAATCAAGAAGCTAGGGGTAAAAGAGAGCCGGCCATTTTTGGCTCAGTTTGAGAGTAATCTGAAAAAAAAGAAGATCAATACTTTTTAATTTTAGAAGTTGATGAGTTTAAACACATAGTCACTTTTTCCAGCTTAACCTTTTCGTCAAGAGATAACCGTACTGTCCGCTTAGGCTTTATAAATTTCTCCTCTTTAAGGACAATATGAAGCGAGTAAACAAAATAAAAAAATTGATCTGTCAGTCAAAATTTATTAAAGTAAGCTAAATTGGGATTCTGGAACATTGGGTTGACCTTAACTCAATTTTCAATATCCACCATATCCGATTAAATAGGCACTGCCTTGGGTGTCGCAGCAATGCGCAAATGTCGTATTTTGGGCAACGCAAACATGTCGTATTTTTGTCTAAGGGCAACGCAATCATGTCGTATTTTGTTTATTAAGGACAAAGCGAGTATGTCGTGTTTTCAGCAAAGCGAACATGTCGTATTCGCCATTTTAAGGGCAAGGCCAACATGTCGTATCATCCTTAAGGGCAAAGCCTTTATGTCGCATATATTTTAGGTTGCTTGTATAATCTTTTTTGTCAACTTTTTGACAAAGGAGATTACATGAGTGAAAAAATTAT
>JAISWF010000228.1 GCA_031271165.1 Deltaproteobacteria bacterium
CCCGAACAGCAGGAGGAGCGGGTGATTTTTCAGGTGTCAGTTCGAGGACTGGATTGCTTGTTGATCTCATGCTATATTTATAACATGAGAAATCCGCAAAGTCAAGTAAGTTTTTTTTATGTTGTCAAATTTTTTCTGCTCAACGTGCGATATTTACACTCGCCATGTTATAATTTTTGGGAGCCTAGGTTTTACCTAATAGGGTCAAAAAAAACCTATCTGCGTTCGCCTAGGAGCGAGCGGATTATTTTTCGCTCAAGGGAACTGCCTATCTTTACTTTTGCTCCTCTTTGATTAATTCCACTCGGACCTTAGGCCCCCTCAAAGCAAGGTCAATGGTCTGGTGGCAGTCATTAATTCCTCAGTTGAGCATGCCAGGCGGTGGTCAATAATGATTGTTGGATTGTAATGATATCAAGATTTACCTGCCTTTTTTAGCCGCCGAAAACCGTCTATTCGTCCTTTATTTCGATACCAAAAAGCGTAGCCATGGCTTTCAGACCCCCGGTAAAACCCTGCCCCACGGCTCTGAATTTCCAATCGCCTTTGTAACGGTAAATTTCGCCAAAAATCATGGCCGTCTCTGTACTCATATCCTCAGATAAATCAAAACGGGTAATCTCTTGGTTGTCAAGCTGGTTGACCACACGAATAAAAGCGTTGGAGACCATCCCAAAATTTTGGCGGCGCTCGTCAGCCTCATAAATTGAGACTGTAATGGAAATTTTTTGGATGTCAGGGGGGACCAAGTCGAGTTCAATTTTTATTACCTCGTCATCGCCCTCAGAGCCACCGACGAGATTGTCACCGGTGTGCTCCACCGAGCCATCAGCGGCCATAAGATTCCCATAAAAGATAAAGTCAGCCTCACTACTCACCTTGCCGTTTTCTTTAAGCATAAAAGCTGAAGCGTCAAGGTCGAAATCAAAGCCGCTGGTCTCCCGAGCATCCCAACCGAGCCCGACAAATATGGATTTAAGATCAGGAGCCTGCTTGCTTAACGAGATGTTGCCGCCTTTAACTAACGAGACCGCCATAGTCATACTCCTTTGTTTTTTTGCTGCCGCGCAATAGGGGGCTTAAGGGGGGCTGCCCTCGTTTTCTTTGGCAGACCTTTCTCAGGCCAAGTTTTGATGGGCGCCCCTTGAATCAGGAATTGTTTTGGGGTACCCATTACATAATTAAGGCCGGAGATGACTATCTTAGACCTGACCCGCCGCCGCTTCGGACTTCGAACGCTTAAGAAAACGAATGATTTCACCTACCCACAGGACCGGGGAGGTGGCAATGATGATGGTCACCCATTCGCCGAAGGATAACGGCACGGTCCGGAAAACCTCACCGCCAATTTGGGTCATGAGGATCTGACCGAGGCCGATGACGCCGACGATTAGAATAAACATCTTACTTTCTTTTAAGCCCGAAAAGGCTGAATCATTTCGTCCAAGCATCCTGGCATTAAAAAGATTCCAGAACTGAAGGAAAACAAAGACAGTAAAGAAAACTGAGAGATTATGAAGTCCCAGGGTAGTTTCGGTGTTCATGGGGAAGACCGAACCCAGACCTAAAACCAGAATCAAAAACAATATCAGGAAAATTCCGCCCACCGTAAAGATAAATTTGGCCATGGTCGGAGTAACGATAAAAGCTTCCGGATTTCGGGGGGGCTTGCGCATCACGCTCCAGTCCGGGGGCTCGGAAGCCAGGGCCAAAGCGGCAAAGGTATCCATGATCAGGTTGACCCAGAGCATCTGGGTGACGGTCAGCGGCAGCTGAATCCCCAAAAATGGACCCAGCAAAGCCACCCCAAGAGCCAAAACGTTAATTGTGAGCTGAAATAGGATAAACTTTTGGATGTTGGCGTAAATCGATCGGCCCCACATAACCGCCTGAACAATGGAGGCAAAGGAATCATCCAAAAGGATGATGTCGGCCGCCTCTTTGGCTACTGCGGTTCCAGTAATGCCCATGGCCAAGCCCACATCGGCGTGGTTTAAAGCCGGAGCGTCATTAGAGCCGTCTCCAGTCACAGCGACGACTTCGCCTCTTTTTTGCAGTAAGGTCACCAGCCTTTGCTTGGCCAGGGGTCGGGCCCGACTCATGATCCGAAGATCGTCAGCAGCTTGATAAGCCTGCTCATCGGAGAGGGCCATAAACTCATCTCCGGTAATAATCAAACCCTCAGAATTGTCGTCGGGAGCTATGATTCCAATCTCATTGGCTATTTCCCTAGCGGTGGCCTGGGTGTCACCGGTGACCATTTTGACCCGGACCCCGGCGACAGCGCAAGCCTTAACGGCCGGAGGAACCTCTGGACGAACCGGATCAGCAATGGAGAAAAATCCCAAGAACGTCAGCTGATTTTCGTTGACCAGGCCGATAATGGCCTCTGACCCAAATTCGGAAGCCGAATCGGGGACGACTCTCATGGCCAGACCCAGGGTGCGCATCCCTCTGGCCTGTTCATCTTTGAGAGAATCCAGTAAAGAGGCGCGATCGGAATCGGACAGGGGAGCGGTCGAGCCGTCATGCAGGCGCCGGAAAGCCGAGCGGGCCACGATGATCTCTGGCCCGCCTTTGACGTGGATGGTCAAACCATCTTTAACCAAGCCCTGGCCGATGGTGGCCATGTACTTGCGCTCGGTCGAAAAAGTCAGTTGGCCTTTGAGGTCAAAGCCCGCTCTGATCTGGTTATAATTGATGCCATTTTCTTCCAACCAAATCAAGAGGGCCGACTCAGTTGGGTTACCCAAAGGTTTGGTAAGCCTGCCGTGGTCATCCGGCATAAGATTAGCCGTGGAATTAGCGGCCACGGCCTCGGAAGCCAGCTCCAGCTCAAAATTTTTGGCCAAAGGGTTATCAGTCTTTAGGTTGGAAAAGTCGAAAGCGGCCACCTTCATCTGATTCATAGTCAGAGTCCCGGTCTTATCCGAGCAGATGACGGTAGCCGCTCCAATGGTCTCGCAGGCATGCATGCGCCGGACCAAGTTATTGGCGGCGGTCATCTTGCGCATAGAGTAAGCCAGAGAAAGGGTTACGCTCATGGGCAACCCTTCCGGCACGGCCACCACGATAATGGTCACAGCCACCATGAAATACCTCAAAAGAGATAGAAAGGTCGCTACTGGTAGCCAAGCACTAGGCCCGCCGGAAAGCCAGCCGCAGACGGCCCCAAGGCCGATTAGGGCGCCAAAAAGGCCAGCCGCCACCACCAGAGCCTGGAGCCATGGGCTAAAGCCCTCTTTATCAAACCAGCCTATCTCCGGCCGCGGCCGCTTGGTCAGTTCGACGGCGTCAAAGATGACCGGCACCCAAATGCGGACCAGGGCCACCGCCAAGGCCAGGAAAGTAATGCACAAAAAGTAAACCTGACCCCCGGTTAAAGGGATGTTGAGATAATGCAGGTCTTGATCGTTATGGATTCTAACCAGGTGCAGGGCGCTCTCGGCCACCTGGTCGCCGTATTTGGACCTAACCAGCTGGCGGGCCTCCTCGACAGCGGCCTCAGAAGGTGCGGCCGCTGCTTCTGAGGCGATAATAACCTGATCGCCAAGATTTCCCTGAAAGCCGGAGCGGACAGTCAAAGCGGAAAAGATGAGTAAGGCAATGAGAAAACCAAAGACCCCGATCAATTGACCCAAACGGGCCAGCTGGCGATTTAAAGGGGTGATCGTCTCGGTCTCCTCAGCCGCCGCCCGAGCGGTTTTGCCTATCTCAGAGGCGTCGCCGACAGTTGTGACCCGGCACAGGGCCCGGCCGTCAGAAACAAAGGTCCCTCGAAGCACTTGGTGCCGGGGATAAGCCAAAGTGGTCTCCTCCGGGGCACCGGGTACCTGAGGTCTTTTGGTGACTGGCAGCGATTCTCCGGTCAAAGAAGCTTCGTTGACCTGAAAAGAGACGCTGGTGACCACTTCGCCGTCGGCCGGGATCTCCTCGCCCTGCTCCATGACCAATATGTCGCCGACTACCAGCTCCTTTTTGGAAACTGAACTGTAAGCGCCGTCGCGGATAACCTTTACCGGCTCGTCGTCGGAAACTTTATTTAATATGTCAAACTCTTGGCCGGCCTTATACTCGTTGATAAAGCCCAAAGTGGTCGCCAAAAAAACAGCTATGATTATGCCGATGCCTTCGGCGTATTGTCCTTCAATGATCCCGGCCAAGATGGCGATAACAGCGGCGACCAATAAAATTCTGATTATTGGATCCTCAAACTTTTCCAAATAAAGCTTCCACCAAGGCTCCCTTGGAGGCGGAGTGAGGATGTTGGCACCGTGGAGCCGGCGACTTTCCTCGACTTGGGCCGCAGTAAGACCGGTCAGTTGAGGGTGGTCGTTTTCGACAATTTGATTTTCACTCATAAGGGTGGCAATTCTCCGTAAAATTATTTAAGGCCAATTAAAGCTCAGCCCTGAGAGCCGGCAATGGAAAAAGGGCCGCTGTCTTCGGCCATGCTCAGGGTTGTTTCACAAACCGGACAGACGACTTTGGCCCTGGCACTGGCGGGATCAACACAAAAAAGATGGTCGCAAAAGCCGCATTTGCCCAAGGCTTGCGCCCCGCAGTAGGGGCAGTCTAATATGTCGGACAATAGGTCAGTGCCGGTAGGCGGAGTTTTCTTAGCTCCGTCACCGAAAAAATCGTCCGGCAATTTGATGGCGCTTTCAGGGGTGTAGAGAGAGCTGGACTGCTCAAATCGATATCGCATCAAATAATGTTTTTTAGTTTTTGAACAAGCGACGTGAAAAAAAAGTCTTTGGTTTTGCCCTGAAAATTTGGGGGGCCGGGCGGAATCTATCAATTCCATGCCCTTTTCCAGGGGAATTTTTTTCTCCAAACTCAAAGCCGTATCAGGGGAGGCACTCTGAGATTGGACTGAGGCACTCAGCCAGACGAAAAGCTTGGCCATGCTCTCGGGGGACAGGCTCTTGATGTGAATGCACACGTCGGCAATCTGGGATAAGGTTTCAAAATCGACCTCCTCGCCGCAGCCGATGGCGTAGATCTGGGCCAGGTGAGGTCTAACGCTCCTCAAACGAGCCGCCGGCGAATGCCAATCGTCAGTTGGCTGACCATCGGTCATGATAAAGACCATAGGCTTATAGTCGCCTTTATTGTCAGCAGTAGTTTTGACCACTTCTTTATTTATCGACTCCTGCACCAGATCCAGAGCTGCCCCCATTGAAGTCCCCGGGCGAATGGAGAGGGCCGGCGGGTTGATGGCGGTGACTTCCGTCAGCGGAACAACCACCCGGGCCTTGGCGTCAAAGGTTATTAAACTTAAATGAGCCGTCTCAATGGCATAGGGATTTTTTTTCAGGGCCGAAAGCATAGTATAGACCCCGACTTCGACCGCTTCCAGCGGTTCGCCGGCCATTGATTCGGAGCAATCAAGCAAAAGATATATTGGCAGACGCCTGACCATTGTGGCTACTCTCTTTCTGAGACACTGGCTGCTGTCTTTATGAGAAACCGGAAGACGGCCCGTCCAAACCCAAACAATAATTAAGCTTTGACCAAAGTGACGTTGACCAGTCGGCCCCCAGGGCCGGGTTTCAACAAAAGCCGGAGACCATCGGTTAACTCAACCGCCTGGCCAATGGGGACATCTTTGTTTTGGTTTAGATCTTTTAGTCCATCAAGGCGCTGGTTGACGAAGAGCCACCGTTTTTTATGAAAAGAAAAATACCCAACCGGAGCTTTTTGGTGATCGAGCAGTTTTTCATCGGGAAAGATGTTGCGGTCCACATGCCAAGGCCGAATGTACTGGTTGTTATAAACCATCAAGCGGTGATTGTCGGACATGAATTTGCTGCCATCACGGGTTGAGTATAAATCCAAAACCGGAAGCTGGCCCTTGAACTTTGTTCCGCAGTAAGGGCACATCGGGCTTGAGGTGTTTTGAAACACATACCAGCCCTTGGGGCAGCTGGGATTTTCGCAGGGCTGGATCAAATCAAGTGTTTTGACCAGATCTTTTTCCCACTCATCGGCGATGGGTCTTTCGTTGGGAGAGTGCAGGCCGTCAATAAAGGCCCGATCAAAGAGAGCCTTAAGATAAGGCCCCATAATGGTGTATGGGAGTTTATCAGTATCAACCCAGGGCAAAAAATCTTGGTCATTGTGTTTGACCTTAAAGCGGTTAGATTGGTCGCGGGGATTTTCAATGAAAAGGGCTTTTTCGCCCATTTCTAAAAGTTCCTGAGTGGCGTTGTCCTGGCTGTGAACTTTTGAGCCCCGCAATGGATGGCGATGAAAAAGGTAAAGATAAATAAGGACCGCCAAGGCGTGTTGGTCGGTTTCCCGGCAAGGAAGCTTGCGCTGCGGGTCATGACGGGGCAAGCTCATGGTCGCCACGACTTCCGGAGCAATAAAATCGGGCGTACCGATGACATCCGGGGGGAAAAGACCAGGAACCACCAAACCGTCGATGTCAATAATGCAGGCGTTGCCGGTGGCGGGATCGACTAAGCAGTTGCGATAGGACAAATCGGAATGGGCCAGCCCGGCGGCATGAAGCCTTCTGACCGCCCGACTGAGGTTTAGGCTGATTCGGAGATAACTTAAAAGGGTCCCTTTATCATTGGCAGGAACAAAACGGTTAAAATTCTTGGCCGAGGCAAACCACTTGCCCTCTTTTTCCGCCCCGTCCAAATTCGTGTCTTTTCCAAAGAAAAAACAGGGCTGGTAGACCGGAACCATCAAGCCAACTTTATTATTGTACTTGATGATTTCCTCCGGCCAGCAGTAATAATCTTTCCAAAAATCGCCCCCTTCGCGCTCAAAGATGCCCTGGCGATAAGTGGTCACCAGCTTTTCCAGACGTTCGACTCCAGTGTAATCAAGCGGATTACGGTAAAAAGCCACAACATGGCGACGATCGGTGGTGAAATAGACGTCCTTCAGCCCGCCTTGCATTGGATCTTTTTCCTCAAAGCTAACATTGGTCCCGTTGACTGTCGTTACCGTCACTTGGGTCATTACTACCACCAAAGTCCCCCCAGGCCTTCTCGGGGGCTTTTCTAACGCCGAGCGCCTTGGAGCCCGATGTCGTCAATTGTTGCCTGTCAATATTTTTGGGAGTTTTTTCCCCTGACTTAAGTTTTGGCCAAGACCAAGGACGCAACACCAATCATTATGATGCCCTAAAGCCCAAAAATCAAGCCAATCGGCGGGTTTTTGATCAAAAGCTGACCGTTCTAACCTGAACCAAACGACCGCTAGGCCCGGTCTTTAGAATTAGCTTTTGTTCGTCAAAAATTTTTATGGCTTCTCCAGGGCCAACCTTCTCTTTTTGGTTGCTCTCGAAGACTTTTTCCATACTCTCAAGGGTTTGGTTAACAAAATACCAGCCTTTTTTCTGATCATAAGAAAAATAACCGACCGGTTTTCGTTTTTGAGAGTCTAAAAATTCGTTGGGAAAGATTGAGGCATCGGCATGCCAGGGATAGATATACTTATTATTGGAAACTACCAGCTGGTGATTGTCTGACGTATATTTTTTTTCATCCACAGTCGAGTAAAAATCTAAAACAAGCATCTTGCCCTGGAATTTCTCTCCGCAGTAAGGGCAGACTGACTTGGGCGGCTTTTGAAAAACATACCACTTCATGGAGCATTTGGGATTGCCGCAAGGCTGGAGCAAGTCAACGGTCTTAACCAGGGCTTTTTCCCATTCGTCGGCGGTCGGCCGAAGTTTAGGATCTTTCAAGCCGTCGATAAAAGCGTATGCAAAGAGGCTCTTGAGGTGTGGTCCTAAAACTGAAACCGAGATGGTAGCAGTGTCAAACCAAGGCATATTATCTTTATCGTCGGCCGAAAACAAGAGACGGTTGGAATTATTATCAGGGTTTTCGATAAACAAAGCCTTAGAGCCCAGCAGCATGGCTTCGTTTTCCGAAAGATCGGCACTATGAATTTTTGAGCCTCTGAGGGGATGGCGATGCAAAAGAAGCCCATAAATCAAAACAGCCAGACTGTGATAGTTGCTGGCTTGGTTAAGCCCTCGGCGATCAAAATTGTCGGCCGAAAAACAAGAAGAAATAATTTCCGGGGCGGCAAAATCAGGGGTAAAGGTTCCCAGGCCGCTTGACTGAGCCGAAAGCTCAGAACCGATCAAATAATCAATGTTGATCAGACAAACCTCGCCGCCGACAGGATCGACCAGACAGTTGCGGCCGGAAAGATCCGAATGTATCAACCCGGCCTTATGAAGTCTTCTGAGGGCCTGGCACAAGTGGAGGCCAGCCCGCAAATATCCGAGCAAATTGCCGCGATCTTTATTGGGAACAAATAGATTAAAATTTTTGGCCGAAATAAACCAAGTGGCAGTTTTGGCCCCTCCGGCAAGGTTAGTATCCTCCCCAAAGATGAACCGGGGCTTAAAAAAAGGAAAGACCAAGCCCAGACGACCGCCCTCATAGTCGAAAACATGCTGCGGCCAGCAAAAAAAATCTTTAAAATAATCTCCGCCATCATCTTGGTTAAGTACCAGGTCACGGTATTTAGTCGTAAGTTTAATTAGAAAATCTCTGACGCTGGTCTCCAAGGGCTGGCGGTATAAGACCACCGCCAGAGATTTATCGGGTGAAAAAAAGACTTCCCGAGGGCCTGTGACTACCCGCGTTTTGGTGATAAAAGTTACGCTGGTGCCGTCGGTCGTCGTGACCTGTTTCATTGAGATCCCCAAAAAAATATCATTTAACCACTAAATAATCCTACCAAAGACAATTAGTCTCATTAATTTACTATCAAGATAGTCCGGTCGTCATGATTGCCTTTGGACCAAAAATCTAACCATTTCCGGAGAGCCTGGGCTTTTTCGTCACATGAAATTGTTGGATTATAAATTTCCGGACAGCCTGGATTTTCACCATCTCCCTTACGGAGCGTCTCATCCCAAAATTGGACCCATTTTTTTTCAGACGAGACGCTCGCTTCTGAAGGGAAAAAAGGATCGGTAATGCCGTCGGTGGCCAAGATAATTGATTCAAAGTCATCGGCAAAGCTGCAACAAGTCCTCTTTTGAACTAGCTCTGGAGTAATTTCCTCTATCATGGTCAAAAACCGGGTTTGTCCGGCAAACTCTCCTGAATCTGGTGAGCCCAACACCAGCACTTTATCGGTCTTATTGACCTTACAGATGACCATGGCCCCGTCACCAATCCAAAAGGAGGCGAAAAAATATCCGAACGAGAATTTTTTAAAACCCATAAAAAGTAAAGTGGTATAGTAATCTTTGATACTAACAGGACTATCTGTAGTATTAGCCTTCAACTTTGCCTCTTCAAAAATATTATTATACGCTGAAAACACAATATTATAAAATATTTTATCAATAATCAGCTCGTCTCTATACTGATAATCAAATAATGGATTAATATTCTTTTCAGATATTGATTGATCGGAAGATTTTTTTCCACGCAACTCATTAAATTCTTTCTTCCAATGAATTATCATTTCATATTTTTGTTCGATTAATTCTGCTAATTTATTGTTTTCAAATAACTTTTTTAGTTCTTTCACAGCAGTTTGGCATGCAATTTCCGACCCTTTACGAGAATATTTAGCGCTTCCAGCTCCGTCAGCCACAGCCAAAAAATTCCAACCAGAAGCGTTGTCACATTCAAAATAAAAGTTGTCATCACGGGGTTTGCCAACATGAGCATGAGAGCGGCCACGGCAACTGGCTGCCGTAACAAATTTGTCGATTGTCAGAATTTGTTTGCATTTTTTATCATCATTAGATATTTCATATCCTTCATAGTCTTCCACTTCATTATCATTCCAAAGACTTCTTGGATCAGGAGCTATATACATATCTTTTGTATATTTTTTAGGCGATAATGATTCTTCATTATTGCAATTTTCAACATATACTTCGATATATAAACTGCCATCATAAGGATTTGGCGCAGAAGATTCGATTTTTAATTTACCATTATCCCAGAATACTTTTAGATTAAGATCTTCAGAAAAGAATTTATTTGACTCTATTTTAGCAAAAATAAAAGGTTTAGTTAAAGCAAAACTAAAATCAATCTGCTTAAATGGAGGAAAACTTAATGCTCCAAAATTATTAATTAATTTATCAAGTTCAACTTTAGTTGAAATACCATGGTCTTTTTCAACTAATTTTAACGTCAGTTTCAAGGCTGGCTGGTCAGTTGGGCCTATATTTTCACTATCGGACTGCCCAGGGCTGTCCGGAAATTTCTGAATCGGCTGGTCGCCTGAAGGAGGTGAGTTGTTTTCATTACTAGCTTGATTAGATGACGACGGTGACGAAACATCATCAGAGATATGAATAGAGACTGGAGTTTCGGAATCCTTATCGGGTACCATAAGGCCGTTAGGACAAGAAGTCGATTGGGGCCCCTTCGAAGCTTTTTCATTGGCTGAGTCGACTTTAGGGCTTGGGTTTAGAGAAGGCAACTGAGAAGGCTCGGTTATGGTTTTTTGGCGCTCTGGTAAGTCGTCAGGCCTTGAAATATCCGGAGATTGACCTGTCGCCTCAGTCGCTTTAGAACAGCCCGATGAATAAGAAGTTGAGTCTTGGGACAACGAATCTGGACTTTCAGCTCCACTTTGGTAAGACAACTGAGCCAAACCTGAATTATTTAATGGCAGAAAGTCTTTGGAACGCTGCTCCTGAGACACAACCTGGTTTTTTGAGCCGTCGTCATCTTTGGCTTTAGATGATAACTGATCAAATATATCTGTTAAAAAATTTATTAAATCTACTTTTCTATTTGATTTTTTAAATTTATGCTCAAAATATTTTTCAAAAAATATAGTTTCAATTATTTTAGCATATTTTTTATATATTTCCTCAGTATATTCACATTTATCAGAATCAATATCATCAATGCAATTTTTTACTTGTTCAACCAAATCAGGCTCAAAACTTTCAGAACACTGATTTAGATACTGTCGCAAATTTGATAATCTATCTTTAAAATCAACTAAACACATAATTATATCAATTCCAAAACATATTAACAGTCTAAAAAATAATAAAAAAATACTTATATCAATAGTTAAGCAACAACTTAACAAAAAAATCAAAAACAACTTAAATTTTCAAATTTTAGAAACCAATTCTAATTTCAGCAGGCGGATCTGGCAATTTTTCCATAGCCAAATCGGTGCCTTGGCTATGTTTGGTTAAAGACTGGGAGACCCACTGCCAAAACTTTGAGAAACTAGTACTGTCCATTGTTTCCAAGGAAACAACCTCAGAGGCGAACTTTTTTAAAGGCTCAATTTTGGCTTTCGGACCGGCAGCGCATCCTATTATCCTGGCAAACTTGAATGCCTGGGCACTTAATTTTTTACTCATATTCTCGAAAAGCAAAGTGTCAGATGGCGAGCCGTCGGTCATGACCACTGCTAAGGGTAGCCAGTCGCCTTTTTCGGAAGCAGTAGTTTTTTTTACATCATTGGCGTAAAGCTTACACATAAGCTCCAATGCCTCTCCCAAGTTGGTGGGGGAGGATTCCAACGGAGGGATTTCCGGCATAATCACTTTTTCCAATTCCGTCATCGGCAAAAGGATTTTGGCTTCTCGATCAAAGGTTATTATACAAACATGCACCGAGTCGAGAGCATAAGGATCGCGCCTTAATCCAGAAAAAAGTGATTTTAGCCCTACTTTAACCGCCTCAATGGGTTCTCCCCTCATAGAGCCGGATGTGTCCAACAGAATATAGATCGGCAATTTTCGCATGACAAACACTCAAATATTTAGCTTTTAATTAAAAAGAGAAAAAAATCAAAGCTTTAACAGTGAGATCTCCGGTGGAGGCGGTGGGAGTTGGTCAGCCCCTGGGAGGTTGCCATCGGCATCAACCTTCTTGCTGGCTGTGGATATGCTTGAAGAGACATACTTGAAAAAAGCCGCAATTTTATTGGTGTCGCAGGTATCAAGGAGCAGGATATTATTAGTGATCTTCTGCAGGATCGCATTGTCGACTCCAGTACCAGCCGCACAGGCCACAACCACGCCCCAACTGTACGCTTTAAAATCGTTAAGGCCGGAGTCAATGGAATCGGTGGGTTGGCCGTCGGTCATCAAGAAAACCAGCGGTTTATAGTCGCCTTTTTCCTCTAAGGTGCTTTTGGCGACCTCTTTTTTGGCACAGTCGGTCACCACCTTCAAAGCTTTGCCCAGTGAGGTACCGCCGCCAGCCGAAAAGGCCGGTGGCTTAAAAGAAGCCACTTCAGTGAGGGGTACTATCTGAGAAACATCAGTGGCAAAAGTGATTATGCTGATATACGCCATCTCCAGGGCTTGAGGATCCTTTCGCAAGGCGGAATGCATCAGTTGAAGACCATTTTTAACCGCCTCAATGGGTTCGCCGCTCATTGAGCCGGAGACATCAAGAACCAAATAAACCGGCAATCTACGCATAAAATCTCCTAAGAGAGGCAATACACCACCAGTTAACGCTGGTGACTTGCTCTTTGCGACTAAAGTCGCTTGTAAGAGGCTAAAGCTAGTGGTTTTAATCCACCAAAACAAGAACAATAAAGTAATTAGCTGATATCGTCAAATCGAACTAGGATAAACCGTATTTCGGATTATTTTTTCGCGCAATATTTTTATTGCAATTTTTAGGTCGCACAATATTTGTGCTTACTAAATCCAGCTAGGGATTGCTGCTATAAGCGTCAATAATTGGTTCC
>JAISWF010000034.1 GCA_031271165.1 Deltaproteobacteria bacterium
GACCGGGCGTCCCACTTCTGCGACAACATCCCCAAGGGCGCCGAGAGGAAGAAGGCCATCACCCAGTGGGAGAGGGCCATGAATGAGCTTGACATCAAGCACATAATCGCTCATAGCCCCCAGGGGAAGGGCCGCGTCGAGCGTTGCTTCAGGACCCTCCCCTACTGAGCTGGTCAATAGTTGTAGTCACAAGCTAAAAATCTTTGAGCAATAAAGGGACACCACTGGACCATCAGTCATCCGACTGGATCTTTGTCAAGCAAATCCAATAAATACTGACCATAACCGCTTTTAAGTAAAGGCTCCGCTAATTTTTTAAGATCGTCATCCATGAGCCAACCTTGGCGCCAGGCCACTTCCTCGGGACAAGCAATTTTCATGCCCTGGCGTTTTTCAATGGTCTGGATAAACTGCCCGGCTTCCAAAAGGGTTTCATGAGTCCCGGTATCCAGCCAAGCAAAACCACGGCCCATAATTTTAACCGACAAATTACCATTTTTCAAATAAAGCCGGTTAAGGTCGGTGATTTCCAACTCCCCTCTGGCTGAGGGCGTAAGAGTTCGGGCCAATTCCGGAGCCTGGCAATCGTATAAATAAAGCCCGGTGACCGCATAATTGGATTGGGGTTTGAGTGGCTTTTCGGTCAAAGCCACCGCCCGGCCTTTGGTATCAAACTCCACCACTCCGTAACGCTGGGGATCGTTGACATGATAAGCAAAGACCGTCGCGCCCTCCAAAGTTTGGCTGGCCTCAACCAAAAGGTTAACCAGCTCATGGCCGTAAAATATGTTATCCCCTAAAATCAAAGCCGAGGGGCGGCCGTCCAGAAAAGAATCGGCAATAATCATGGCCTGGGCCAGACCGTCAGGACTAGGCTGAACTGCGTAGCTAAGACTAAGTCCCCAGAGGTTTCCATCACCTAAAAGCTTCTGAAAATGAGGCAGATCCTGAGGTGTGGAAATAATCAATATCTCGCTTAAGCCGGCCATCATCAAAGTGGTCAGCGGGTAATAAATCATGGGTTTGTCAAAGACCGGCAAAAGCTGCTTGGAAACTACCAAGGTGGCTGGATGAAGCCTGGTTCCGGCGCCTCCAGCCAAAATTATGCCTTTTCTGGCCTTGCTTTTTGAGGCCGCCCTTTTTCCGGTGGTACGTTTTTGAGCCATGTTCCTCTCTCATCACCGCACTGCGATCTTGATTTAGGTTTATTTAGCAGTCTGGTGGGCTTCCTGGCCGAGCCTTCGGCTAAGATTAAGGCTGGAGCTAACCTAACGGGAAGCCCGGCCTTTGTCGGCGCTTCCTAAAGTCCCATACTGACGTTCGATCCAATTGCGGTACTCCCCGCTCTGAACGCTTGCCACCCAAGCCCGGTTTTCCAGATACCATTGGACAGTGGCTTTAAGTCCTTCTTCAAAAATGATGGACGGAGCAAAACCGATTGTCCGTCTGGCTTTGCCCGGGTTAACGGCGTAACGACGATCGTGACCGGGCCGATCTCGGACGTGCTCGATCAAATTGGCGTGGGGCCGGCCAGTCGGGGCCAGCTCGTCTAAAAGAGTGCAAACGAGGCTGACCACCTCAAGGTTGGATTTTTCAGCCTCCCCTCCCAAGTTATACGTTTGCCCGACCTCACCGTTTTCCAGGACCTGCTTGAGGGCCCGGACGTGATCGGTGACAAAAAGCCAGTCGCGCACCTGCTGACCGTCACCGTAAACAGGAAGGGGTTTTTCGGCCAGGCCGTTTAAGACCATAAGCGGGATAAGCTTTTCCGGAAACTGGTATGGACCATAGTTGTTGGAACAGTTGGTGGTCAAGGTCGGCAGTCCGTAAGTGTGACCATAAGCTCTAACCAGGTGATCGGAAGCAGCTTTGGATGCGGAATATGGACTGTTGGGGCAGTAAGGGGTTGTTTCGGTAAAAGCCGGCTCTAATGGGCCCAAAGAGCCGTAAACCTCGTCGGTGGAAACATGAAGAAACCGGAAATTTTCTGCCTCCTGCGGCCCAAGACTGTCAAAATAGCGGCGAGTTTGCTCTAAAAGGTTAAAAGTCCCAACCACGTTGGTCTCAATAAAATCACCGGGGCCATCAATGGAGCGGTCGACGTGGGACTCAGCGGCCAGGTTAACAATGGCCCGGGGCCGGTATTGAGAAAAAAGACAAGCCACCAGCTCCCGGTCCCCGATGTCGCCGACTACCAGCTCATGGTGCTCGCTCGAAAGTCCGTCCAGGTTGCGGCGGTTTCCAGCGTAGGTCAGCTTGTCCAAAGTCACCAGTTTTTCAAAGCCATCCGAGAGCCAGGTTAAAACCAGATTGGTGCCGATAAAACCAGCCCCGCCAGTCACTAAGACTGTCATTAAATACTCCTTAAAATTAAATATTGAAATTTAAAATTATATATTGAAATCATATAATATTGCCATTATAAATCATCGATTAGATTATCATCAGCTTGGTCGTCGGAACAGTTGGCTGATTCTAGCAAAGTTGCCGGAGTCAGGCTACCGTCACCGAAACGGTGATTAATGGTATCCATGGCCTGGTTGAGCCGGGGATCGGTCGGGGGCGAGAGGCTAGTTGAGCGTTCAAACAAAGTTCCCATTCGCCAGGTGGATGCCGCCGGGACCAAATTGGAGACCGTTACCCCTAACAGCCGCCAGGGGCCAGTGCGATCAAAGGGGAAAAGTTCGGTCGCCAGGTGATAGAGGGTCAGGTGGTCGCAAAAAGGCTGTGAGCTGGTCTTAGAGCGGGTTACAGTCTTAAAATGGCGATCTCTGACCTTGATGGAGACGGTCAGGGCATTAAAGTTTTTTTCCCGCATCCTCCAGGCCACTTTGACTGACAGAGCTAACAGTTCGCGCTTGACGCTTTCCATCGTCTTGATATCGACGGCATAGGTCTCTTCAGCCCCCAGACTTTTGATCTTTCGATCGGGCTCCACACCCCGAGGATCGATGGCGTTGGCCAGTTCCCACAGTCGCCGCCCTCTATTGCCAAAGCGCCCAAACAAATAATTGCTGCCCCGATCGGCCACCTCCCCGACCGTGTTCAAGCCAAGGGCCCGCAGAGCCTTGGCCATGACCGGACCTACCCCCCAGAGCCGCTCTATGTCCAGCGGGCGCAGAAAGGCCAGTTCGCCGCCGGCCTCAATCACCGTCAGGCCGTCGGGCTTTTGAAAGCCGGAAGCAATTTTAGCGATATGCTTGACCGTGGAAACCCCGGCACTGACCGTCAGACCAGTCTCGCGCTTGACCTCGCTTCTGATGCGCTGGGCAATTTCAGGAGGGGTACCAAAAGCGGCTAGGGAGCCGGATACATCCAAAAAAGCCTCATCTAAAGCCAAAGGCTCAACCAATGGGGTGTAACGTTTAAAAATGTCCATAACCTGCCCGGAGAGCTCGCGGTAGCGAGCCATCCGCACAGGTAAAAAAACCCCGCCTGGGCACAAACGCCGGGCCTCGGTGCTGGGCATCCCGGAATGAACCTTATAAGCCCTCGCCTCGTAGGAGCAGGTGGAGACAACACTTCTGGGGCCCATACCGCCGACAATAACCGGCCGTCCTTTGAGGGCCGGATTGTCCAAAACCTCGACCGAGGCATAAAAGGAATCAAGATCGAGATGAATTATCCACCGGCTGGACTTATTCATGGGGTACCTCAGGGCAGGAAGGACAACCTGTTTTCCTCGACTTTGAGCAGAGACATCGGCCAGCCGCTGCCCGACAAGTCGTAGTTGCCGGAAGCCCCGTTGCGGATTTGCTGGCGATCGGCCAAAAAGTCCTCAGGCCCCTGCTCTCCAGAAGTGGCCAGGCAGGCCAGCCTGGCGGCATCATAGGCCATGACCGAAGCCCAGGAAGGCGACCGGCGATAAAGCTGGGTGTAGCGCCGGGTAAATTCAATCAGAGCTTTATTAGGATTTTTGGCGGTCCCCAGATCAACTGGCACCAGAACCTGGAGGTTATTTATGTCGACGTCCAGGTAGACCGCCCCCACCTCACGAACGGCCAGCCACATCGGGGCGATAAAGGTCCCCCTCTTAAGTTTGGTTTCCGACAAAACAGGGGCCGCCTTCAGGGCCAGCCGGTTAGGCAGCGCAATAAGCACCCAGTCCCGAGGACTGGTCTTAAGTTCCTTTAAGACCGCCAAATCGGAGAAGGAATTGACCGGTACGGTAAAAACGACCTTGGCATTTAGAGCCCGAGGTGTGGATGGTTTGGGATTTTGTTTGGTGGGAGCCGGAGCCTTCGGATTAATAAGGGCCTCACGAAAGGCCTCGGCCAAAGCCCCTTCGGCCTCTCCCGGCCCTTGAAGGATGATGACCTGCTCAGGCCGGCGGTTGCCAGTTCTGGGCACTTCCAAGGCCAGTTTTTGACCCTGGAAAGCGGCGTCGGCTCTGAGCCGGAAAAAGGTCGGCCCCAAAACGTCAAGGGAGATCTGCTCTAAAAACGGCAGGATCACCGGGATCTTCGCCGCTTGATAATACGGGTAGGCCGCCGCCAAGGTCGACTCATAAAGGTGCCCGATAATCGCCGCCGGCGGGGGTGAGGAGATTATCTCTCTAATTAACTGAGGCGATTCCTCATCAATAAACCGAAGCCTTATGTCCCCGCCCAGGCTTTTAAGACCTAAAGCGGCGCCCATTTCCGAATCCTGACCAAAAACCGCCCAAGGACCAGAGCGAGGAGCGGCAACGATGACTGCGTCGGGGTCGGAACCAGTCCATTGTGGCTGAGGCGGAGGAGGCTCAACCGGCTCAATGGGAATCTCAAGGGTATCCCCGGCTGGAGTGCTTTGGACTGCGGCCGGCTCACCATTGGCCGTTCCCTCCACGGGTGACGAGACTGCAGAAACCGAAAGTTCGGAATCATTGGCCCCAGACCCAGCCGCCGATTGAGCCAGGCCGGATGTGGCCCCAAAAAACAGGACCAGTCCCAAAATGGCCGCCGCCAGCGGGAAGGTTGCCGATCTTGAGCTTCGTCTCATTGGGAGGCCTTGGGAGCGGCTTTTTTGGCTCTGGAGGTAGGCGACCCTTTTTTCTGATTTTTGGTATTTGACAATTTTTTAGTTCCTTTTTGACCGGTTTTAGAAGAATTTGGCCGTTTGGGCCCAACAGATCGGGCCGAGCCAGTTGGGCTCTTTGAGTTTACTGAACTTTTTTTGGTTAACCTCTTTTTTTCAGCTGAGTCCTTTTTTAAGGCCGAGCCGGTGGCTGGAGCAGTCGGAGGCCGCTTTGAAGGCCGCACTTTTACCCCGCCCTGAGCCGGTTCCTTTCTGGGACTTAAGCGATCGCTGTGGCCATCGGGCTCATTTTGAGCCCGTCGATTGTTTTGGTCAGGCCGCCGGCCTGGCTCCAGTTGTTCGTTGAGGTCAAGCCCCTGCTGACAGCCGGCGTCATCAAGGTCATCATCCGGGGGGCCGTAAAAAATGTCGCTCACCCCTTCGACAGCTACTGGTCCAGTCTTGAGAGTTTTCTTGGGGCTGCGTCCAGAGTCGCCAGTCTCATGGCGATCCCGCAGGCGCAGCTTGACAGGGACCAATTCCAGCCCAAAAGCCTGGCGGAGACGATTGGCCAAAAAACGGCGGTAGGAAAAATGTACTGACTCCGGACGGTTGACAAAGATCACAAAGGTAGGCGGCCCGGAGGAAACTTGGGTGGCATAAAAAAACTTTAGCCGAACCCGGCCCACCTGGGGCGGGGTGTGAGCTTCGGTGGCTTTTTCAATCACCCGGTTGACGGCCGAAGTAGAAGCCCGGAAACGGTATTGATCCATAATCCGGTCGATGGCCGGCCACAGCCGGGTTAGCCCGGCTCCGGTCAAAGCGGATACGGTCATAAAAGGAGCACGGTCTAAAAAGACCATTTTCAAGTCCATTTCCCTTTGGATGTCTTTTCTCTTATCAAAACGGTCTTTAACGGCGTCCCACTTGTTGATCAGCACTATCAATGGCCGGCCCCGCTCGTGAGCATAACCGGCGATATGGGCATCTTGATCGCTGGCGCCCTCTAAAGCGTCAATAACCAAGATGGCCACGTCGGAGCCCTCAATGCCCTTGATGGCCCGCATGACCGACAGTTTTTCCAGTTTCTCAGATACACGCCCTTTGCGGCGGACGCCGGCCGTATCCACCAAGACATACTTTCGGTTCCCTCTTTGAATTTCCACATCAATGGTATCACGGGTGGTGCCTGGCCGCTCGTTGACCACCAATCGTTCTTCACCGCAGAGCCGGTTGATGAGGGAGGACTTTCCAGCGTTGGGACGGCCAATAACCGCCACCCTGGGGGGGGCCGCCTCGGCCAGACTATCATAATCGTCTTCGGGCTCTAAATTGTCAGCCAAAAGCTCCCTTAAGGCTTCCAAACCAAAACCGTGAGCCGCTGATACCGGCAGCACCGGCGTTAATCCCAGAGCATAGAACTCCGCAGCCGCCGGGGCCCGGTTGGGACCGTCGATTTTATTGACGCAGACGGCCGAGGGCCGGCCCGAACGCCGGATAAGCTCAGCCAGCTCGGCATCCTGGGGGTGGAGGCCAACGATGCCGTCGGTCACCAGGACCACCAAATCACTTTGGTCCATAGCCGCCTTGATCTGGGCGGTAATCGGCCCGGCCAGGGGATCGAGATCGGAAAAATCAAATCCGCCAGTATCCACCAACAGACCCCGGCGACCGTTGATACTCAAAGGTGCGTAATGGCGATCTCTGGTCACCCCTGGACGATCGTCGACCAAGGCGGCCGAGCGCCGCAAAAGTCGGTTAAACAAGGAAGATTTTCCGACGTTAGGCCGCCCGACCAATGAAATTAAAACACTCATTTCTCGGACCCGAGTATTTGAGCGAATAAATCAACCAATTCTCCAATCAGCGGATATCCAGCCATTTCTTTTTCTTTTAAAACCAGCCTTAAGCGTTCAACGGCGGGAAGTAAAAATTCCCGGTATTCTGAGCGGCCGTTGACAACCGACAGTTTGGCATAGGCTCCAAAGGCCTGCATGAGCCTCAAAACCGCCGCCACTTTTAGCCGGGAACAAAATAATTCTCTGTCCGGGGCCGTGCGGCGGACGTCCAAATAGGTATTCAAAAAATCATCCTTGATCTCCTGGCTCAGGTCCATATAGGGGTCATA
>JAISWF010000036.1 GCA_031271165.1 Deltaproteobacteria bacterium
AAGTTCCCCCGCCAATTTGGTGGCGGGATTCGATCGGACGACTTGACGATGCAAGTCTGGGGCCAATCTTGCCCCTTTGACTGCTTTTTTTTTGAGAGGTTTGATGATTTCGCCCTGCAACCTCTGCCCATTTACCTTGACGTTTCGCTCAAAGCCTTTGCGGAGGTCTTCCCTTCTGGAGGAGCCCACAACACCAGCGTCCGGATCTCTCCCGACCGTCTAGCCGAGCTGATGGGAGCCAGCTGGGTGGACGTGATGGCCGCCCCCTTAAGCTGAAGACCATCGGCCGATTGGCTTCTAAGATGACGGGCGAAAGCCCGCCCAACAAAATAAGGCCTTCCAGGGCGGCCCCTTGTAAATCCCATCCACTAGTTCAAGGCTCTAGGGGTCAATAAGTCTCATAATACCAATCCAGCCGCCGCTTACAGAGGCTTGCCGCAGGCAGCACAGAACTTGGCCGTGCCAGCCTGCTCAACTCCGCAGGACTGACATTTTTGGGTCAAAGCACCCCCGCAAGCGGGACAAAATTTAGAGCCAGGCTTGATGTCCTGACCGCACAGAGGGCAGGGTTCCGGGATTTCATATCCGCAGACCGGGCATTTACGGGTACCATGAGGCAGATCGGAGGCGCAATTAGGACAGGGGTTATAAGGGTCACCGCACTGAGGACAGAAGCGATCGGTTTTAGACATTACTGTCCCGCACTTGTCGCATTTAATAACCGGAGCCGGTCCCGCCGGCTGGACCGGTTTTGGTGAAGACAAGGGGACCCCGCAGTCAGGACAAAACTTTTTGCCGTCCGGCACCGTCGAACCGCATGATGGACAGAGAGTGCCACCGGTGACACTGAGGTTTTGAGCCAAGCCTCCAAATTGAGCACCCATGGTGCCGCCCACGCCCAGCCCCATGCCCAAACCCAGGCCGGCACCCATCATCCCTGCCTGAGCCGCTCCAGGATTGGTAGCCGCACCCTCAAGGGTGTCAAAGGTGCGTTCCTGTTGATAGCTGTAGCCGATAATGTCCATCTCAGCCTTTTTGGCCAAGGCGGCTTTGAGTTGGACCACAGCCGGGTCATTTTCGGGGACCGAGACATCGTTGACGTAAAAATTGACCAGCTCAATGCCGTAGTCATCCAAAACCGGCTTGATGCGTTCGGCCATGTGCTGGGCCAATTCTTCGAGGTAAGCGTTGATTTCCAAAATCCCAGTTTTCTTGTGGACCAGGTAGCCGGCGATGGAATCCTTGATCTTGTTGAGATAAAGGCCTCTAAAATACTTCAGCAAGGTCTCCTGGTCAAAAACCTGGGTGGTGCCGACCAGTTTAACCAAAAACTTTTTGGAATTATCAATTTTAATCCCAAACTGTCCGTAGGAACGGACCGGCACCATGATCCCGAACTTAGGATCCTGCAGTTGAATGGGCGTGGGGGTCCCCCACTTGATGTCCAGGGAATGAACTTTGTTGACAAACCAAATCTCAGCCGCAAAAGGCGAACGTCCGCCAAAGGGAAGCTTTATCAGCTCGGTTAAAAGCGGGAGATTGTTGGTGCTAAGAGAATGCCGTCCTGGACCAAAGACGTCTAAAGCTTGGCCGCCTTTAAAAAAAACTGCTTCTTGGGATTCGTTGACTATTAACTGGGTCCAGGTACCAAGCTCTTCATGAGGAAATTTCCAAGCGAACACGCTGGCTGGTCCGCTGTATTTGACTACGTCTATTATGGCCATAGAACGACTCCAATGATCTCAAGGCTAGCCCCCAGCTAATCTTAAAGCTCAGAACAATTAAAATACACGAAAAAATATATGAAAAAAATTAAACAAGGCCTTGCCAAATCTGTGCCCCCACAAAAACAAGGTCTAAATGAAACCAAAAAGACCTTTAGAGAGACAGACGGGGCACAGATTCTCAAGGCTGCAGATTTCGCTGCAGATGACGTTCTAACATAGAATCAAAGCCTTTAGAAAGATAACTGCCGCCGAATCGTCAGTCCTTCTTGGACTTGGGCTTAAGCTTGGTGACCTTGCTTTCAGTCTCCACCGATTTGACGACCGCTTTCTTGCCAGAACCTTTCAGCTCAATGGTTTTGCTTTCAGGCACAACCAGCCTAACGTTGGTTTTCTGACCGGTCCTCTTGAGGTGAGCGGCCTTGCTCTCAGCCACAATCGGATGACCGGCCGCCGATTTTTGGTCGTTGACCTCAAGCCTGAGGAGCTGGCTTTCAACCTCCATCGGCTTAGCCGAAACCGCACTTAGCTCGGTCGCTTTAAGCTTGGACACCTGATCTGGAGTCATCTTGGTGTAAGCGTGGCAGGTCGAATAGGGAATCTTCAACCTCTTAGAGGCAGTGTAAACAGTCACCCCGCTTTTAACCAGTTTCATGATCTCAATGTAGGTGGAGTAGGACCTCGGTCTGGGCGAATTGGTGCCGGTGTTTTCAACAATTGACAATAAAGACCGGTGGGCACCGGGCAATGAATCGTTGATCTTCTTGAGCTGATTGAAGATCTCCTTGGTGGCCTTGACGTCAAAAACGTTGGCCGACTCAATGAAGTCAACTTCCATTTGCACGTTCTGCTCATTGGAGATGTCGGGATTGGGCACGTCGATTTCTCCTTTTTTGATTCAAGACATAAAAGTTAGTCCGTTGGCCATAGGCCGGCGAACGAAGAACCGTTCCGAAGAGCCGTGTCTCTCCGGCCGGAGTTTGTTTTTTTCAATGAATTAGAAAAAAAACGCTTCTGCAAAACAAATAAACACACATTTGCCTAGTAATAAAGGCACACTAATCCCTTCAGAGCCGCCTTAAAGCGACTCGCCACTATTGGGCAACCAAAATACTATCAGCTGCTGAGGCTGGCAACCAAACCCGGGGCGCTTTGAGCGGCAACCCGGATAACCTTGCCAGAACGACCAGCATCGCTGAGCTGTGAAAAACTCTCTTCAGCCGTTATTCGCAAATCGCCTCCGCCTCCCATAAGCGACAGCAGTTCACGTTTGGCCTCATCGACGGTGTAACTAAAACCAATTGACCGCCGGCAGCCTAAAGTCGGGGCGCTCAAGACGCCCAAAGCCGTGTCGGCATAAAGCTCGGCTTCTGAAGTGGGCTTGGCCAAGGCCGCTCCCAGGGCATTGGCGGTGGCCGCCCCGTTTGGAGCCGACGCAGGAAGTCCCAAGGCCTTTTCAGCCAACGGGGCCAGGGTTTCTGCCGGGCCGCCCAGAAAAACGACCCGGGCCGGCTCAAGTTTCCAATCGACCAGATAATCGCTAATGGTATAAACCGGTTGATCGTTTATCTGTTTGACAAACTTGTCAACGGCTTGCCTAAGCAGTTTCAACACCGCCGCCACCGCCTGCTCAGCCATTTGTTTGGCCTGACCAGGAATTAGGGCATCAAAAGCTTTTTCGGAAACCTCCACCTCACCGAGTCGGCAGAAACCCAAGACATTTAAGGCATCGGTCAGAGTGGGCGGGCGCCGGCCCAAGCCCTCTGGTGCCAAGGCCAAAGCTGGTCCGCGCCTTCTGGGCTGGGGAACTATCTGGCCGTCAATCATCTCCAGATCAGTATCCCCGCCTAGGGCCAGTGAATGGGTTAAAAGACCTCTGACCAGGGTCGGACGACCAGCCAGAGTCAGCCCGCCCGGAGTCATCAGAGGGCGTCCGCAGCTAAAAAGGGCCAAATCAGTACTGGTACCGCCCATGTCAACCATCAAAACGTCGTGATCGGAATCATCCCCGGATAGAGCCCATAGACCCAAAAGGCTGGCTGCCGGTCCCGCAGCTAAAGCCAGAACCGGCTTTTCACGTGCCGCCTCGGTCTCCATAACCCCGCCGTCGGCTTTCAAAACATGGACTGGACATTTTAAGCCGCAGGCGGCCACCGCTTGACTCAGATCATCTAAAAAAGCGTCATAAAGCCGTTTAACGGCGGCGTTTAATACCGCTCCCCCCAATCGTCTGGGGAAGTTGAGGCGCCCAAAAAGACTGGAAGCGGCCATGACCTGGCGCCCGGCCAGCTGCGAGGAGGCGGCCACGGCCTGGGCATACATCTCATTTTCCAGCTGCGGGTTCTTGGGACCGAATTTGGAGGCCACCACCAAAGCCGCCGCCTTAAGTCCCCAAAGTTCTTCGGCCGCCGCCCTGGCTTGACTAGGGTCCAGAGGCTCAACTACTTGACCCCGGTGGTCCTGACGTCCGCCTAGAAGCCTGAAAAGCGGTCCCCAGTCGGCCGGCTCAAGATCAAGACCAGGTCCAGAGGTGGCCATTATCCCCACCGGATCGGCCGTGCCAGTTAGGACGCTGTTTAAACCCAAAGTAGTCGATACGGTCAGGCGCTTGACGGAGGCGGGGTTGCAGCCCTTTAAAAGACTGGCTAAGACTGCGGAAAGGCTTTCAATAGCCCGTTCCCCGGTCTGAGCTTTGGCCTGAGCCGCTGGCCGGGCAAGGCCCGGTCCAATCTCCTCAAGGATAACTGCATCCGTATGGGTGCCGCCAACGTCAATGCCGAGAAACATACCAGACTCCCGCCTGGACCAAAGCCGCCGGTATTAGCTGGCGGTGTTAAGGTATTCGTAGTTGAAAACAAAGGACGGATTGTCCCTTTTCCCCTCGAAGACATCGGGGAGTCCGGGCAATGATGAGCGGCCGATGGCCTGGCTGACCGAGGTATCGTATTCGGGAACCCCGCTGGACTGCTTCATTCGGACTCCGGAAATGCGTCCGTCAGGTTCAATGACAATCACGAAAGTACAATTGAGATCCGGACTCATGGCCATGGGCGGAGGCAGCCAGTTGGAACGGATGATTTCCCTGATCCGGTAATAGTAATCCGCTTTAGCCGGGTCAATCATTGCGCCGTTGGGATTTCCGGCTTCAGGATTACTGGACACACCAGTCCCCTGCCCCCGGCTGATGGCTATGTTGCCAATGGCGGCTTGGATTTGCTGATCGTTTTGTTCGGCTTCTTTTCTACGCCTTATTTCCTCAATTCTGGAATTGAGGACCGCCTCATTGTTGGGAGTTTTCGGTTTGGTCTGCGGCTTAGGTTTGGGTTTAGGTTCTGGAACCTTGTCGGGCAGTGTTACTTTAGGAGGAGGCTCGGCGTTTTTCTGGACAGGCTCCAGAGGCTTGTCGGGCGGTCTTTCACCGATAGGGATGATGTCAGGTGGGGTCACTGGAGTAATCATGCGCTCCAGTGGGGTTGGCTGAGGTACGATTAACTCAGTCTGGGGCAACTCAACCACATCGGGTCCACGTAAATCCGGATCGACCGGGGCTGGCGGAGCGGCCGGGGCCGGCGGAGGAGCCAGAGCTCCCAGCAGTTCGACGGTCATCACTTCGTAAGGCAGTTCTTTTGAGCTGATGGCTCCTAAAAACCCGGGCAACAAAGCCGCCCCAACTAAGACCGCAGCGTGGATGGCTATGGAAATAATCAGAAGCGGAAAAAAACTCCGCTCAAAAGTCCCCTCCTGGATGGCGTATAAACTTGGAGCGTTGGTCATAATATGGCTCTCGAAATACTTCAGTCAGGCGGGTGGCTGCGATCGGCGGGGTCGGTGATCAGGCCTACATTGGTGATGCCGGCCTCCCGCAGGGCACCCATAATTCCGGCCACACGTCCATAAGCAACGCTGCGATCGGCTTTAAGGTAAAGAGTCTGGGTGTTCTTGGTTTTCATCACTTGACGGACCTGGGCGTCAAGATTGTTGATGTTGTTTAAGGCCGTACCATCCAAAAGCACCCCGCCATCGGCGGTAACGGTGATGATGACGGTATTGTTGTCGGTCCTCATGACATTGGCATCGACTTTAGGCAGGTCAACTTCCAGCCCCTGGGTCATCATGGGGGCAGCCACCATAAAAATTATCAGTAAAACGAGCATCACGTCGACCATGGGGGTGACGTTGATATCGCAAATCATCGCCCGGCCTTGATGGCCGTTGTCGCCGTTTCCCATGGCCATGGTTAAAACTCCGGACTGCCGCCAGTCGGCGTAGTATTTTTCATCAAATCGCGTTCAAGGATGTTGATAAAATCCGACATAAAATTATGCATGTCGGTCTCTAAAATGCGCAAGCGGCTGTTGTAATAATTAAAAAAAATGACCGCTGGGATGGCCGCCGCCAAGCCAGCCGCCGTTGCTACCAAGGCTTCGGAGATACCCGGAGCCACTGCCGCTAAATTGGCCGAACCTTTGAGGCCAATCTCATGGAATGAACCCATAATACCCCAAACCGTACCAAAAAGTCCAATAAATGGCGTGGCGTTTCCACAACTTGCCAAAAAAGGCAGGTACTTAAAGAGTCTGGTTGATTCGGCAGTCGCCGTCCGCTTCAGGGATCGCTCGACATTATCAATGGCCGGACGCATTTCCAGTTTAGCCTTATGGACCCGGCCCAATTCCTGATAGCCAACCCGGAAAACCTGGGACACAGGTGAAAGGCCGTAGTTGCTGGATTCAGAATATAAGGTCGCCAAAGACCGACTTTTCCAAAAATCGTCGAGAAATTTGGCCGAATTTTTGGAGGCCTTTCCAAATTGAAAAAATTTAAATAATACAATGCACCAAGAGACGACACTGGCCAAAAGAAGAATGGCCATGATCGTCTTGACCATGGGGCCAGCCCTCAACATCATGGTCAAGATATCGGATTCCACATAGTTGCCGGCCAAGCTCACCTCGGTTACGGCCGAGCCGGTGACCTGACCGAGCTGAAGCACAAGAGAAAGTGGGGTCATTATTTTTGGTTACCTTAAAATTTTTGGTTACTACTTGGGATTGGTTTTTTTTAATTCAAGTCATAACCCGAGCTGATCCCGCCTAAAAACACAATATTGTGCGAATTGAGTCTTTAGCCGGAAAAAACTAGTTGGAATAATGATAGCCGGATTAAATCTTGGGCTTTAATCTGACTCTGAACTTGGGTCCAAGCTTTGTTTGACTAGGTATTATATGGACTTGGGACTAGATTGGCCACCCAGGACCGGTATCCCTTGGGGATGACCAAATTAAGAACTAAAAGAATTGCTCTTTGTGTCGAATTCATTTTCGACGGCTTAAAGGCTATATAGCAGAAAGGACCAGAGAAAACACTCCGACGATCCGAACAAATTCTATCTTAATTGTTGGATAAATTCAACTGAAAATTGAATCTTTCTAAGATATCTCTTAGACTTCCCTTCCGAGGGTTAAATGCATTAGCCTTATTAATAATGCCCGAACGACCAAAAAGGCGCTTGAAAGGAGCTCCTAAACAAGCTAAGGCCAAGTCGCAAGAACCAGGCCTGGGACTATAATTTAGTGGATTTTAACCTAAATTCCGGATAAAATTAGCGCATACAAAAATCAAGTGATTTAGCTATATCAGCCTCGGCATCGAAAGACGCCAAAATTTCCTTTTGATGCTTGGTTAAAGCTTTAGTAAACC
>JAISWF010000073.1 GCA_031271165.1 Deltaproteobacteria bacterium
CACTACATCTTGTGGTACGTCCCTTTGGAACAACAGCGACGCGATCCTTAAGTTTCTCACACAAAATGGCCACCCACCAAAGGTGAGAGCGACCGCGGTGGCTGAGATGCTAATAACAACCTAGCGGGTTGGATACCGCTTTCCCTGGTCAACCGACTCTTGCAAGCCCCTAGGCTTTAGCCTAGTGGGTAGTTGACTCCTCGGAATTGTCGGGCCAAAAAGTTCCGAAATTATCTGAAGCATCGTCATTGGTCTTTTCGGCGAAACCGCTGTTGCGTAAAATCCGCATAGCCAGGCGCACCTCAGGTGGCAGGTGCGCCAGATCATCTTCTGGAAGTGGCTTGAAGGCTCCTGGAAGATTATTAAACTCGCCTTCTTCCATGGCCTGCCTGATCTTCCGCTCAGCAATCAGAGCAATTACGTCCACATCAGCGTCGTCGTTCATCGTTGGCTCCCTCGGATTATATTCGGGGCTTTGGTTGCTGAGCGGCCTTAACTGAAAACGTACCAGCCCAAGTCGGCGCTTTGGGGCTTCGGAACAGTCATGGCCAGGGCGGGGCGTGGGTTGGCCGCTGTCAGTTTTGAGCCTCTGGATTTAAGCAGTTCAATTATATCCCCAGTCATTGTACTATTTACCAGAAAGCTGGATCAAAAACTCTCCAAACCAAATGGGCTGGGGCGACCAGGGATTAAGGAAAAAGAAAAGACTCAAACTCTGTTACCTTAGGCCAAGGCATGGTAAAATTCCAATAGTTTTTTTGGACTTTAGTCCCTCAAACCATTCGGTCAGCTTTTAGGCGGGCATCCTCTGGGGTCAATGATAAATTTGAGGGGTTTTTCTCTTTTTAGTTAAAAGAAAGAAGACGTTTTGAGATTTGTCGATTCTGCCAAAATTCGAGTGGCCTCCGGTCACGGCGGCCCTGGATGCGTAAGTTTCCGACGGGAAAAATACATACCCCGAGGTGGTCCCGACGGTGGTGACGGCGGTCGGGGTGGTAACGTGATTATTGAGGCCGTCAGTCAGAAAGAAACGTTATTGCGTTTCCATTTCAATCAGCATTTTCGGGCAGAAAATGGCCGGCCGGGCCAGGGCAAATGTAAGACTGGGGCCGATGGTCAGGATGTAAGGCTTGAGGTCCCTCCAGGGACCATGATTATTGAAGTGGAATCAGGGGAGAAGCTTGGCGATCTGACCGAGGCTGGAACGTCTATGGTTGTAGCCATGGGAGGGCGGGGCGGTCAGGGCAATGCCCGTTTTGTTTCCAGTACCAACCGGTCTCCCCGATTTGCTCAGCCAGGAGAAGGCGGGGCCGAACTGACCTTGAGGTTGGAGCTTAACCTTTTGGCCGACGCCGGTCTGGTCGGTTATCCCAATGTCGGCAAATCCACTCTTATTTCACGGCTTTCCGCCGCCAGACCCAAAATAGCCAATTATCCCTTTACGACTTTGGTTCCCAACCTCGGCGTTGTATCTGCTGGAGAGGACCATTCTTTCGTGATTGCTGACCTGCCCGGACTGATCGACGGAGCCTCCACCGGCGTGGGCCTGGGACATAGGTTCCTCAAACACCTGAGCCGCTGCAGGGTATTGGTCCACCTTTTGGACCCTACCAGGATGGATCTCAAAGACCCGGCGGCTGATTTTGAAGCCATTAAAAAAGAGCTCAAAGCCTACGACCCGGCCCTGACCAAAAAGTCACGGTTGGTGGCCATCGGCAAAATGGATTTGCCCGAGGGACCGCCGGCCTTGGACGCCTTTCGGAAGGCGAAGCCTCGCCTTCCGGTTTTGTCCTTTTCTTCTCTGACTTCCCAGGGGCTCGACGAGCTGCGTTGGGCTATTTGGAAGGTTGTGGCGTCGTTCGGATCGGATCGGATGTGAAGGCGGCCCTCAAAAGCTTGATAGTTCGATGGTACTGCGTTGTCAGCGCTTTGGTGCTGATATTGGCGGGGTTTTGGCTCTATTTTCTGGTCCTGCCACTGCGGCCCGACTGGCTGTTAGGTTTCATTTTTCAGATGGCCTGTCTGGTAATGATGGCTAAATTGGTTGTCAGCAGTAAGCCTCTGGTACTAGCTGGGGCTCAATCGGCTTGGCCGTTCGCTTCAAAACCAGCCGTCAAAGCGGTCCCTGAGGAACTCCGGACGGCGGTTCCCAATGGCGATAGCCCTTTTTGCTCGGACCGATTGGCCAGATTGTTAATCGTTGCGGCCTTAGGACTTGACTTGCTTTATTTGGCCTTTGGCCAGGCTACCGGCCTGTCATTGGGCCGCTTGCTCCCCGCTTTTTTCCCAGGGGTTTGGAGTTCTTTTCTGGCCTCGTTTTATTATGCGGCTAGGCTGACCGACCCCAAGAGCAACACCTTTTCGGCTTGCCTGTCCCCGATTCTGGCCATTAGCCTGCACTTGTTTCTGACCATTTTGAGCCATGATTTGTACGCAGCCAGGAGTCAAGCTGGGATCATGTTTCTGTGGGCTTTGATTTTCAATCGAGGCCTTTGGCCCAGGGTCCTGACGTTCGTTGTGGTCGTTCTTTATTTGCCGGCCGAAAGACTGATCGTTTTTAGCCAAGTATTTGGGTTCTTTGATAAGCTTGACTCTCTGTCCCTGATGTCCGCTTTTGGATTAGCTCTGGATCAGAGCCTTAAGGAAGCCGCCTACCGTTCGGCTGGTTTTTGGGGTTTTGGATGGCAGTATGTGACCCGGCTGGATTTGGTGGCCCCCGAGCTCATGCACTTAAACGCTTTTTCCTATCTGACAGCCATGTGGGGTCTGGTTGGGCTATTGGTCTATGGTGGGTTAGTATTATCGCTTCTTCTGGCTATCGGTTGGCTGTTGGTCAAAACAAACTCCGATCGGAAGGTGGTGGTGGTTTTACCGGCCTGGCTTTTGGTCACCACTGACCAGTATCTAGGGCTTATCATTTTTCAGGGCTGGCGTGGTTACGGTCAAACCCATCCCCCAGCCTTTGTCGGTGGCTTTGACATCACCTTTCAGGTTCTGTTTTTGGCCTTGTTAGCCCTCAACGGGCTTGGGAGACGAAAGTGCAGTCCTCCAGCGTCTACGCCCCTGCCTTTGGCGCCGGCGGTCAGGCCATGTTTAAGCAAAGACGCATAGCGGTGGCCTCATCTTCGCTCCCAAAGGCTTAGATCTCGGATAGGTTAATCTTGGCGTCATCTGGGCAGCCAACCTTAAAGCCCAATAATTTGTTAATATGAAATACCCCATATGTTGCGGAGCTATAAGTTAAAAACCGCAGCCGGATGTTTCATCGGCTGCAGGTAGGGCTCTAACATGCACTATGTGGAGTTCAATAATTGGCCGCAGTCTTAGCTGTCATTGTCCCAAATCTTTTTTGGGTCACCAGATATTACTGGCGGTAGTTAATGTTGTAAATTTTTACATAAAGGAGTAAATAATGAAAAGTACTTTAGACTCCAAGTCGCTCGATCAGTTGTTTTTGGTCGCCAGAACATACAACAAGTTCAATGAGCAGCAGGTGAGTAACGAAACCATAGGCCAGCTTTATGATCTTCTCAAATGGGGCCCGACGGCGGTAAACTGCCAAAGCGGTCGGTACGTGTTCGTCCGCTCCCCGGAGGCCAAAAAGAGGTTGCTGCCCTGTCTGGCTGCTGGCAACGTGGCTAAGGTGGAAAAAGCTCCGGTAACGGTCATCGTGGCCAGCGATCCTCTTTTTTATGAGAAGCTTCCTACTCAGTGGTCAGCCTATGACGCCAGAAAGACGTTTGTCGATGAGCCGATCATGGCTTCTGAAGCCGCCTTCCGCAACAGCTCTCTTCAGGGCGCTTACCTTATTGTGGCCGCCAGGAGTCTGGGACTGGACTGTGGCCCCATGAGCGGCTTTGACAATGCCAAGGTGGATACTGAATTTTTCTCCGAGTCAGGCTGGAAATCAAACTTTCTCGTTAACCTCGGGTACGGAGAACAGGGAGGCTATTATCCCAGGGGACCCCGTTTGGCCTTTGATGAGGTGGCCAAGATACTTTGAGTTTTTCAAGCTGTCTTGACTCTGAGTCGGTTCGGCCAAAAAACGGCCACTGCGCTTACGGCCAAACATTCGGATATCGGGAGGTAGGGGGGAGACGTCCTCCGGGACGAGCAACATAAGCTCGAGAGTATCGCCTTTGGCTGTGTATCGACGGGATTATTTCGTTTCCCAAATGAGCAGGCTGCTCGGATTGCCACGGATACTGTGTTTGCCTAGTTAGAATCGGGGCGAAATGTCAAAAGGGTTATCCTAAAATCCCTGAGATTTTGCAGCTACAAAAGAAAAAACTACAGATACAAAAGATAACTTATTAATTTTATTGAACATAGCTTAATTAAAAAATCACTTGACATCCTCCTCTGTATCT
>JAISWF010000097.1 GCA_031271165.1 Deltaproteobacteria bacterium
GGATACACTACAAACCATTGCTTAGTATAGCCTGTATAAGAACTCAAAATTCATAGGTGGCGTCAACCAGAAAAGTTGTATGCCGATCCTTTTTGTTGACGTCAACCCGATATCTAGAATTTGATATTATAAACCCTACAATTCTATCGGCTTTGTTGCTAAAAATATTTATCAAGCCGTCCATTTGTTTATGAATATATGTATTTGAAGAAATATCAAATAATAATTTTGTGGTAAATAATGTTGACATAAATACAATAATTCCAAACAATCTCAACACAATACCTAAATATTGTGGATTTATCAGAGAGCCTGACCTTTGTAGGCTTATATTCCAATGGCTATCTTTCACCAGATAATTGGTGTCGTTGAGTTTATTTTCCTCGACAAGCTCGGCGACCATCATCAGCTAATCAGCTCGTTATGGTCTAGGCGACTTAAGAACCGGTAATGCGTCCACGTCAATTGGTACGCAGTGCGAACCGAATTTGAAATGTCTTATAAAACTGGCGCCTAAAGCACAAATTGCGATCTATTAAGTCCTTTTGAGCAATACTGTCCAACAGTGGCGCTCTTACCTTTGCTTGTTTTGGCTATTGCCGCAGTGCTTATGAGGGCCGCAAGCCGCAAATCATTGATGTTCATCTTCTTGTCAATAAGCATTTTCCAGTGCCGACTATAGCTAACGAGCATCGAAGATAGCGCTGCATCTAAACTATATTTCGTAAACTAGCATAATATTAATAAAAAGTCAAGAAATACTTTCTGTCCACAAAATTTTTCTTTGTCCGTCTCTCATCATCATTATGCCTCGGAAAAGGAATTTGAACACGACCAGACTACTCTTAATATATAATTTTTCAAAACCACTTGACTGCACCTATCTGATCTGATGGCCATAACGCATAAAGTGGTCAATGAATAGGCCGCTCTATGATAAACTGCCGCTGGGCAGGGCGGTGCGGGAAATCGGGTCTGTCAGGGACGCTTTTGAGAAGATGAGTAGACGTACGTAAGTTCTGCGTTATATGGGCATAGTCTAGAATGACCTCTCGCTGGTCAACGGGCATATTGTCAAAGTTTATCTCAAGCTGCCCGGCAATTGCGCCGCCCTTGGTCCGGCTGCGGCCAACCGGGCCAAACAGTCTACAGCGTCTGGCTGTCAAGGTCCGCTATAAGGATTTGGCACCCAAGGTCAGGCAAGGCCGACTCCGAGGTTAGCACTGGTGAGGCACTTACCCGGGATTTTGATTTGCGACCATGCGGTGGGGCCTTTATCGCCGCCGATGCCGTTCCAGCCCTTTGGCTCTACATCCGCCAAGTGAGTCTGCCATTTCACAGAGACCAGATAATTTTATAATTTTTTAAAGATTTTCCTTTTCCAACTGTATTACTATCAGGCTATTCTGCAAGGTGCCAAAACTAAATATCCGCAGCTTAGCCTTGGTTTGGTCAGTTGAAAAATCTCACATTCTTTACAAGTCCCAATTAATGTCATAAATATCAGGGTCATAAGTTGGTGTAATAATTTTAGTTTTGATCAAGACTAACGTTTGGCTGGCCCCTGACAACTCTTTCTGGAGCATTGGAGAAATTTAATTTTTGGCCCCAGGCGAGATAAAGTCTCATATTTCTATCAAAATCAACCCTTGAAAGTACTGATATCAATCTGATAGAATAATGAGATGTCCGAATATTCCTCAATCCTTTTTTGGGGACCCCAGGCAATTCCATTATTTTAGTGAAACCCTTAAAGGCCGAAGCTGACCAATCTACGGCCGTGGAAATTATTTTTGACCAAAATTCTGACCATTGACCCTCAGTCTGCTACCTATGAGGAGCTGACGCCAGCCGCTGAGATTTTACTGGCTGGCGGACTGATTGCCGGGCCGACTCAGTCTTTCTACGCTTTGATGGCCTTAGCTGATAAATCAGAAGCTTTAGAGCGCCTTAACCAGCTCAAGGCTGGCCGACGCGAAGATCAAGCCTTTTTACTCCTCTTGGACTGCCCGGCCAGGACCCACAGCTATGCCAGAGAAGTCAGCATTGAAGCTGAAACTCTGATGGCCAATTTCTGGCCGGGCCTGCTTACCCTCCTGATGACCGGGCATACCGGCTTGGAACCATTTCTTTTGGGACGCTCCAAGACAGTGGGACTCAGGGTGGAAGGACTCGAGTCCATCCGCCGGCTAATCCGCATGGTTGATCGCGGGGTTACCGGGACTAGCGCCAATCCTCACGGAGCTAAGCCCCCAACCACGGTCGCCGAGGTCTTGGCCTCATTCGACGGTCGCATTGATCTGGTTTTAGACGGCGGCCCGACCTTTGGCCACCGCTCCTCGACCATAGTTGATTTAAGTGGACCGGAACCCCGAATCCATCGACAGGGAGCAGTGAAGCTTGAGGACATCCGCTCAGTCTGCCCTTCCGTCATTGCTTAAACCCCATAACTAAACTAAAGGCCTTTAATTGCTATGGAAATCTTCGGATTAATCCAAACTTGGCTTGTCTGGCTCTTTGACTTTATAATGCATATTGACACCCACCTTGATATGCTGGTGGGCCGTTACGGCTGGCAGACATATATCATCCTTTTCTGCATCGTCTTTTGGGAGACCGGAGTGGTCATTTGCCCATTTTTACCCGGAGACTCTTTGCTGTTTGCCGCCGGAGCCATTTCTAATCGACCTGAATCCCCGTTGTCGGTCCAGGTCCTTTTTCTGGTCATTGCTTCAGCCGCTTTTTTGGGTGATACTTTCAACTACTGGATTGGCCGTAAAATTGGACCGAAGGTCTTTAAAAAAGACGGCCGATTTCTGAAAAAAAAGTACCTCGACAAGACCCGGGATTTTTACGATCGTTATGGAACTTCAACCATTATCATCGCCCGTTTTGTCCCCATCGTCCGCACTTTCGCCCCTTTTGTGGCCGGAGTCGGCCAGATGAAATACCGTAAATTCATGACTTTCAACATTGTCGGGGGAGTGAGTTGGACATTTTTGTTTCTGACGGCCGGCTATTTCTTTGGAGGACTGCCCGCCGTTCGTAAAAACTTTACCATGGTTATCATGGCCATAATCGTCATTTCGGTTTTGCCTATGGTGGTGGAAGCTATTAAAATCAGGCGTAACCACCTAAAAGAAAGCGCCACTGCGGCCTCCAGCCGCGACCAGACGATAAAATCGGCTGAGGGAGAGCTGGCCAAAGCTCCGGTCCAGGATAATCCAGTCCCCAGGGTTAAATCCTAAAGCTGCTTTTCGGGCCGCAGCCACATAAGCACGTACCAGGCTCTAAGAGGCCATAGGAAGCCTTAAGAACCAATTTAAGAATTGGCAGTTGTCTGGCCAACCAAGACTAAGACCCCTAAATTTTTGTTGTTTTTTACAACCAAGAACTTAAGCCTCGGAGCCAATTCCCAAGCCTTTATTCCCAAAACCCTGCTCCTTAAGCCCGGGTTTTTCGGCTCCGTCATTCAAAATTCTATTTAACCTTCAAATAGCCCGAGTTTTCGACATGGATTATAAAGACACCCTCAATCTTCCCAAAACCGATTTCCCGATGAAGGCCGGACTAGGCGTCCTTGAACCCAAACTCCTGGACCGGTGGCGGGCCATGGACATCTATAAAAAGATTCTAGAACACAGCTCCGGACGCCCGTCTTGGGTCATCCACGATGGCCCCCCTTACGCTAACGGACATATCCATGCCGGAACAGCTTTAAATAAAATCCTCAAAGACATCATTGTCAAAAGCAAAACCATGTCGGGCTTTTATTCACCCTACGTGCCCGGCTGGGACTGTCACGGCCTGCCTATTGAGCATCAGGTTGACAAAACCCTGGGCCCCAAAAAAAAGACTATGAGCCGCTCGGACATCCGGCGGCTCTGCCGTGAATATGCTCAAAAATTTGTTGAAGTCCAGTCCCAAGAATTCCAACGGCTGGGAGTGTTCGGTGACTGGCAAGATCCTTATCTGACGATGAATTATGCCTACGAAGCCGTCATCGCCCGCGAGCTGGGCCAATTGGCCCTCAGCGGTCGTCTGACCCGCAGTTTAAAACCAGTCTTGTGGTGCGGCACCTGCCGAACCGCCTTAGCTGAAGCCGAAGTCGAGTACGAGGATCACCAGTCTGACTCGATCTTTGTCGCCTTCCCCCTCAAAAATGACCCTGCGGCGCTATCCCCGGCCTTGGCCGGGCAAAAGGTCAGTCTGGTTATCTGGACCACCACTCCGTGGACCATTCCAGCCAATCTGGCTATCGCTTTTAACCCGTCGTTTACCTACGGAGCCTTTGCCTTTGAGGACCAAGTTCTTGTGGTCGCTCGGGAACTTTCAGAAAGTTTGTGGCCTAAATTTAATCTGGGCACTCCCAAAGATCTGGGAGACCTTGACAACCGGCGCCTTGAGGGCCTGGTTTGCGGGCATCCCCTTTATGGACGGGATTCTCTGGTGGTCCCGGCCTTATACGTTACCCTGGAACAGGGCACCGGGCTGGTCCACACCGCCCCAGGCCACGGCCGAGAGGATTTTGAGACCGGGCTAACCTATAAACTCCAGATCCTCTCCCCGCTTGACGATGATGCCCGTTTCACTGCTGAGGTCCCCGAGCTAGAAGGAATCAGGGTTTTAGATACCAACGGCCGGGTCATTGAAATGCTCAGTGAAAAAAAGGCTCTTTTGGCTTCCGAAAAACTTAGTCACCAGTATCCCCACTGCTGGCGCTGCAAAAAACCAGTCGTCTTTCGCTCAACTCCGCAGTGGTTTGTGACTCTCGATCAAAATCAGCAGGCTCCCGTTGCCCCCGAAGACACTATCCGCTCCCAGAGCCTTAAGGCCATTGACTCGGTGACCTGGATTCCCCGCTGGGGCCGGGAACGCATTTACGGGATGATCGAAAATCGCCCGGACTGGTGCGTTAGCCGCCAGCGTTCCTGGGGGGTGCCCATCACCATTTTCTTTTGTGAAAAATGCGGAAAATGGCATTTCTCCAAGGCCATCGGGGATAAGCTTTTTGAGCTTTTCAGTCAGTCCGGGGCCGACATCTGGTACGATCGCGAGGCCTGCGAGCTAATGCCTGAAGGCGAAAAATGTACCGACTGCGGCGGGGAGACTTTTGTCAAAGAGACCGATATCCTGGACGTCTGGTTTGACTCCGGCTGCTCTTTTGCTGCAGTCTGTGAGGTTGGTGACCGCCTCCCGGATCAACCTAACATGTACCTTGAGGGCTCTGACCAACATCGAGGCTGGTTTCATTCCTCTCTTTTAATTTCGATAGCCAACCGCCGGCGCCCCCCCTATCAGGAGGTACTGACCCACGGCTACGTAGTCGACGGAAACGGCCGGAAAATGAGTAAATCCTTGGGCAACACGATTTCGCCCGAGGACGTGATCAAAAAGTTCGGAGCCGATGTCTTGCGTTTGTGGGTCTCGGCGGAAAATTACCAAGATGATATCCGCCTGTCCAATGACATCATGAATATGCTCTCTAAATCTTATTTTAATTTCCGCAACACGGCCCGGTTTATTCTAGGCAATTTGGCTGATTTTAACCCCCAAAGCGATGCGATAGACATCGACAAGCTGGGAGGTCTTGATCGCTATGTCCTTCACCGTTTAAACGGCTTGGTGGTCAAAATCCGCAGGTCTTATGAGAGCTATGAATTCCACGACGTCTACCAGCTGGTCAACAAATTTGTGGTCCTTCTCTCGAGCCTTTACCACGACATCGTCAAAGACCGCCTCTATACCTTCCGGGCTGACGACCCGGCCCGTCGGTCTACCCAGACCGTCATGCACCTGGTGGTCTCCGCTTTAACCAGACTCATGGCCCCCATCCTCAGCTTTACGGCCGAAGAAATCTGGCTGCGCCTCAAACCAGGAGAGAATTCCTCAGTTTTCCTCCAGGACTTTCCCCAAGCCGAGGAGTCCTGGCTGGCTCCGGAATTAGCCGCCGATTACGATCGACTCATTGAACTGCGAACCGTCGCCAACAAAGCCTTAGAAGAAGCCAGACGCGATAAGACCATCGGTAGCCCTCTTGAGGCAGCCGTTACCTTGACGGCCTCCGGTAACGATTTGGCGCTTCTTTCCCGCTACTACCCAGAGCTGACGGAATTTCTTATCGTCAGCCAAGTTGAGCTTCTGGAGGGAGCGCCCGAAGAACCCCTGACGGCCAAGGTGACTGTCAGTCCCCATCCCAAATGCCCCCGCTGCTGGATCCACCATCCCGAAGTGCCGCCGGATCAAAGCGGCGTCTGCCCCAAGTGCCGCCGAGCCTTGGGCTGAACAGAGACTGTCCATGTCCTACCTGGTCCTGGCTCGTAAATACCGGCCCAAAACTTTCGAGGACCTAATCGGGCAAACCCAGGTCAGCCGGACGTTGACCAGAGCCCTGGAAATAGGCCGGGTAGCCCACGCCTACCTTTTTACAGGGCCCAGGGGAGTAGGCAAAACCACGGCGGCCAGGCTTTTATCCATGGCTCTGAGCTGCTCGGGGCCGTCTCCCAAGCCCTGCGGCCAATGCGTTAATTGTCTGGAAATCCAAAGCGGCCGGGCGGTGGATGTCATTGAGGTCGACGGGGCTTCCAACCGCGGGATTACTGAAATCAGAAGCCTTAGGGAAACAGTCAAATTTCTTCCGGCCAAAAACCCCTACAAAGTCTATATTATTGACGAGGTCCACGCCCTTACCAACGACGCCTTTAATGCTTTGCTCAAAACCTTAGAGGAGCCGCCGGCCCACGTGGTCTTTATTTTTGCCACTACCGAGGCCCACAAACTTCCAGCGACAATCTTAAGCCGCTGCCAGCGCTACGATTTCCGGCGCATCAGAGTTGAAGACATAGTCAAGCGCCTCACTGACGTGGCTAAAATCGAAAACATTGAGGTCGATAGTCAGGCCCTGACGGTCATCGCCCGCCAGGCCGAAGGCGGTCTTAGGGACGCTCTGGGACTAATGGATCAAGTCATCGCCTCGGGAGGGGCGGTAACGCTGGAAGCGATCAACACCGCTTTGGGCCTCATCAATCAAGACCTTATTTACCGCACCGCCGTTTCGTCTATCCGGGGCCGCATATCCGACGCTCTGTCCGTTCTGGATGAGGCCTACGACTTAGGTTACGATTTTAAAGAGCTAGGTCAAAAGATTCTAGAACTCATCAGAGATCTGACGCTGTTTAAAGCCAGCCGTGAGGCCGGAAAGCTTTTGGATCTGACCGACTCCGAAGAGGCCAGATTTAATGAAATCACCAGCGATCTAACTACCGCCACCCTCCACCGCCACTTTGAAGCTTGGCTTAAATTTTACGGGGATCTCGCCCGCCATCCCCATCCCCGTTGGCTGATGGAAGCCCACCTAATCCGGGTCAGCCAGATGGCGCCATTGGCCGACCTGGCCAAGCTGACTGAGCGGCTAACCTCTTTTTTGGAAACAGGCGCCCTAGAGCCTGCAGCCAAACCCGGCCCGCCAGCCCGTTCGCTTACGGGAACCTTGGCGGTCGCTAAAACCGTTCTTGTCCCACAATACGATTCTCCGGCCGCTTCCTCGGCTCCTGAGGCCCTGGCACCGGTATCTGCTGGGCCACCGATTCCCTCCGAAACCGCGTCCAATGCCTCTTCCATAGCTCCGGCACCGAGCAGTCTAGTCCAGCCGGTGGATACTAAGGAGCCCCAATATACAGCTCCAAGTAGACCGACTGGCTCAGTTCCGCCGGAAGCCCTGGTTACTCTGGAGGCCCAAGTTCCGCCGGAAGCCAAGGTTACTTCTGAGGCCCAGCTTCCTCCTAAGACCCAGCCTTCCACCACTTCCGCAGCTCCAACTTCGGAGACCGCTGCTCAGCCATTGGCTCCTGTTTCTTCCCAAACTTCAACTCCGAGTGCAACGACGGACCAAGCCTTTCCTGCAACGTTGAGTTCTCCGGCAGCTCCTACGGTCAGCCCTTGCGGTACACCCGTGTCGATTGCCACCGCTCCAATAAATGAGCCGGCGGAGACCAAATCAGCTAATCAGGGCGAACCATTCGACGACGAACTCATCAAAAAACTTAACGATACTGACTTTATCGAGAACCGTTTGGCAATTTTGGAGCAAACCGATGTCATTCAAAATCTTAAAAAAAAGCTTCCGGGCCGTTTTGTCGGGTACTTTGACATCCCTGACACGGAAAGAGAATCGGAACAGACTAACAACGGTTCAGCTGACTCCCCGACTGAAGAAAATATTAATGAGGAGCCTTCGGCCATATAAGCGTAAAATTAAATAAGCAATTAAATAAGAGTTTCCTAATCTGCCGGACTATAGAAAACCGCTGGAACCTTTTGATTCATTCCCCCTAACGGTCGGTGCCCCCACATTGAGTGTGACTTTTTGCGGGTTTTGACAGAA
>JAISWF010000101.1 GCA_031271165.1 Deltaproteobacteria bacterium
CAGCTTCTTTCAGTTGAACCTCACGGTTTTCCCTTTGCTTTTGGCTACAGTTCCTACTGCCAAGCCTGGAGCGGACATTTCACCGCTCTGGATAACGCCCATGCCGGGCACACTAAAAATCACGGTTCGGATTTGAACTCCGAACCGTGGATGGTTAGCCCTGGAAGAGGGGAACGAGGAGGATTTTATTATGATTGACCGCAAGGGCGGCAGAGAACGATGGGAGTTAACTGAGTGCTTTGAGACCTAGGGCTGACCTTTTTGAGGTTAGAAGTTCAGAGATGTTTTGGGCGGCCAGGATTGGATCAGGTTGATATCTTAAATAACCGCCGTACTTTTGGGCAAAATTAACCTCCAGAAAGCCGTTCAGCATCGGCAGCCCCTGAATGGGCAGAGTTACCCCCAGGACCACGTCGATACCGGAAGCGGCGAAATAAAAACAAACTACGATAATCTGCTCCGTAGTCCAGCCGGGAGCGGCCACAACCGCCGGAATATCAGTCATCCCGCCAAGAAGGTCGGACTTGGCCAGTTCCGAAAGAACTAACAGCAGTCGGGAATTATCAACGCAGGAACCCAAGTGGATGACCGGGGGCAGACCGGTTTTTTGGCAAAAGGACTGTAATTTGAGGCCGGCCCCTTGTGTGGCATCAAGGGTCAAAAGGCCGGCCCGACCGCAGGCCATGGCCGCACAACCGGTGGTCAGGACCAAGACATCGTCTTTGATCAGATTACGAGCCAGCTCGACATGGGGCTCCTCTCCACTGGCCCCAGGAACGGTTCGAACATTGTTACAGCCAAGGATTCCTGCCACACCCTTGAGCTGACCCTCAGCGATGGCTGAGGCCAGCGGAGCAAGGGGTCTTGAGCCATTGGCTTTTAATATCGGGCCCAGCGACTCAAGACTGTAACCGGCCAGGATGCGACTTTGACCGTCGGGAATATTGACCTCCTTTCGATTTTTAAAGTTGTCAGCGGCCAACTTAAGAATTTCTTTAGCCTTTTCGGTGATATTGATATCAGTAACATTGAGGTGACTGATGTTTTTGGAGGGATCGAATTTAGCCTTAGCCATGGTGGTCAGGAGTTTGGTGTGATAACATTCGCAGATTCGGCTTAAGGCCTCCATGGCGCATTGGGCATCGACGGCCAGAACCTCCACCGCCCCGGTCACCACACTAAGCTCCTGTTGCAGATAATCCCCAGCCCCAGAAAGTCCGTGGCGTTCCTGGATCTCCGATGCTGTTGCACACATACCGGATATTTTGAAACCCTCGGCACCCTTAGCTTTGGCGTAGGCAACCATATCCGGTTCCTGGGAAGCCTCAATCAGCTTTTCGGCCAATAGCGGATATTGACCGTGGACAACGATATTGACCTCCGTCTTGGACAAGGTCCCCAGATTAATGGCTGAAGACTGTGGTTTTGGCGGCCCAAAGAGGATATCCTGGATTTCGGTGGTGATAATCGAAGAACTCCAACCGTCGGAGATAGCACAACGAACCCCTTGAAACAAAAGGTTTTGGTAATCCTGATCCACACCCATGTGAGTCCGGTGCATAATCTCCACAGCCTCCCGGTTGATGCCCCGTGGTTTGACGCCCTGTCGGGTCCAGCGCTCGTAGGTATCCTTGGGGGCCAGTTTCAGGTACTCCAATTCCCCATGCTGATTTCCCCATTCCTTGAGGCACTTTTCAGCCACTATCTTGGCCAGCTCCTTAACCTCCAGACCATTGTAATCTTTAAGGCCCAGATTTTTGGCCATAGTCTTAAGTTTGTCCAGATCTTTGATCTGATACTCGGTGGTCACCCCGTTGCCAAAGTCCAAAAGCGTTTCCACCAAATCAAGACCATGGTCAGAGTGAGAAGACGTACCGGCTGAGATCATCCGAATCAGGTTGCGGGTAACTATAGTCTCCGGGGTGGCCCCGCACAGTCCGATCCGGGTATCGGGTTCAGTACCATCCTTTATGCCTTTAGTGATCGGAAGTCGGCAGGGTCCCTGAGAACAGACCTTACAACAGATACCTTCGGTGCCGATATTGCAAGGCTTCATCTTAGCGGCCCGGTCGAAAATGGTCGATTGACCTTTGCTCCTAGCCAGTTCCAACATCTGGATAGTCACCGGATCGCCGCTTTCTGGCTTGGACTCTGGTTTTTTAGGCGGCGTAGGTGGTGCCGGTTTGGGCTTAAGGCTCTCCTCCAAGGCTTCTTTGGCCATTTTGGCGGCCTCGGCCTTTTCTTTGGCCGCTTTAAGGACTACTTCCAGCTCAGCCAACTCTTTGGCAGTTTTTTCCGCTTCAACTGCCAATTCTTTTAACTTGAGTTCTTGTTCTTCGCTAATAAAAAGGCCTCCCTTTATTAATCTTGATCGACCAGTAAAAAGTCTATTTATTCGTTTTTATCATTTTTTAACATCTTGAAATTACTGACATAAAAAATTAAGGATTCAGGTTTTTGAGGGTTTTTACCGGTTGATCAATCTTGATTTCCTGACGTTTTTTCCCATCCTAAATATGTTGACCATATTTAGGATGGTGAAAAATAAATTCTGACAAAATATAGAGACAACTTAATTCGGGTGGGCGCGGCTTTCCCCTCTTCTCTCACTCCACCGTCCTGCCATTTGACATACGGCAGTTTTGGCCAGCCAGATTTATAGGCTATTTCTGTTCTGCCTAGCCAGGGTTTAGCTCCGACTTTTTTCAGCTTTACCTCAAGGTTGTTCCCCTTGTCTTCGGCTGTAGTGCCTACTGGAGCGAACCTTTCATCGCTCTGGCTAACGCCCATACCAGGCACAATTCGGGTAGGGGGTGGCTTTTCCACACCCCTCCACCACCATACGTGCCGTTCGGCATATGGCGGGTCAGCGATCCAGATTCATCGGCTAAGAAGCATTACCCTTAGCCTTGTGGATGACTGTTATCCTGGCTATCCAACATGAGGCTCCATACTCAGCGCTACCCGGTTGCTCTCGGCTTCCAGCCTACCCTCTCCGGTACAGTCCGCAAGTAGCGGTATTCTGCTATCAACGCATGGAGTTATCTTTCTTGGATCAACTCGATGACCACTGTTCAGCCCTTTCCAACACTTATAGCGTTGGTACTATGGCTTCTGCTGACTTCTCAAGTTGGAACCTCCCGTTTCCGAAAAGATTTGCCTGCGTTTAACCGTATGCCGCTTGAGATCTCCCCTGGTAAGAGCGTTATCCTTCCCCTCATCCACCCCGCCGCATTTACCACTTAAAGTTCGGGCAGTATCGGACTTTATTTTATTTGGCAAGCTCGTCGGCTTTAATTGGCCTTATATGCGGTTTCTGTTCGTCGGGCCGAGGGTTTGCCTCCAACTTCTTTCAGTTGTGCCTCACGGCAGTCCCCTTGTCTTTGGCGACAGTTCCTACTACCAAGTCTGGAGCGGACATTTCACCGCTCTGGATAACGCCCATGCCGGGCACACCAAAAAAAAGCCGTTTCAGATCTCTCTGAAACGGCCTTCATAACCAATTATTATATTAAGACGGCTATTAAAAATAAAAAATCTTTAGGTTAACTAAAAAAAGATCTTCGTGATCGACGACTGTCCTATAATCTATCAATTTTGATGATTTCTTGACAAAAACATTTGCAACTCAGTACCCAGAACAAGTCTTGGGGGCCGAATAATAATGTCAAAAAAATCACTTTACCTTGAAGCATCTTAGCAACTAAAAAAGCCCCGGTCAAGAGCTTAATGCTCGGCCTACTTAATATAAGTTTATTTACCGTTAAAACAGAAAAAATCAACAAACAATATATAAACGTCCCAAACAATAATTTTTTTTACTTTACAGTCACAGTAGGGAACGCCCTTTCGGGCGTCCCCCCGCCCAGATCCCTGAGGGTACACTTTAGCGCACAGGGCTCCTCGGTTAGATGTTGACGTATACACATTGATTAGGGAAGGTTCCCTTCTCGCTGCTTGACGTCCATGTTTAATCCCTCTTGGCACCTCAGCCTCCCATGTTTGAGGTTGGTTTAAGCATCTCTGTGGGTGCGAAGTTTTAGGACTAACCATGTTCTCCTTTGGTGCATCCGTTACAAGCTGGACGGCAAAGGTGTCAATGAAACTGTCGGCTGGTGGAGCGAGGGCGTTTCCCAGGCCCGGTGCGAGGAAATTTTAGGTATTCTCCGTCCGAACCAGCGCACCGGGAACGGCCCCCAAACGTGGGCGGCAATGCGGACGGCTGAGTTGGAAAATCAAGCCGCCGATGAAGCCGCCTAAGAGATCGGCCAGGCCAAAGGCATGACGGTGGCAGAATACTGGCCGCATCGTCGCGACAGGTTCAGCTTGACCGCCTCTCCTTTAAGCGTCAAGGCGGACGGCGGATATATGAGAACCTGGCTGGCGGTTCTGGCCGATCTGCCGCTGGCCGGCATCACTACGGACGACCTGGAACGGTTGGAGGTACGGCCCATGAATGAAACGGGCAAAAGCCCCGGCAGCATCGAAAGGGTTCTGGCCGCTTTTTCGGCCCTGTGGAGCGACGCCTATCAGCAGGGCCTGGTCAGCGGAACCAATCCCAGGGCCAAGGTCAGACAACCCAAGATGGACAACAAGCGGGAACGTTTGTTGACCCATGCGGAAGCCGCCCGGCTTCTGGAAGTTCTCTGGCGGCGGTCGGCTGTTACTCACGATATGGCTTTGTTGTAAATGTTCAGCGGGCTGCGGGCCGGAGAATGCCGAAGGCTGACTTGGGCCGACATTGATTTTGAACACGGCAAAATTTTTATCAAGGACACCAAAAACAGGTTCAACCGCAATGCTCATATCACGGCGGAAATCCGGGAAATGCTGCTCCGACGTTACCAGGGGCAAAGCAAATCGACTAAAGTGCTCCTGGGTCTGGAAGGCGGCGAATCATATTGCCCCATCTCCGAACATTTTAGCCGGGCCGTAAAGGAACTTGGCCTGAATCAGGGCACCACTGAACGGCGGCAAACGGTTTGTTTTCACACGCTTCAGCACACTTTCGCTTCCTGGCTGGTCATTATGGGCAAGCCCCTTTATACGGTCAGCAAACTGTTGGGGCATAATAATATCAGGTGGACGGAACGCCCACCTGGCCCCCGAAGCCAAAAAAGCGGCGGTCGAGAAATTGGAAGGCATTTTGAATCACGTCAGTGAAGTATTACTTTTCGAAAATGAAGGATTGTAAAGATCATGAGCGTCTGGACAGCCGCCGGAAAAGGCATCAGATATAAGGAACACCCCACCAGAAAGCATGGTAAGCGCCCCGACCGTTACTGGTGCATTCAGTATGAATTGCATGGCCGCAACATCAACGAGGCCGTGGGCTGGTGGAGCGACGGCATCACCCAGAGTCATTGTGAAGAACTCATTTCCACTCTGAGAATCAATCAAAAAGGTGGCCAGGGGCCGCAGACTCTAAAAGAAATGCGGGAATTCAACAAAGATCGCCGGGAAAAGGAAGCCGCCGCCAATGCCATGGCCCGGAACCGAAACCGCACTTTGGGGGGCTTTTTCGAAATTGAATATCTGCCCCGGATAGAATTGAACCAGAGCCCGATAACCATTGGCCAAAAGAAGAGATTCATAAAGACCTGGCTGGCCCCCTTGACTGATAAGCCTTTGCACGATATCACCACCACGGACCTTGAGAATAATGTGCTTCGCCCCACGCTTTAAGGCAGCAAAAGCCCGGCCACGATCCGTCATGCCCTGGGGCTGGTTTCCACGATTTGGAACACGGCTCAGGACTTGGGCTTTGTCGGCGGTGAAAATCCGGCGGCCAGGGTCAAGAAGCCGAAAAGGGACAACCAGCGGGATCGCTTCCTGAGTCATGCCGAAGCGGTCGCCCTGTTGAAAGTTTTGGCGAAAAGCTCCCAAGTGACCCATGACGTGGCCGTGCTGTTGCTGTTCAGCGGCTTGCGGGTGGGCGAGTGCCTGAAACTGACCTGGGCCGACATCAACTTTGAGGACGGCACGATATTCGTAAAGGACACCAACAACACCCGCAACCGTCATGCCCACTTCACGGCGGAAATCAGGGAAATGCTGCTTCGGCGGCATCAGTCGCGAACGGACGGCGGGCGGTTTTTCCCCAAAGTTCCTTCAATCAGATTTATACGCATGTCGGCAAGTATTTCAGATTAGCCGCCAACGAACTGGGCTTGAATAAAGGGGTGACCGACAGTAGGCAGAAGGCGGTCATTCACACGTTCAGGCATACGTTCGCGTCCTGGCTGGTTCAGAATGGCACTCCCCTTTATACGGTCAGCAAGCTCCTGGGCCACAGCAGTATCAAAATGACGGAAAGGTACGCCCATTTGGCCCCGGACACCAAAAGAGCGGCGGTGATGGATTTGGAAGGGATTTTGAAAGGCAAATAAGCGGCGTCTGGACGTGCTGATTTTAAAAGGCTTTATTACCGTAACTAGTAGTGACGGTAATAAAGCCTTTTCTTTTCAACATGTTTATTACCATCAACAATACTGATGGTAATGCAGCCTTTATTTTTCAATTTATCAATAGTCCGGCATACCCTAGATCAGGCCGCTCCTGTTCAGGCGGGAATGATGGTTCGCAATCCCGGCCAGCCTAGAGCGACCAGACGGCGATCAAAGGTGAACAATGGTGCTCCCAGGGCCACAGCCGTGGCGGCGATTATGGCGTCAGGCAACTTGAGTTGGGTCAGGCGGCGCAGGGCGATGGTGGCCATTTCAACCTGTTCGTCGAAATCAATCACGGTCACATACCTCAGAAATTGTCTGATGCGTCTTTCCTCATCGGGGGGAAGACTGTGAAAGGACAAAAGTTCCACCCGGCTTATCACGCTGGCGCACAATTCCTCATCGCCCCGTTCGACGATCAAGCGGGTGGCGGCTTCGGCTCCGTTGACGAAACCGATTATTATATTGGTGTCCAGAACCCACTTACCAGACATCGGACCGTATCTTGCGCTGAATTTCCATAGGGTCGCCCGAAAAATTGGGGCTGTCTTTCAAACTGCCGGCCAGTTCCGGCAAGGGGGCGGGAGGCCCGGTTTCCGCATCGGGAGAAATGAAAACCAGAACCTTGGCCTGTCCGGCCGGAAAGCCCTCGGGCAGAGTCAGGTCCAGGCGCAAGCGGCGGTCTTCCGGTATCTCTATGTTCTTTTGTATGGTTGTCATAGGCACCTCCAGTTCCAGTTTAGCCCGATCAGCCGTCCAAGGCAAGGCTTTTCGGCAGTCGGCAAAATAATGTCAACCCCTCGCAGATGTTGCTGTAGGTTACTGTAGGTTGCGGCCGGGTTTTTTAGAAACCCCAAAAAAGAGGGCTGGAAATCATCCGGCCCCGCCGTCTGGCAGACATCTCGATTATTTTGCCATTGATTTTAGTCCGTTATGGGTGTCTGATTCGTTCGTATCACTCTGACAGGAAACGTGGTAAATGATATTATTCCAAATTGAGATTTTATAATCTCAATCCGCTTGTCGTCCACTTGATCTACCCCATCGGGGCGGGATATGCGTCGACGACGAGTCTTGACAACAGGGCGATTTGATTTGGTCAGGCATAGAGCTGCACAGCGGTTTGAAAAAGCCGCCGAGCCGGGTGGGTTCGAGTGTGGCGGCAGATGACCGGTCAAATAACATAAGCCCCGCACGGCGTGTCGTCGGCTTCCGCAGGACAGAAGCAGGGCGATCATAATCCCGCCGCCTATATATCTTTCAAATGACGGCCTGGCCTTTGACCCGGACTGCCCCTGTAGGGACTAAGGGCCGGTTAGCCGGAAGGCCGTCATTTTATCAGACCCTTTCCACCTAAAATCCCGGTCCTCTTCCTATACAAAATGGCCGATGATTCATTTGTACGCTTACCAGGAAAAAGGACTATAGATATATGTAAAAAAAACAAAATAAAGCCAACAGTAGTTATTTTAACAGTTATATACATGCTTTAAGGTTGATTAATCTAACCTGGGATATGGACAATTAAAGTCGCGGTAGGGAACGCCCAAAGCGGGCGTCCCCCCGCACAGAGCCCTGCTGGCAAGAATAATCGGAACGTTCCGATTATTCTTGTCAGCAGTAACGCCGATATGCACGTTTTACGTTTTGCGCTATTTTTTCGATTTCACCGTTTCGTTCAAATCGTCAATTACCGCGTTGTCGTCGCTCGCTTGTTCCGGCGATTTCAATCGGCGCGTATTGAATTTTGCATACTCTGCAAGAGCTCGCCGCTCCATATCCGCATTGGACACTTTGCCGCTGCCATGCAATATGTTTCTTCTGCGGAAGGTCAAAAATTCGTTGAGCGACGCAACCCAGTCTTTCATATACATCAGCATTTTCTGCCGTGCCATATCCTCCGCATGGTCGAGGAACATTGTGACGATACGATTTAATTCATCCAATTCCTCGCGGCTCAAATAATTCTTGGCAATCGTTACATCACTTTGGCGCACGGAGGCGCCGTCGTATGTGGTCAAACCCATATTATCTTTTTCCGAATCTACGCGGCTGACGATAAGCTCGGCAGCGGTCATTCCGTGTACAGCATAATGGAGTTTGTTTTGGACTGTGGCGAAAAATTCTTTCGTCATTTCCAGTTTCGGGTCATAGTCAATCGAGAGCGCATAGATGTCCCTGACCTTCATGTAAAACCGTTTCTCTGACGCACGGATGTCACGGATACGCGCAAGTAGCTCATCAAAATAATCGTCGCCGAATTGCTTGGGATTTTTCAGTCGGGCATCGTTCAAAGCAAACCCTTTTTTCATGTACTCAGTCAGCACACTCGTCGCCCAATTTCTAAACTGCACTCCGATATGTGAGCGCACACGATATCCAATAGCGAGTATCATATCAAGGTTATAAAATTTTACGGAACGCCGGACGGAGCGATTGCCCTCAACTTGAACTTGTAAGGATTGCTTACATGTTGCCGCTTCTTCAAGCTCGCCGTCTTTATAAATATTGCGCGTATGCATGATAATGTTCTGCGGCGTTGTCTGATACAACTCGGCAATCAAAGCCTGCGAAAGCCAGACGGTTCCGTCTTCGAGATACACGTCAATTTTCGTGTCGCCGCTTTCGGATTGGTAGATTAGGATTTCGCCTTTTTGCAGTTCGTTCATTGATTTGCCCCCGTTTCGTTATGAATTTGAACGTCCACGGCTTCTTCTTCGCTTCGTATTTCATAACGTCGTTCGGGTTCGCCATGAACATTGACCGTCTGATGGCTCGTTGAAAACGAGTTTTCTTCGATATATATTTCACTGCCCCAAATAATTTTTTCAATCTCGGCCGCTTGCATGAGGGTATAATCATCGTCCTTGCATAAGGCCTCAACTCGCTTGATGAGTTTGAGGTTGTTCACGTTTTCAGTGTCATCGTCGGGCATTACAATGCAGATATAATCCCTTGCCCGAGACTTATGGAAACATTGATTATGTTTCGTTTGTTGAGAAACATATCTGGCGACGCCGATATTGATGGCGGCGGATTGAACACAGTAACAATTATATCGCACTCATCGCCTTGGAATCCATGAATCTAGTTATCGGGTTGACGCCAACAAAAAGGATCGTCATACAACTTTTCGGGTTGACGCCACCTATGAATTTTGAGTTCTTCTACAGGCTATACTAAGCAATGGTTTGTAGTGTATCC
>JAISWF010000125.1 GCA_031271165.1 Deltaproteobacteria bacterium
AACTCCTTACGTGTAACAGGCGGCGTATTAACAGCTTGTTCCATAAGCCTCCTGAAAAGCTTTCCGCAGCTGCTGGACGTACGGCGATTGAAACGAAAGACAAATTCATCAAGGTAATAGTTAAGATAGTTATGGTTAATCGATCCCTGGAAGGTTCCAAGGCTCCACCGCTTAATTAGAGACAACACCAAATGCACATGCGGCAACAGATCCTTATCTTTCTTCATAATCTTTATGTCATGGCGGAATTTCTCATTTCGAAGAGGAAGGTACCCTTTCCAGCCATCAGTCACTACCAAGGAGTCTGGCACCACGTTTTGATTAATAAAGGGGATGAGCGAAGAACTGCTCGCATCTGGGATAACAGCAATCCTGATTCTACCCATCCGTTTATGGTCAGACGTAAGCTCAACGGCCAACACAACAAGAGACTTCTTCTCTGCCCCTCTCCCCTGCTTGCCTTCCTCAAGGCCACCAATATAGGTTTCGTCTACCTCTACCACTTGTCCGAGTTTTTCTCGATCGGCTCTGGCCATGACCCTACGAAGTTTGTGGAGAACATTCCAGGCGTAGAGTGAGACAAGTTAAGGACTCTAGCGAGACCTGTAGCGTTTGCACCGTATTTTTGGGACATGATGAACCCATCATCTTGAACCAATCCTTCAGGGGAAGATGGGTGTCTTGGAAAATCGTACCAACCAACGGCCTCATTTATGTCCACAGGCGGAACACTCCAGGATATGGGCTTTTTCGTTACGTCAAAGCTTGTCATGCTGGTAAATCGGGCAGATATAACCTTCAGGCCACCGGACCGAGATTATGTATTCCATACAGTCTTCCTCGGTTTTAAACATCTCCTCAAACTCTGGGTCAGTGGCAGGAAAATGAATCATCAGGCGTTCTCTCCGAAATTAACATTAAGCCCGTACTGGAGGGCTTTTAATGGCTGGATTATACAGCGGAAGAGAGTGCTAATGAAATAAATATACCATCATCCAAAATCGTAATTTTCTATAAAATTTATAATGCTATAAATGACACGCTCCTCATGTGATCGCTTAAAAGTGTCAGAAAAATATTTTTACTCACGTGAGCGCTATACCCAGGGTACCATTTTACGGATACGTTGCGGTCATTTACGCCGGCCAAAACGGTGCGCATTAATGGCCTTAATGGATGCTTCCAGCCGGTTATTGGGCCAGAGCAGCGGCTGGCGCCATTTGGTCCTTTCGCCTTGGGCCTGACCCAATTAAACTGCCGGGCGATCTTGGCAGCTAAAGCAGCTGAAATCTTATAAATAGCCCGGCATTGACCGGCCTAACCTGCCTGCCCTCTCTCAGATTTTAGTCCCAGCTCTCCAGCAAAATTCGTTACCTAAATGAGCTCCAAATAGTATTTAGCCTAATTTCCCATGCCAATTCTTACCAGAATGTCGAACCATCAAATCTTATCTCTCTAATTTTCCTTTTCTAAACTGGATATAACCATCCCGGAGGGCACTGTACGGTTCAATGGCATTTTTCTTCATGGCGTCATACCCCCTAAGACGCTCACTAAGTCCATTGACGGTATTGATTCCGACCGTAGCCAGTCTGGGTTTCCAATGGCTGATGTAAGTTACGGGATTAAGTAAGGCGTCCCCGATCATTCCCAACGTATTTCTGGCCGTACTGGGACCCAGAAGCGGCCAAACAATATAAAATCCATCTCCCAGGCCCATGTGAGCTAAAACCTGACCGAAGTCCTCGTCATCCTTAAGGGGATTATCCGGCTCAACTCTCTGATAAAAATCTATCAAACCGCCAATCCCAAAGGTCGAATTGACCAAAAATTGAGTAAATTCAAACCCGGCATTGGTGCCTTTTCCTTGCAAAAAATTCCCGACAAATCGGACCGGAAAAGTTAAATTGTAGAAAAAATTCTTTATTCCGGTTCTTACAGGTGACGGAACTATAAAATCATAGCCCTTACTAATCGGTTTAGCGATAAACCGGTAAGTCACATCATTGAAGGCAAACATGACCCGGTTCCAGCTTTCCAAGGGGTCAGCTACTTGACTGTCCAAGTCAGCATATTCATCTTCATAGTCGTCCGAGTCAGCCTGATTGTCAGTCTGATTATCCGACTGGTTGGTAGAACCAGCCGCAACAGCCATGGTGGAGAGCTCAAATTGAGCAGTCTTAGAGACATGAGACGTGCAACCGGCCAAAAATAATACTAAAACTAGGCCAGATAACTGCCTGATATTAATAAAAAATTTCATTATTGACCTATTTTATTTTTTTGATTAAATTCATCGGCTTTTTGCGAAACAGACTTAATAAGACCTTCAATATCGCCTTTTTGAAGAAGTGATTGAAATTGAGATCTATAATTTTGAACCAAGCTAATATTTTCTATAACAATATCATAAACTTTCCACGCGTTTTTGTTGATCATCCTAAAACTAATCGGTATCTGTTTGCCTTTCGACAATACCGTGGTGTCAATTTGAACCCGATCGCCTTGGTTGCCCTGGGGCGTTTCGCCGACGTAATTTAGGACTTCGCCGTCGTATTCCTCAAAAGTGTTGGCATAGCTGGACCGAAGCATCCTTCTGAACTCGTTGATAAAACGCGTTTTTTGATCGTCATTGAAATTTTTCCAATTCGGACCCACAGTCCTCAAGGACAGTTCCTCAAAACTGAATAGGCCGGCCATTATTTCTTCCACCTTGTCCATTTCTTGGGCCCTAGTGGCTGAATTTTTTATTTCCGGTTTGTTAAGTTCCTCAAGAACCAGGTTAACCGTCTTCTCCAAAGCCTGCCTGGCCTCTGATGGAGCTTGGGCCCAGACTGGGGAAGCGGCCCAAAAAACCAACAAATAATAAATCGCTCCAATTAGGGTAGGAATTATAATAGGCCTCATTTGACATCTCCAAATAAATATTTGCTTATTAATGACTCAATATCCAGACTGGATTGGGTATCAGAAATCTCCCCGCCTTCAGTGAGCAATGTCTCAGAGCCGCCAACCGAGACACTGACGTATTTGTCACCAATCAGGCCGCTGGTCTTGATTGAAGCAATCGAATCGTCAGTTAACACGATATCATTATTAATAAGCAAATCCACTACGGCTAAAAAGTTATTGTTTAAAGTGATGCCAGTAACTTTGCCGATGGGAACCCCGGAAATTTCAACACTGGCTCCGGTCTTCAAACCCGAGATTGAGGTAAATTTAGCCTGAACTGTATACCCATCGCTGGAAAAAACTTCCAATTTTCCCAGTTTCACTGTCAAATAACCCAGGCAAGCCAAGCCAATGAGCATGAAAATCCCGACTGTAAATTCCAGCCTCTTCATAATTTTACCTTTATAAATGATATCTGTCGGCAACAACTAGACATACTATTAGTATTTTACGATCTATGAATAATATCCTTTAAAGAATCATACATCAGCTGCCGGATGTTGTCGGGCAGACTTTTTTCCAGGGCTTCTTCTTGTTTATCGGAAGAAACTTTCCTTTCAATAAACTGGCGTAAAAACGGATCCTGGGTGTTTTCAAGTCCTGAAAAATTTCCATTATAAGCGATATGGCCTTCATTGAGGACCACGACCTGGGCGGCTGTTTTGTGAACGCTGGCCAGATCATGACTGATGGAAACTATGGTCATGGCTGGAAAACGCTCTTTCATGCTCAATAGGAGTTCATCCATCTTGGCCGCATTAATGGGGTCCAACCCAGAAGTTGGTTCATCGCAAAGAAGGATGGGCGGCTCGGCCACCAAAGCCCTGGCCAGGCCGACTCTTTTACGCATACCCCCGGACAGTTCAGTTGGGTAGAACTCGGCGTAATCGGCCAGATCGACTAAAGACAAATAGTAAAGAGCAATTTCCCGAATTGTTTTTTTGTTTAATTTAGTCAGCTCACTCAAACGAAGCCCGACATTTTCCGCAACTGTAAGCTGCCCCAACAGAGCTCCATCCTGAAACAATACTCCCATCGAGCCGCGCAATTTTTGGAAATCGCGGCCCGACTGGCTCCACAGACTTTTGCCCTCCAAAAATATTTCGCCGCTAAATGGTCTGTTAAGGCCGGTGATGTGCCTTAACAAGGTTGTTTTGCCGCCCCCAGAGCCGCCCAAAATTGCGACAATCCGGCCAGCGGGTATCTGCAGAGATATATTTTTGAGCACCACAAAGTTTCCGTAGCCCATGGTGCAATTTTTTAGTTCAATACTGAGCGGCTGTTCCATGGCAACTACATATGGAAAGAAGTAATAACGTAATCGAAAATTAAAATTAAGATGCACGACAAAACCACGGCTGAGGTAGTGGCGTTGCCGACCGCTTCAGCGCCCTTGCCGTCCAAGCGAAGATGCACAAAAAAACCCTTGTAGCAGCAAACCGTGACTACCAAAATGGCGAAAACGACTGCCTTAACCAGGCAACCCAGGACATCCCCCCAGACGACACTGCTGTTGATTCTGGAAAAATAAATGCCCGAACTCATGTCCAGCAGCAAAACGCCGGTGATGTATCCCCCAAATATACCCACTACGGCAAAAAGGGAAGTCAGAAGCGGAAAAGATATCAAAGAAGCAGTCAACCTTGGGGCAATCAAAAAATTCATTGGGTTTATGTTCATAACTTCAAGAGCATCAATCTGATCGGTTATGCGCATAACGCCGATTTCGGCCGACATGGCCGAACCAGCCCGTCCGGTGACCATAATGGCAGTCAAAACTGGGGCTAGTTCTCTGATAAGACTTAAGGCCACCGCCGAGCCAAGAAAACCGGTTGAACCGAACTGACTTAAGGTGTGATACCCCTGAAGGCCAATAACCATACCGGTAAAGAGTCCAATTAAGATAATCAGAAAAAGTGAACCATAACCGATGGCCGCAATCTGGCGTAAAATTTTGGATATTTGGGAGGTAAAATTGACCATGGCCCTGAGCCCGCCGAACATAAACAAGGCCATCGCTCCGATTTCATTGATCAAAAAAACCACCAGACTCCCGATGGCGGCAATCAAGTCGGCGGTCTTTGACCCGGAAACAGGCCTTTTCAGTTTCTTTTTGCAGTCGCTCATCAGCATTTCCACAATCGCAATAGTCAACGACCTTTCGGTCGCCCCACTGCCCAGCTCCCAGCCGGCAGGTTACCAAGGCCGGGTTATTTAGCGCCTAGGGTTTCTCAGTTAGTTAATCCGCTTTAGCTTCGATCAAAAAGACTTTTTAGCTGGATTTGACCACTTCTGGAGAAACTGGCCTCACCAAGGCCGCTCTCAATTGACTCCATCGCCTCAGGCTGACCCTCATTATCTTTGATGGCTTAGGCAATTGCAACAATGAAGTCAATTAAATGTAAATTGCATTTTATATGAAGGACAATGGGGAAGCAATATTAATCCAAACTGTGTCGCCAAAAAACCAATCTCAACCTTGATCAACCGTTTGAATGCAGAGGGGAAAAAATAATAAGCCTTGGTTTAAAGACCAGCCCAGTGTAGTAATATTTTTAGAGGAGGCTCATGGGCAAACTAAATCCATGGCTTTCTCGCCTTATCTCCTCAACCAATCAATAATAAACCTAAAAATAATCTATTGTAAAGCCCGGCAATTGAAGCCAGTTGCTCATTAGATCCTTTCAATTTACGACTTAGAAAGAAATAAATCAATAAAAAAATAATTCCCCGGATCAGGCTCCAAAAAAAGGACTACGGAAAGGTCAGACCTTAAAAACTAAAAATTGGCTGGCTTTTAATTAATAGCCCAAGGCAGCCATCAATTTGTCAGCTGGCCTTTTGGGGCTTGTTAAAAGACCGCCAAACTTAGGCCAGGGTTGGCGCCTGACTTTTTAGTCTGGACTTTTCAGCAGTCTAAAGCTATATTTTAAATGGCCTCTATTTCTGCAGTCAGTTTAACCGCTCCACTGTCCTTTCACCGATTCATCCTAATGACCAGGCATCTTTAATGAAGTCCAAAAGTCAGCCATATTTACGGCCGCCTTGGAGCCTAATCTTTCTTTTTCTGTGGGGCTGCTTTTTCCTCTCCGGCTGCGCAGTTAAAGCCATTGTTAAAGAGCCTCAGCCGGTGGAGCTCAATTTAGAGCAGGTCCGGGCCGTTATTGAAAGCGGGGATTGGTTGGTCACCAGGGAAACCACAATTCCCGGCAATTTTTTTGGCACCCTCACCAACATGCCCTTTTCCCACGCCGCTGTCTATGACGCCGAAAACGACCAAGTCATTGAGTCCGAGCGCCATGGCGTCCACCAATCGACCTTGGAGGATTTTCTGGCCCGGGCCTCCCGGATCTGGGTCCTCAAACCGGTCTGGGCCACCCCTGAGACCAGGCCCTTAGTTGTGGCTCTGGCCCGCTCCCTGGTTGGCCGACCCTATGACTTTACCGGCCTGATTGGCCTAAACCTTGACGACCGATACTATTGCTCTGAATTGGTTATCAGCGTTTGGAAGCCTTTTATGGGTGACACCGTCACCAACACTATCCCGCCGGTGGTTGCCCCTGGCCAGCTCCATCACTGGGGCCGGGTTGTTTACGATTCTATCGAAATCGGCTTGGGCCGAGTGCCAGACAAGACCCAAGAAAAGCCCTAATCACGGAAATCTTTTTAACCCAAGTTTATCTTGCCAGCTTTTTTCGGGCCATATCTCAAAAAATTGATTCTTTCAAAGGAGACCACCAATGTCAAACTCTGTTGCAACTAGTGCCAGAAATCAGTTTCCCGGAACTATTCAAGAAATCACCGCCAGCGAGGTCAATACCGAAGTTATTATAGATATCGGAGACGGCTCCAAACTGACCGCCATTATCACCAACTCCAGTGCCAAGGCTCTGGACCTCAAACCAGGCAGCCAGGTCGTGGCCCTCTTTAAGGCCACCTGGGTAATTGTTTCAGTCGATACGGCCCTTAGGACCAGCGCCCGCAACCAGTTTAAGGGTAAAATTGTCAGCGCCAAACCTGGGGCGGTCAATGCTGAAATCATCATTGAAGTCCCCGGCGGTAATTTGATAACCGCCATCGTCACCAACGAGAGCTTCAGCACCTTGGCCCTCAAAGGGGGTCTTGAAGTGCTGGCCTTGGTCAAAGCCTCCCATGTGGTGATTGGGGTCAAATAACCTAAAGTCCTGGTCAGCCCCGCTTGAAAGTAAATCAGGCTGCTTTCAGCCTGGTTCAAGATTCAATCGGGGTTTGCCCTTGACCTTTTTTTACTTTGTTACCTTCTTAACAAGATAACCAGATGACGGCCCTCATAAAACACCTCGTAAGGCTGGCGCCTAAAAAACTCTCCGAACATCGTTAATTATAGCCCAGCAGCCGGCTTCTAAAAAAAATATTCAGTAATTCCGATGATTAGCCCCCAGACGTCCGTCAATAATTACCACATATTCTCATATTGCAGCCTCACTTCAGTTTGCTCCCTCCCCTTTAAGGCTCTTTTCCTTCCTCAACCTTGCCAAAAACCTCAATAATTCTTTACTTTAGCCTTTAATAGTCCAATCAAAAGCCCAGGCACCTTTTAATTTAATTTCCAATCGGGCCGGCAAATGTCTCATCATTTGATAACATAGCCCAGCCAACTCCAAAATTATGCCCCAGGCCCGATATCTGACAACGCCTGGAAAAATAATCTAAAATTTTCCAGGCTTAGCTTTTTTATGCTTTTAGGCCATCGTCAGCTCAGTCAACTGTATTGACCACGCTCAGGCCCGGTACCTGACTCAAATTTAAAAATAATCTAAATTTTTCCAGTCTTAGCTTGTTTAATGATTTAGGCTCTCCTCAGCTCAGTCAACTTTATTGCCCACCCTCAGACCCGATATCGGGCCCTCTTTTAAAAATAATCTAAAATTTTCCAGACTTAGCTTTTGTAATGATCTAGACCCTCGTCAGCTCAGTCAACTTTATTGGTACGCTCAGGCCCGATTTCTGACCCACCCTTGAAAAATAATCTAAAAATTTCCTGGGTTAGCTTTTTAAAAATTTTAGACCATCGTCAGCTCAGTCAACTGTATTGGCTACGCTCAGGCCCGATTTCTAATTTTCATAAAATTAAGTCATTAATCAAAGACTAAAACATGTAATTTTATTTAATCAATATATATTATGTCTATTTACTACACATACAAAAGTTATCCCAATAATTATTTCCATATTTAAAATAATTCTCTGAACGTGTCCCGGCCAAAAAACACTGTTTAAGTACAAATTTTTACAATTTTAATGTTATAATTTTACATAAAATGTACTGCAATACGTTTTTATATTTAAAAAAATCTCAAAATATTGAACTTTATCTGACCGGCTCCAGTTGGCAGTTGGCAGTTTGTCATTTAAGTGTTGCTTTTTTTCTGGTACATTGATAAAATAAAAACCTGACAAAACAACACCACTCCACCAAAAAAAAATTTTTAGTAATTGCAAGTCCTTTGGCTTCTAGCGGCCAGGAACTTTTTGTCAAAAGAAAGTGTCAACCCCCCTTTCGAGCAAATGTAGCGGGATTTGACATCTTTGACTGCCCAGGCCGGCTTTAACGGAACGCTTTCCGAACGAGCTGGCAAATTGGGGTCCACAGCTGATTAAGAGCCACAAAATAAAGATTTTTTTTGAGCGCCCAACCCGGAGTAAAAAGGGCGGCCGCCAAAACTTGACCGAAATTTGACTGCCTCATAGCTGTCAAGACAAATTACTACTTTTAGACTCTGTTCGAATTATTTATTCAGCTAATTACAAATAAACTTATAAATACGTATTAACTAAATTTTTTGGTCCGTTTATTCACACATTGCACAAAACTTAACACATATTGTTCAAGCAAAAATTTAACTTTTTTGCTTACGTTATAGTTATATTTAAATATCAATTTATAAAATTTAGTCTAAATTTGCTCTTAAAATTAAATTACTGATTTTTACACATAAATAACCGTATTAAAATTTACTAATTTTGCTTTAATGTTTAATTTATAGATTTTTATTCGATATTTTGCATTACCATGCAAAAACAGCATAATTATTATTTTTTAATTTTGTCTATTAGCTAATCAGCTGCTTTAACCTGATCGAGGTCCCGTCAAGATGACGGTTCCGTATTTTTTCATTCACCGCCAGCGGCAATACCAAGGAGTTAAACATGTCCACTACTGCCTACGCCTTTCTGGCTTTGATTCCAATCCTGGTCGCCTTGATTTTGATGGTCGGCCTTAGACTGGGGGCAATGAAAGCCATGCCTTTAGCTTGGCTTTCCTGTGTCATCATCGCATTACTTGCGTGGCACCTTCCATTTAAGTACGTCATAGCCTTGAGCCTCAACGGAGTTGTCAGTGCTGTCGGGGTTCTAATCATCGTTTTCGGGGCCCTTTTGATCCTTCATACTCTCCAGTATTCAGGAGCCATGGAAACTATCCAGTATGGTATGCAAGGCATCAGCCGCGACATGCGCGTTCAAGGAATCATCATTGGTTTCATGTTTGGGGCCTTCATTGAAGGCGCCGCCGGTTTTGGGACTCCCGCTGCCTTGGCCGCACCCCTTCTTTTGTCTTTAGGATTTCCGCCATTTGCCGCTGCCGTTTTGTGTCTGGTTTTCAACTCTTTTTGTGTTACTTTCGGCGCAGTCGGCACCCCACTTTTAGTTGGCTTTGGCGCCTCTCTTAAAGAAGTCATTACGGCCACTGTTAATTCCGGCCAAATATCATCTTATGACGCCTTTATGAAAGCCTCCGGGGAGACGGCGACCTTAATGCATGCCCCCATGGCCATTTTCCTGGCCATTTTCATGTTGGGTTTCATCACCCGATATTACGGCCCCAAACGCTCTTGGAAAGAAGGCTTTGCCGCTTGGAAATTCGCCCTTTTTTCGGCCCTGGCCTTTGTTATACCCTACCTGCTCCTGGCTTGGCTGATCGGACCTGAACTTCCCTCCCTGGTTGGCGCTCTGATTGGTTTGGCCATCGTCATAGTTGCCGCCAAAAAAGGCATTTGTGTTCCCAAAGATGTCTGGACTTTTGGACCGGCCGATAAGTGGGATCCGTCCTGGACCGGGACCATTAACTTCGGCGGCAAAACCGAGTTCAAACCCCATATGAGCCAATTTATGGCTTGGTTGCCTTATGTCTTGATCGGCGCCCTTTTGGTTGTCACCCGCATTAATTCCATCGGCCTCAAAGGCTGGCTCAGTACCCACGGGGTTATCCGCTTCAAAGAAATCCTCGGATACTCCAACGTTAACGACCAGTTACAGCTGTTGTACCTGCCAGGGACTATTCCCTTTATCCTGGTGGCCCTTTTGACCATCGTCCTCCACAAGATGTCCGGTCCCAAAGCCACCAAAGCTTGGCGGGATACTTTCTTGAAAATGAAAGCTCCGACCATTTCTCTAATTGCCTCCGTCGCTCTGGTCAAGATTTTTCAAGGTTCAAGCGTCAACCCCGCCTTGGCCGCCGGAGCGGTCGCCCTTGACTCCATGCCGCTGACCATGGCTAAAACCATGGCCGCTATTGTCGGCTCGGCCTGGCCCATGGTCGCCTCATTCGCCGGAGGGTTGGGTGCCTTTATCACCGGCTCCAACACTGTCTCCAACATGCTCTTTGGTCTCTTCCAGTGGGATTTGGCCGGACAACTTGGCGTTTCACGCTTATTGGTTGTCTCGGCTCAAGCCGTTGGCGGGGCCATGGGTAACATGATCTGCATCCATAACATCGTGGCCGTCTGCTCGGTGGTGGGACTGTCAAACCGCGAAGGCGAGATTTTCAAAAAGACTTTCATCCCGTTCATTATCTACGGTCTCGTTGTCGGAATCATCGTGTGGATTCTTTTGGCTTCCGGCAAATTTCCGTTTGCCTATTAACCTGTTTGGGGCTGGTATGGACCAGCCCCTTTTTAATATCCTTAAAAACCACGGCCGCCGCCCAGGCGGCGGCCGTGACTACCTTTTACCATGACGAATGTACCAATTAATTTAATTCTGGAGAATTTTTAATGCCTATCAGCTCCAACCTCATTGCGGAGTTTAAAAACCTCTTGGGACCGGAAAATGTCTTGACAGAGGAAACAGATCGGCTGTCTTACGCTTACGACGCCGCTGTCCTCAAACAAGTCACCCCTGGCTTGGTGGTAATGCCCGATAACGAAGAACGCCTGGGGCGCACTGTCAAGCTAGCCTACGACAATTCCCTTCCCATTACCGTACGCGGAAGCGGCACCAACCTTTCTGGAGCTGTCATCCCCGATTCTTCCGACACGGTAGTCATATTAACCAACAAGCTCAACAAAATCTTGGAAATCAATCTCGAAGATCTTTACGCCGTCGTTGAACCCGGTGTTTTAACGGCCAAATTTGCCAACGCCGTGGCCGCCAAGGGTCTTTTTTACCCGCCTGATCCAGGTTCTCAGGCCGTCTCAACCCTGGCTGGCAACGTAGCCTTAAACGCTGGGGGCCTTAGAGGTCTAAAATACGGGGTGACTAAAGATTACCTGATGGGGGTCGAATTTTTTGATCACAATGGCGAATTGGTCAAAACCGGTTCCCGTACCGTCAAATGCGTCACCGGTTACAACCTCGGCGGCATGATGGTCAGCAGCGAAGGGACTTTGGGCATTTTTTCCAAGCTCATTTTTAAACTTGTCCCACCACCAAAGGCTTCCCAGGCCATGATGGCCGTTTACGACACTGTTGAAGGGGCCTCTGAAACGGTAGCTGCCATCATCGCCGCTCACATTCTGCCCTGTACCCTGGAATTTTTGGATCAAAAATGCATCCGGGTGGTAGAGGCCAACTCAAAAATCGGTCTCCCCACTGAAGCGGCGGCTATTTTGTTAATCGAAGTCGACGGCAGTCACCAAGCCGGGGTCGATGAGGATGCAGCCAAGGTCAAAGAGCTATGCGCCAAATGCGGTTCCAAGAATATCCAGGTAGCCCGGGACGCCGAGGAAAAAAACAAAATCTGGGAAGCCAGACGCAATGCCCTGCCTTCCTTGGCCCGAGCCAAACCGACCACCGTTTTAGAGGATGCCACCGTCCCCAGATCCAAAATACCAGCCATGGTCTCCGAGCTTAACCGCATTGCCAGCAAGTATAAGCTGGAAATGGGGACCTTCGGTCATGCCGGAGACGGCAACCTCCACCCGACCATCTTGACTGACCGCCGCAATGAAGAGGAATTTAAGAGAGTCGAAGATGCGGTCGACGAAATTTTTGATGTCGCTTTGTCTCTCCAGGGAACCCTTTCCGGGGAACACGGCATCGGGATTGCCAAGGCCAAATGGATGGTCAAAGAGACTAACAAAGCGACCATCGAATTTTCCAAACGGCTACGGACGGCTCTAGACCCCAAATACCTGTTTAACGCCGGCAAAAAAATAATTTAGGTGTCTCTATGAGTGAACTACCAAAAAGTCCAGTCACTCTCGGAGAGCTGGCCAAATTATTGATGAGTCTTGATGACCTTCTCATTACCTGTATGAGATGCGGCTTTTGTCAGTCGGTTTGCCCGGTCTACGGAGCAACTTTTCGTGAGGCTGACGTTACCCGCGGTAAAATCGCCCTCTTGGACGATTTGGCCCATGAGCTGACCCTGGACGCCAAAAATGTCGATGACCGGCTCAATCGCTGTCTTTTGTGCGGCTCGTGCGAGACTAACTGTCCTTCAGGCGTCAAAATCATGGACATCTTCCTCAAGGCCCGGGCCATCGTCACCGGCTACCGAGGCCTGGGGGCCATAAAAAAACTGGTGTTTCGATTTGTCCTGCCGCGTCCGCGCCTGTTTAATTTCATGATCGGAATCAGCGGGGTTTTCCAAACCCCCTTCCTGCGCCGGGCCAGTGAAAAAGTTGGCACTTCGAGAGCGCCCATTTTAACCCCGTTCTTGGGTAACCGCCATATTCCCAGCCTTCCCAGCCAAACATTTTCCTCCTCCCACGGCAAGATAGATGAGCTGGGCCCTAACGGCCGGGTGGCTCTTTTTCCTGGCTGCGTCCCCGATAAGATCTTCAACAAGATGTCGGAAGCCTGCCTTAAGATCCTGCGCCACCACCAAGTCGGGGTCTTTATGCCCCCGGATCTGGTTTGCTGCGGCATTCCGGCACTGGCCTCCGGTGACATCAAAGGTTTTGACCAGCTGGTCGTCCAGAATTTGGCCTCTTTGATCAAGGGCAAATTTAATTACCTGGTCACCCCCTGCGCCACCTGCGCCTCCAACATCAAGGAGAACTGGTACCGCTTTATCGATCATTTCAATCCCGGTGAAAGAGCCCAGATCCAAGACCTCCACACCAAAACCATGGACATCACCGCCTTTTTGGTCCGAGTGCTGAAAGTCGATTTCAAGCCCGCCTCCGGCGGAACCCAGACGGTGACCTACCACGACTCGTGCCACCTCAAAAAAGGCCTGGGCATCGGGGCTGAGCCCCGGATGATTTTAAAATCTTTGCTGGGGTACAACTACCGCGAGATGCCCGATGCCGACCGCTGCTGCGGTAACGGCGGCAGTTTCAATTTGTACCATTACGGCCTTTCCAAGGACATCGGTCAGGTCAAAAGAGATAACATCGTATCAGTCAGCCCCAAAGTCGTTGCTACCGGGTGCCCGGCTTGCGTACTCCAACTGATGGACCTTTTAAGCCAAAACCGCGATGAAATTGAAGTTCGTCACGTAGTCGAGCTTTATGCGGATTCGCTCTAAATATTTTGGCTGTTTTTTTGGCAGTTACAGACTGATTTAATGCCGAGATATCGGCGTTTATTTAAAGAAAGGATGGTTCCATGCCAGGTAACCCAGGCTCCATCAATCAGGCTAACGTTGATTTATTTAAGGCCAAAGCCAAACCAGCCTCCATTGAGGTTGTGGTGGTCAAAGACTTGAAGGCCGCCTTGGACTACGCCATTGAGGTGACCGAGAAAACCGAGCTGGGCAAACTCATGCCCACCACCCCGGGACTTTCCCCACCCGATGACCCCAACCGGAAGAAAACCTTGGCCGCCCCGTCCATCAGCGATGAACACTTTAAGTTGTTATCGCAAAAAGGTGAGGCCAAAGGATTCGAAATGGTTCGTTCCAAACTGAGAAATCATCTGGCCGGAATTGACGTGGCTTTCACGGTGGCCGACCTTGGCATTTCGGAGACGGCTACTTGCGTCAGTGAAAATAACAGCGAAGATTACCGGCTGGCCACCATGATCTGCGAAACCCACGTGCTGGCGCTGCCGATGAATAAACTCGTCAAAACCAGTTATGAGGCCGAAGATTTTCTGATCAAGGCCATGGACAAAGACAACAATTACACTTCGTTTATTTCCGGGCCCAGCCGGACTGCCGACATTGAAAGGGTATTAACTCTTGGTGTCCACGGTCCCTTATACATGCACGTCGCTTTATTGGAGGAATAATCATGGCCGAATCAATGAAGAGCTATCATAATTCATTGAAGGAGGCACTGGATGACTCCTTTCTGAGAAAAACGCTCGACAAATTTGCTGTTCAGTACAAAGCCAACCGGGCCATGATCTTCGCCGACATGAATGCCAAGGAGCTGATCAGCGAGATCGCTGACAATAAAGATCAGGCCATGCTCCACATTGAGGCGCTCTATCAACAATTTGTCGAACAAGCCTCCAAAAAGGGCGTCCACGTTCACCGAGCCCGGACCGCCCAGGAGGCCAACGATATCATTTGCGCTATTGCCAAAGAAAACAATGTTCGCACCATCATCAAAAGCAAATCCATGACCGCCGAGGAGATCCACCTCAACCACTCTCTGGAAGCGGCCAAAATGATCGTCAATGAAACCGACCTCGGTGAATGGATCATCCAGCTGCGCCATGAGGGACCGACTCACATGGTCATGCCGGCCATCCACCTGTCGCGGTACCAAGTGGCCGACACCTTTGAAGACGCCACCAAGTCCAAACAGGACAGCGACATTGAAAAGCTGGTTAAAGTCGCCCGCCGGGAACTTCGGGTCCACTTTGCCGGGTCCGACATGGGCATCTCCGGGGCCAACTTTGCCATCGCCTCCAACGGCTCCATCGGAATCTGCACCAACGAAGGCAACGGCCGGCTGACCACCACCCTGCCCCGAGTTCACGTGGCCATCTGCGGCATTGACAAGCTGGTCCCCAGCATCAAAGACGCCCTCCGAATCATCAGGGTCTTGCCGCGCAACGCCACTGCCCAGGCCATTACCACCTACGTGTCGTGGATTACCGGAGCTTCCGAATGCACTTTGAACGATGACCAGAAAAAGATCATCCACGTCGTCTTTCTTGACAACGGCCGGATTGATTTGCTCAAAGATCCCAAATGCCGCGAAGTGCTACGCTGCGTTCGGTGCGGCGCCTGCGCCAATGTCTGCCCGGTTTACCGCTTGGTCGGCGGTCACCGCATGGGCTACGTCTATATCGGAGCCATCGGTCTGATCCTGACCTACTTTTTCCACGGCCACGACCGGGCCAAAAATTTGGTCCAAAACTGCATCGGCTGCGAGGCCTGCAAAGACATTTGCGCCGCCGGAATCGATCTGCCGGGTATTATTCAGGAAGTCCGGGCCAGACTCAACGAGGAAGAAGGTTCCCCCATCACCTCGACCTTGCTGGCCAAGGTCATGGCCAATCGCCCGCTCTTCCACACTCTCTTAAAGTTTGGCAAGTTCGCCCAGCGTCCAGTCACCTCCGGCAATTTCGTCCGCCACTTGCCTACCATTTTTGCCGGCGACCAAAGCTTCAGGGCTCTTCCGGCCATTGCTTCGCGCTCCTTCCGCGACCGTTGGCCGTCCCTGGAAACGGCCTCCCAAGGTTCGGTCAAGATCGGACTCTTTGCCGGCTGCGCCCAGGATTTCATCTACCCCGAACAGCTTGAGTCGGCCGTCCGGCTCATCTCGGCCAAGGGTGGGGCGGTCGATTTCCCGCTTCAGCAAAGCTGCTGCGGTCTGCCGCTGCAAATGATGGGCGAACGCAAGGCGGCTATCCAGACGGCCAAGGCCAACGTTGATGCCTTTGAAAGCGCCAAAGTCGACCATATTATGACCCTCTGCGCCTCCTGCGCTAACCATATGAAGGAGCACTACACCGAACTGACCGGCGATGATCCGAGCTATAAGGAAAAAACCGCTCAGTATCTCTCAAAAATCATCGACTTTAGCTCTCTGATGAAAAATGTCTTTAAGTTTTCCAAAGACGATTTCAACAACCAAGGTCAAAAAGTGGCCTACCATTCCCCGTGCCACCTCTGCCGGGGTCTGGGCGTCACCCAGGAGCCTAGGGCTCTGATCAATATGGCCGGAGAATATGTCCCCACCCCCGAAGAAGATGTCTGCTGCGGCTTTGGCGGAACGTATTCGGTCAAGTTCCCCGAGATATCCGGGACTCTTTTGGCCCACAAACTCGACGGGATCGAAGAATCCGAAGCCAAACCCAAACTTTTGGTCACCGACTGCCCCGGTTGCGTTATGCAGCTCAGAGGCGGGGAACATAAGCGCAGTGACCGGGTCAAGGTCCAGCATATCTCGGAATTCCTCGATCTGAATCTCAAAAAGAAATAGTCAGCGCCAATCTCCCCGCTGACAAGCCAAAAGGCCGCCCCTGTCCAACCAGGGGCGGCCTTTTGGCTTTAGTTCTTAAGCTCATCGCCTGCTCCCGCCTCGGCCGGCTTCACCGAAAGCTCAGTAGAGTCGACCCAAAAAAGACAGGGTTCATCTGAAAACAATGTTGTTTTTTCCAGCCTGACCGAAGCTTTAAACGTCCGGCTCTGGCCAGGCAAATCCGGTGGGACCGGAGCCGTAACCTTCAGACCAGCCCCTGGCAGCCAGACCAGGGGCTGGCCAGTGTGAAAAGCCAAAGAGGCCGAGGCCAGACAAGTGTGGTAATTTCTGGGTGAAGGAACCAAAGTAACCTTGAGTTCAACCGGTCGGCGGTCATATTTTTCTGGTACCTTCACCTTAAGGGAAACCCAGTCCTCTAAAATATCCAAAACAAGCTGATCTTTAATGCCATAATAGGTTACATATCCATCTTCATCTATCTTTTCTTGCTTTATTATCAACAACCTGCTCTTATAGACACTTTTATTTTCATTAAAGTATAAATTTTTATACTCTTTGTCAGTTATTAATAAAAAGTTTCTGTGCGCTTGAATAACATTCTCTAAAGCAATTGTATTTTTAAAAATATAATGATTTCCAAAGATAAAGAATTTTTTGGCCGATTGATTCTTAAAATGCTCGGCCGTCAAATAAATTTGTGAATTTTCAGTATAATCAAAAATCAACCAAGTTTCCGGAGGGAGGCTATGAATAAATTCCTTAACCTTTGACAAAAAACTGGCCGCCGGCTTAATTCGGCAAATCTGATTCATAAATTCTTGGTCTGATATCACTGAACTTAAGTCAATCCCGATCATCAAAAGGGCCATGGCCAGACTGACTCGGGCCAGTCCCAAAAATTTATGCCCAATTACCCGCAGCCGCTTAATGGCCGCCAGAACCAAAGACAGGGGAACAAAAGAAAGGGGCAGAGCGGTAAAGGAAACAAACTTCCACAATAAATAGGAATTTCTTAAAATTATAAACGCAGCAGCATATATTATCAAAGAGATAATATATGCTGCGGTAAGCCCGGCCGCCGCTGAATCGTCTTGGACTGGGCGGCTCCCAGCTCTTTGGTCCCCTTGAGCCTCCCGAGAGTCCGGCGACCTTCGAAGGACAAAAATGGCCAAAAGAATAATTGAGGTCAAAAAAGTTATATAAGAAGCCGGACCAAGGGAATTTTCAATCAGTAATTTGGGCCAATAAATTGGCAAGCCCACCAATAGCCAGGGACTTATAAAAGGGAGGAGCCAGCCTGTGGTTTGTGAGGCAGTTTCTAGACTCCGCTCAATTAAGTGAACCCCCTCGTAAGGAGCGACCAGAGCTGCGACCAAGGTCAATAAGAAAGAATATTTTATCCCCAACCATAGGGCCCTGACAGTCCGGACCGGCCAAGAACCAGCCCGGCTTTGGAAAAACTTTAAAGCGGCCGCCGCTAGACCCCAAACAGTGATAAAAGCGAAGAACCCTCCCTGGTAGCAGACTAACAGCAAAAAAATCGGTATAAAATAAGAAATATAACGGCTGATAACCAGCGTTTTCGCCCTTTGAGCCGTAGCCTTAGCTTCAATTGGCGGCCGGGCCGTCTCACCAGGGCGGAACAACATCTCCAGGGCCGCTAAAAAAGCCATCATGGCCGTAAATTGGCCGATTTCGCCGATATAATAGAGATAAGTATAAAAAGCGCCCCCGCTGACCCCTAAGGCGACCAAAATTGCCGACCAAAAACCAAGGCCAAAAGCCTGGGCCAAAGACCGGATGGAGGCCGCTGACCAGGCTATCAAGACCAGCATATAAATTGGGGCGGCCAAAAGAGACGAGGCCCCCATGGCCAGGCTGGTCAAACCTAACAGAACGTGGGTCCCAAAGGAATCCATGGTCAGTCGGTAAAAATTACCTGTCATATCAAAGGCCTCTGGCCGGACTGCACCCAGCCAGTAGTCACTGATCATGATCCAGTTGTAAAGATCAGCGCTGCCGTAAAGCCATATTTCGATCCGGCCGTTCTCCCCCAGGACCGAATGAAAAAACGATAAGACCAGACCCAAAATAACTACAGTTATAAGCGCTCGGTGACCTTGGACGGCGGTCAGCAGCAGTTCTTTTTTGGCCGGTGATTTTATAAACCCAGGGATAAAACGAAACAAGACCTCTAAAACAAATCCCCCCAGGCCCAGGTAATAAAAAGCGGTCATCAAGACTTTAATATTATCGGAAAATCCCGCTGCCGCCAGCCCGCAAAAGACGACCAAAGCAGCGCCTGCCGTAGTGGAAATGGTTTGGCCATATTTTGGCAGACTACCAGTCCGGCAGCATCTGATAACCAAACGACCCCAAAACCCCAGGACCAGGGTCATGACCAGGAGCACCCTGACAAAAGAAAAAACGGAGCCCGCCACCGCCACCTCAAAACCTGTCATTGGGCTGACCTTCCCGCCAGTCTTTGGCTGGCCTAATCCCAACAGCCGGAATTATTTTTACCGAGCCCAAACCAGCCCAGACCAAAGAACTGCAAAAGTCGAAAGCTCCTAATGCCCCTGCAGATCGAACGTTACCTTGGTCGCCCTGGAAGGCGGAAAAATTCCTCTTAGTAAACACCAAAGCCGCCGCTCAGGTTGTAAGGGGAACCAAAAGCCGCCGGCGCCGCGTCAATTGACTCAGGACTACCAGAGCCAGCAAAAAAAGACCCGGAAGGCTGAAAATCCATTTAGGAGGTCGGGCAGTGTTGGCCACCTCGATCCCCAAGACCTGGGTTGGATCGTCCATATTAATGCCCAATTTTTCAATGCGGCTGTTAAAAAGAACGTCATCAATCATAAGCCGGCCGAAATCGTCCCAGGCCAGATAAACCCCGGCCGAAGTCAGCCGCTCTTCGGAGCCGGTTCCAGTAAAGGGAAGGACTACGACCTGGTCAACCACCCGGCCGGAACGAAAATTGGTGACAATGTGCAGCCGGATATCGGAGCCGGGCTTTAGTTCATTGACTGTTTGAATAACTGCAGTCGGGGGGAGTTCGTGATAGGCCTTAAAGATTCTGTTTTGGGGGATGTCAGGCCGAAAAAGAAACATCATCGCCAAAAGCAGTCCCACCACCTCGTACCAGCGGGTCCGGATGAACAAAAACCGCTGAGTGGCACTGGCAAAGGCCAAACAGGCCAAAATGGATGACCCCATGACCCAAATAAAGTGAAAGGGGCTTTGGATATTCATTAATAAGATTTCTTGGTTGTAGATGAACACAAAAGGCAAAACCGCAGTCCGCAGTTCATAGATAAAGCCCTGAACCCCAGTTTGGAAGGGATCGCCGCCGGAAATACCTGAAGCGGCAAAGGCGGCCAAGGCCACCGGCGGCGTGGCGTCGGCCATGACCCCAAAATAGAGACAGAAAAGGTGAATGGCCAAAATAGGGATCCCCAGCCCATGGGCGGCTGAGATGTTGTAAATGACCGGGGCTAGAAGTGTAGAGACGATGATGTAATTGGCTGTCGTTGGAAGACCCATACCCAAAATGATGGCCAATATGGCTGTCATCACCAGAACCGCTGGTAAAAATCCGCCCGAGATAATCTCCACCATCGCCGCCAAGACCTGGCCAACCCCGGTCAAACTGACGGTCCCGACCATAATCCCAGCGGTAGCGGTCGCCAGCCCGATGCCGACCATATTTTTGGCGCCGTTGACCAGGCTGCTTAAAAGTCTGGACACCCCGAGCTTGAAGGGGGCCATAATCGGCAACCCGCGCCGCCAGGCGACAAAGGGTCTTTGAGTCAAAAGGATGAAAACCATCATCAAACAGGCGTAATAAGCCGCCAAACCCGGGCTCATCTCCATGACCATCAGGCCCCAGACCAGAGTGCCGGTGGGCAGTAAAAAGTAAAGACCACTGAAAATCACCGGGGTGGCCGTTTTAATGTACATCAGAGATTCAAGATCGCCTTCGGGAATTTCAGGAAACCTCAAAGAAACTAAAAGGAGGATCACATAGCCAGTGATGAGGATTAAGGCAAAAGCCAGCCAGGAATAGTCGCCGAACACTCCTGGGATCCAGGCCATCAGATAGTAAAGGCCCCCTAAAAGGACCAAAGAGGAACTGGAGATCAGCCCAAACCTGAGCAGGCGGCCGAAAAATGGGGACCGGGCTTTATTGACCGGCTCCATGCCCATCTTGCCAGCTTCAAGGTGGACGATGTACAAAAGCGAGAGGTAAGCCAACAGGGCCGGGATAAAGGCATGTTTGATCAGCTGGGCATAGGGCATGTTGATGTATTCAGCCATCAGCAAGGCCGCCGCCCCCATGACCGGTGGCATGATTTGGCCGTTGCTGCTGGCTGAGACCTCCACTGCCCCGGCTTTTTCAGCTGAAAACCCAACCTTTTTCATCAGCAAGATAGTCACCGGACCGGTGGTCAAAACGTTGGCAATGGAAGACCCGGAAATAAGACCGTTGAGACCGGAGGCCACTACCGCCGCCTTGGCCGGCCCGCCCCGGAGCTGCCCTAAAAGGGCAAAAGACAGAGCGGTCAAATAGTTACCCGCCCCGGCGTTCTCCAACATGGCCCCAAATAGGACATAGAGAAAGACAAAGCTGGTGGAAACCCCCAAAGGCACTCCAAAGACTCCCTCCTGAGTGAGCCAGAACTGAGAGGCTGCCCGCGAAAGGGTGGCCCCCCGGTGGGCAATAACGTCGGGGGCGTAAGGTCCCAAAAAGGCATAAGACAAAAAAACAATAGCTACCACAGTCATCGGCAGGCCCATAACCCGCCGGGTAGCTTCCAAAAGAAGCAAGACGCCGATGCAGGCCACGACTATGTCCTGAACGGCAGGCATGCCAGGTCTTCTGACCAGCTGATCCTGAAAAATAAATAAATAGCAAGCGCAAAAAGCCGCCACTAAAGCCATCAGCCAATCGTAAATCGGGATGCGGTTAAGGGGCCCGCGTTTAAACATGGGAAAGCCAAGGTAAGCCAAGAATATGGCGAAAGCCAGGTGGAGCGAACGCGAGGCGGTATCGTTGAGGACCCCGATTCCGAACGAATAAGGAAGTGGGCTGGTTATCCAAAGCTGAATTAACGACCAGCTAATGGCGATGATAATAATAGCAAAATGAGGCCAGCCATGCGGTTTGCGTTGACCGGTCTCCTTTTCCAGCATTTCCTTGATAACATCAGAAACCGGCTCTTTATGCTCGGCTTGCATAAACTTCACCCAATCAGCAATAATCAGCAGTGCTCAGCAATAAAAAAATACAAACTTACAAACAATAAATGTCATATAACCGGGGATGATACGGTCGCCGTATCATCCCCGGTTGAGGAAAAAAACTAAAATTGACTCAGATTTTTAGAAAGATAGCCTACTTGATCAGGCCGGCTTCTTTGAAGTACCTTTCAGCACCCGGATGGAAAGGGATGGAGTTGCCTTCCAACATGTTCTGAGGAGTCAGAGAGGCCAAAGCCGGGTGGAGTTTTTTAAATTCGTCAAGATTACTGAAAACCGATTTAGTGATCTGGTAGGCCACATCCTCAGGGAGAGCGGCACTGGTAATCAAAGTGGCCCGGGGACCAAAAGTAATGGTATCTTCGTCGGTGCCCTTGTACATCTTCCCGGGAATGATAGCCTGGGGATAAAATGGAAACTTATTGACAAATCCGTCGACTTTTGGCCCGACAATGGAGACCAAATGAGAATCACAGGTCGTGGAAGCCTCGGTAATTGACCCGTTAGGATGACCGATAACGTAAACGTAGGCGTCAATCTTGTTGTCGCACAAGGCCGAGGCCATTTCCGCCGGCTTGAGATCGGTGGCCAGCTTAAAAATGTCGGCGGTCCAGCCGTATTCTTTCATCAAAAGTTCCAAGGTGTTGCGATTGCCGGAGCCGGGGTCGCCGATATTCATGCGCTTTCCAGCTAAATCCTCGAAAGTATTAATGTTGGCGTCGCGGCGGACCACTAGGGTAAAGGCCTCGGACTGGAGGCTAAAAAGAACCCTCAAATCATTATTGGCCCCGACTTCAGTAAAGCTGTCAGTGCCGTTGTAGGCTTGATGCTGGACATCTGACTGGACGATGCCCATGGAAAGATCGCCGACCCTGATGGCGTTGGCGTTGTAAACCGAAGCTCCGGTTGATTCAACCGTACAGCGGATGTTGTGCTCGCCGGCCCGGCGAGAAGCGTCAACCAAGCGACAGATTGCCCCGCCAGCTGGATAATAGACCCCGGTAATCCCTCCAGTCCCGATAGTGTAATACCGCTGCTCTCCCTGAGCCTCGGCCTGGATGGGAGCCATAAAAAACAAGGCCCCGACAATTACCGCTACCACAATACCCTTCCAACTCTTTGCGCCTGACATGATAAATCTCCTGTCACTTTCAGCAAGTACCATAATTTAGTGACGACCCGCTGACAAGAATTTTTGAGAAAACTTGGACCACGATTTAGCCAATATTTTGAAATCCAGCCATGCCTCTACCGTTGCCGGGAAGTGAGTAAGTCCTTCGGCTCAATACCCACGGTCGGACCCAAAAAAACTTTTTTTTCCGAACGGCTTTGGTCGTTAGATAATACCAAAGTTGGTCAATTGGATCCAGTCGGCCCTGCTTTCAAAAATACTATCGGCCCGTCCTTAATCTCCAGACCGCCTTAAGTCAAAAAAAAACCGCCAAAGGCGGCCCTTGGCGGTTAGTTTAGTTGCCGGAGGAAAGAATCAGTCAGTCCAGCCTTTGGTTAGACTGCTCCCTCAATAAGGAAAGACTTATTTAGCGTCTTTCCAGTAGCTCCTGATATCGTCTTTAAGAGAGGTCGGCAGGGGAACGTACTGAAGATTTTTGGCCTCCTGATCGCCCTTTACGAAACACCAGTCAAAAAACTTGGTCACCGACTCCACCGCCTGAGGCCGGTCTTTGCGGATCAAGATAAAAGTGGCCGCCGCAATGGGCCAGGAGTCGTCACCGGCTTCATTGACCAGCCAGATGTAATAATCAGCCTTACGATCCCACTTGGCGTTGGCCGCTGCCGCTGAAAAGCTGTCAACTGAAGGGCTGACGGTCTTACCATTTTTGTTGATCAGAGAAGCCCAGACAATCTTATTTTCATGGGCATAGGCAAATTCGACATAACCAATACTGTTTTTGACCCTTTTAACGCCCCCGGCTACTCCGTCGTTGCCCTTTTGGCCAACGCCGACCGGCCAGTTGACGGATTTTCCGGCCCCGACGCTGTCTTTAAACTGCGGTGAAATCCCTGACAAATAATTGGTAAAGATAGCCGTCGTGCCGCTGCTGTCTGAGCGGTAAACCACGTTAATGCCTTCGGCTGGCAGCTTCCGGCCGGGATTGAGTGCGACGATGGCCGGGTCATCCCACTTGGTGATGATACCCCGAAAAATGTCGGCCAGCACCTGGCCGTTTAAGACCAATTCGTTGTTAGCGATGCCGTCTAGATTGATAATCGTCACTACCCCACCCAGCACCGCCGGGAACTGAATAAGGTTGGACTTTTGAAGATCGTCAGTCTTCAGCGGATCGTCTGAGGCACCAAAATCAACTGTTCCCTCAGTCACCTGTTTGATGCCTCCACCAGATCCGATCGACTGATAGTTGACCTTAAGACCGGTCTCTTTTTCGTACGAAAAAGCCCAAGTTGAATAGACCGGAAATGGAAAAGAGGCCCCCGCTCCGGTCAAGTCCTGGGCCAAAGCCGTCAAAGAGTACATCATAGCCGCCAGCACCAAGCCGGCCGTCAATAACTTTTTCATCTAATTCTCCTTTTCTTCAGGCGTAAATAATGTTCACCCGATAGGCCCCAAGTTGCCTGACCGAGCTTGTATTCAGTGTATTAAGGAAAAATGATAAATTTATTTTAGAAAAGTAAATATAATGTAAATTCAGCTCTTCGAGGGCAAAAAAAATCCGCCTTACCCTGGGACTTGGCCCCAGAAGTAATGAACTGGAATAATAAAACTGGATTGTGGGAATTTAAGCCAGCTGTGCGGCGGAATGGAAAAATCAATTAGTCGGCTATTTAGGCTGGAGGTTGCCGTTCGTCCTTTGGCCGGCCAATAAAGCTATCGGGACTTCCGAATATTTAGGCCGGCCTCACTGGGTTTATCGCTGCAGGAGTCTGACAATAAAGGTATTGCCGCCATGCTCGTTTTCGGTCACCAAGGCCTGCCCCCCATAGAGTCTGGCGATGTGCTTGACAATTGATAGTCCCAGGCCGCTTCCAGAGCGTTCTCGGGTCCGGGACTGAGAAAGAGAATAAAAGCGTTCGAAAATTCTTTCCCTCTCGGCCAGCTCAATGACCGGACCGCCATCGGATACGCTTATTTCCAAAACATTATCTTTTTTTCTGACCCCGACCTCAATCTCCGAGCCAGTGGAATATTTAACCGCATTAGTTAAAAGGTTGGTGACCACCGACAGGATATGGCTGGAATGGATCCGGACGACCCCTTGATCGCAATTCCAAGTGACCTTTTTATCCTTAAAATTCAGTAGCTCTTTGACGTCGGCCAGCACCTCATCTAAACTGGCTTCGGCCGGCTGGCCGCCTTCAAAATTTTCCAGGCGGTGCAGGGAAATCAGATCATCTAAAATTATATTAAGTCTCTTGCAGTTATTGAAAATAGAATTCAAAAACTTAAGCAAGATATCCTCAGGCATTTTGTTGTCTTTGACAATCAACTCACTGGTGGCCATGATCAAGGTTAAAGGCGTCTTAAGTTCGTGAGAGATATTGGCGATGAGGTCGGTTTTGAAACCGAGATATTTCTCCCGGTCGCTGACGTCATGGAGCACTATCAGCCGGGCTGGACCGTCATGGTTGTAGCCGGCTCTGATTATGCGCCCGCCGAGCTGAAATTCAGTCTCCGGGTTATCAGAAGTCATTTTGCTTAAAACTGAAATCATGGCCGCCTGATTGATTTCCGAAAGCCGCTTGGGCAGCTTAAAATTTAAGATCCGGGCCGCCCGGTCGTTGTGATAGATAATCTCATCGTCTTGGATCAAAATTACTCCCTCTAAGATGTGCTCCAGGATGTAACCAAGCCGGGTGCTGAGCCGGGAGTTTTCCGAAGCGGCGTCTTTAAGTTCCCTGGTCGTGGTGCTGAGGGCATAAAGAGCGCCGTCTAAGGCCTCGGAGTTAAAAGTGGGGAGATCGATTTTACCGTTTTTAGCCTCGTTAACCGCCTCAGTCAGCGCCCGGATTGTCTGCCCGGTCTGCCGGCTTATAAGCATGGCAAAGACGGCCACCACAATGACCAGAGCCACCAGCCCGGAAAAAGCCTGGGTGAGGAGTGATTTTTCCATGGCCTGAAAATAATCGACCGCGTAAGCCACCCGTAACACCATATCCGGGGCCACCATCCGGGCATAATATATAGAATGGACTCCAGTAGTCCGACTCTGCCGCACCACGGTCATGGGAAAGCCAAGAAAAGCGTTTCTGATTTCTTCGCGCTGACTGTGATCCTCCATGGCGTCGGTATCACCGCCGGTATCGAACAAAACCTGGCCGCCGCCGGCGATTAGAGTCACCCTCAAGCCCAAGGTCTGACTTATCCTTCTAAAATCCTCGGTATCTAAAGAAGAGCGCTGGATTTCGGAGACCAAAAGCCACTGATTTTTCAGCTGGTTTTCAAATTGAACCCGGCTTAGGGTTCGGTTTTTCTGCTCAATAACCGCTAGTCCAGCTATCAGCAGTAAGGCCGCCGGCAGAAAAATCATAATAAAAATTTTATTTTTGCTGGTCATTGGGGGTCGACCGGTTTAGGTTCCCACAGGTAACCTATCTTGGGAAGGGTCCGGATATGACGTCCTCTGTCGCCCAGCTTTTTGCGAAGCATCGCCATGTGAACGTCCACGGTCCGGCTGTTATATTCGTTTTCGTATCCCCAGACCATATTCAGGAGCTGGTTTCTGGTAAAGACTTTACCTGGTTTGCGGACAAAAAGTGCTAAAAGATCAAACTCCTTTTGGGTTAGCTGGATTTCCCGATCCCCATCCAAAACCCGGTGAGCATCCAAGTCAATACTTATGCCCGCCCCCGAAATCAGGTTAGAGTCAATCCGGTCGGTGGACCTTCTTAAAGCCACTTTGATTTTGGTTTCCAAAAGCTTGATAGTAAAGGGTTTGGGCAGGTAATCGTCGGCTCCCCGTTCCAAGGCCCTGATGATATCATCTTCTGAGTTGCGAGCTGAAATAATGATGATCGGAGTGGTCTGGTTTTTTTGACGGAAGATATCCAGAAACTGGATTCCCTGAAGGCCAGGGAGCATCAGATCCAGCAAAATCAAATCCGGCGGACAGTCCTCAATGGCTATCAGCGCATCGTTGGCGTTGTCAAGTGCGGTAACTTGGTAGCCCTCCCGCATCAGATTGTAGCCGATGACCTCCCTTAAGGCAGCCTCGTCCTCAATCATTAGTATCATCATTGATGTTACTCTCCGGTCGGTGGCGAAGCAGCTCGCCCCGGGTAATGTAAGGTATCATGATGGCAATATTTTTGGCATGATCGCCCACCCGCTCGACCCGCCTGATCAGGCTAAGGGCCGAGACCAGCTCTGGAGCGGAGTCGGGATCGCGGGCTAAATTTCCCACCAATTCGCTTTCAATGCTTCTTTGAAGGTCGCCCACCACCCGGTCGTCGGCGGAAATTTTTTGGTAGGCGATATCATCAACGGCAAACAGGGCGTCCACCGCCCTAGTGACCATGCTGGAAGCCAGCTCGGTCATTTGCCCCAGTTTGGGATGGGCCGCCCAGACCGGAGCCAAATGGCGCGACAGGATCTCACGGCCGATTACCGTGCTGTGGTCGGCTATCCGTTCCACATCAGTTACCAGACGAGTTATGGCCACGGCGTATCTGAGCTCAAAAGCCTTCGGAGCGTATTTGGCCAAAAATCTCAGACACATGTCCTCAATTTCCGTTTCCAGGGCATCAACTTCACTGTCGCGGCCAATAATCTCTCGGGCCAGGTTATGATCCTGACCTCTGAGGGCCTGGAGGGCCATCCGAAACATGTTAATCGAGTATTCACACATCGTGGCCACTTTGGCCCTGATGGAGTTAATTTCGGCCGTGATTGCCGGCATTACTTCCTCCAAACAAAAAATCATCATTAAAAAATTGTATTTTCAAAATACCTCAACCGAATCTTCCCGTCACGTATCTTTCAGTGATTTCATTGGCCGGCCTGGCAAAAATGGTTTCGGTCTCATCATATTCGACTAATTTTCCAATATACATCAAAGCCGTAAAATCCGAAATTCTGGCCGCCTGCTGCATATTGTGGGTGACGGCCACAATGGTCACCTCTTTTTTGAGTTCTAACAACAAATCTTCAATTTTCTGGGTCGAGACTGGATCCAGGGCGCTGGTGGACTCGTCTAAAAGTATCACCTCTGGGTCCACCGCTAAAGTCCTGGCAATGGAAAGCCTCTGCTGCTGGCCGCCGGAGAGCCCGGCCGCATTTTGCTTGAGCCGATCTTTGACCTCGTCCCAGAGAGCGGCTTGGCGGAGGGCCTTTTCGACTTTTTCGGCCAAAACACTGCTGTTGCCAATGTCGTTTAACCTCAGGCCATAAGCGACGTTGTCAAAGATGCTCATGGGAAAGGGCGTCGGTTTTTGAAAGACCATTCCGATCTTGCCTCTGAGTTTAATCAAATCCATGGATTTATCCAAGATATTGACGCCGTCAAGGACAATCTCGCCCTCATAGTGATTTCGGGGATAAAGATCATGCATCCGATTAAAACACCTCAGCAGCGTGGTCTTCCCGCAGCCGGAAGGACCGATGAGGCTGGTAATGCGGTTTTTTTTAATCGGCATGGTCACCTCAGACAAGGCCTTATTGGTGCCATAAAAAAAACTCAGGTTATTGACGCTCATTAGTTCTACGCCAGAGTCGGTTGTCGTCATACGTCTCAGCCCCTGGTCCTTAATTTAATCAAGACTCGGCCAAGGATATTTAAAAAAAGTACCATTATCGTCACCATAAAAGCCGCCGCCCAAGCCAGAGATATCCAGCTCTCGTAAGGGGAGGCGGCGTATTGATAAATACTAACGGTCAGCGAAGGAACCGAGCCGCTCAGATTAAAGCGAAAAAAACTACTGTTAAAAGAAGTAAAAAGAAGCGGGGCGGTTTCGCCGGCCACTCGTGCGATGGCCAAAAGAATCCCGGTAAAAATCCCATTAATGGAGGCTCTCCAAACCACCGATGTGATGACCTTATGGTAAGGTGCTCCCAGGGCAAAGGCGGCCTCCCGGAGGGTCCAGGGTATCATGGTCATCATTTCCTCAGTAGTCCTGATGACGACCGGTAAAATTATGATGGCCAAAGCCGTCGCTCCAGCCCAGCCGTTAAAGCCGCCAAAAGGCTTAACCAACATGGCGTAAACAAAAGTGCCGATGACAATGGAGGGAATGGAGACGGCCATGTCACACAGCTGGCTTAACAACCGGCAGAATTTGGAGTCCCGGCCGTATTCAGCCAAAAAAGTTCCCCCCAATACCCCCAGCGGGACTCCGGCCAACACGGCTGCGGTTGTTAAAAGGCCCTGCCCCAGAAAAGCGCTTCGAAGGCCCCCTGCTTCCGCCCGATTGGGTGGAGCTGGGTCCTGAGTAAAAAGCCCAAGACTAAATGATTCGAGCCCTTTGACCAGAACATGGTAGAGAATTAAAAACAGCAGGGCCAGTCCTAAGGCCGCACAAAGAATCGATGCGCTCAGGGCTATCAGGTTGGTGATCTTTCTTTTTTCGATCCTTTTCAACTCCGGCTCCCCAAAAGTTTTTTTGATAACGACAACACTAAAAAGTTGGCCATAAACAATATCAGGGCCAAGGCAAAGAGGACCGAGAGTTTAATCCCGCTGGCCTCGTTAAATTCGTTGGCCATAACCGAAGTGACGGTGACGTACGGCGAAAAGATGGAATCCAAGGCGGCATGGCGGTTTCCGATAACGTAGGCCACCGCCATGGTCTCTCCCAAAGCCCGGCCCATGGCAATGGTCGCCCCGCCTGTAACCGCCAGCCTGGTAAAAGGCATGACCACCTTCGACATTGTCTCCCAGCGGGTGGCCCCCAGGGCATAGGAAGACTCTTTCAGAATGGGGGGCACCTGATTGAAAGCTTCTCGGGATATGGAGGTCATAAAGGGCAGGATCATAACCGCCAAGATCATGGACGTAGTAAAGAGACTGACTCCGCCGGTCAGGGGACCGACAAAAAAGCTCCCAATTAACGGTAAATTTCCCAAAGTCTTTTTAATCAGCGGCTGAACGGACTCCTCTAAAAAGGGAGCCAAAACGAAAAGACCCCACATCCCGTATATGATACTGGGGATGGCCGATAAAAGTTCTAAAGCCGTCCCAATCGAGCCTTTTAGTTTTTCCGGACACAATTCCGTAAGAAAGATAGCCGTGCCAATGGCTACCGGAAAAGAGACGATCAAGGCCAGGGCGGTCGTCAGCAGAGTCCCGAAAATGGGCCGCCTGGCCCCGTAAATGTCTTGGGAGTAGTTCCATTCGGAGCTGGTTAAAAAGTTAAAAAACCCAAACTCTCTGAAGGCTGGCAGCGACTCTACCAGGAGCGTCACCAACATTCCAGCTACGATCAGCAAAATGCTGACCGAGGAGACGGCGCAGACGATTTTAAAAATGTTATTTTTTAGCCCAGCGGCTTTCATGTTTCACCCTTGAAGTCATAATACTCAGGGGCCGACAAAATATTGTCAGCCAAACGTAAATTATTTGTAAAACAATCGCCGTTCCCCTTCTCCGAAATGGTAAAGTTTTTTTACCTCGGTAAAGCTTGTGGGCTTCCGGCCTAATTATTAATTTTCTAAAAATAATTACCTGAACAGCAACTAAAAATACTATTTCATTGTTAAAATTAATTTATTTTATTTATTATTGCAACCATGCCTTGGTACAGAACTAAATGGTTACTTTTAGCGAGTTACTATATATTTCCAAACCCTTGAAACCTATCCCAATATCTGGTATCTTAAGGCAACCTTGCGGGTCCTGTGTCTCCAGATGTGGTGATGACAGTGCCCGCTTTACTGCATCAATGATTTGAACCTCCCAGTCATCCCATGGAAGCACCATTAACAATATGACCACTGGCACCAAGCTAGCCGCCCTTGATTTAGGCTCCAACACCTTTCGGTTGATTGTGGCCGACTTTAAAGACGGAAGCCCAGCTTGGGAGACCAAAAAAGTCTGGCAGTCCATTCCCAGGATTTCGGAAGGACTTATCCCTAACGGCCGTTTCGCCCAGGCCCCCAGGCACCGGGCCCTCCAGGCCTTGGAAGAGTTTGCCGACATTATTGCCGCTCTTGGCCCCTCCCGGGTTCTGGCCGGAGGGACTATGGCCTTCCGACAGGCCGCCGACGGAGCAGAATTTCTCACTGAAGCCTCCAACCGCTACGGCTGGGAGGCCTTCGTTTTAAGCGGCTCCCAGGAAGCCCGCCTGTCCGCCTTAGGAGTAATGACGGCTCTAGCCCCTCTCCCCGATGAGGGTCTGATCTTTGACATCGGCGGCCGTTCGACCGAGTTTATCAACACCAGCCGCCGGGAGCTGCTCCAAACCCAGAGCTTGGCCATGGGAGTGGTAGGCCTGACCGAAACACACGTTCGCTCCGATCCGCCGGCCCCCTCCGAACTGGCGGCCATGACCAGTCAGGTGCACTCGATTTTACAAAACGCCGACTGGTCAGCCGTTGGGCGGCCGACCCTAGTGGGGACCGCCGGAACCGTAACCACCGTTGCGGCCATGCTTATGAAGCTTGTTGATTACGACGCCGCCGCCGTCAACAACCAGACTTTCGGCCGCCATCAAATCGGCCGTCTTTTAGACCTTTTAGCTGGTCAAAAAATAAACCAACGTCTCTCACATCCAGGCCTGCATCCCCGCCGAGCCGACGTCATTGTCGCCGGCTTGGTTGAGGTTACCGGCATTATGGATTTTTTCGGTCAAGATCTTTTAACCGTTAGCGACAACAGTCTCCTGGAAGGCCTGTGGTTGGCCTGTGCCGACCTGGTCCCCTTAGGACAAACCACCCACGAGGTTATCCCATGACCATTCCTTCCATTTCCGAAGGACTCACTTTTGACGATCTGCTCCTATTGCCTGCCTATTCCAACGTCATGCCGGCCCAGGTCAACCTGTCGACCAAGCTGTCGGATAAAATCACCCTCAACGCCCCCATTGTCAGTGCGGCCATGGACACTGTCACCGAGGCGGCCACGGCCATCACCATGGCCAGGCTCGGAGGCCTGGGGGTCATTCACCGCAACATGACCATTGAGGAACAAGTTTTTGAGGTCAAAAAAGTCAAAAAGAGCGAGAGCGGGATGATTTCCGATCCCGTCACCGTCAACAGCCAAACCAGCGTCCAGGAAGTCAAAAAGATTATGGACCAGTTCCATATCTCGGGGGTCCCGGTGGTCGACAGCGGCGAACTCAAGGGAATCGTTACCAACCGCGATCTGAGGTTTGTGACCGATTTTAACCAGCCGGTAACCATGTTTATGAACCGCAGGGAACTGATTACCGCCCTGGAGGGCACCACTTTAGATGAAGCTAAGTCCAAACTCCAGGAACACCGCATAGAAAAATTGTTAATTGTCAACAGTAATGGAACTTTAGTTGGCCTCATTACTATTAAAGATATCGAAAAAATCAGACAGTTTCCCAATGCCTGTAAAGATGAACACGGCTGTTTGAGGGTGGGAGCAGCCTTGGGCACCAGCGATGCCCTGGAAAGAGCCGAAGCTCTCATCCGGGCCAAGGTTGACCTTTTGGTGATGGATACCGCTCACGGTCACTCGGAAAATGTTTTGTCCAAAATCCGGGAACTTAAACACAGCTTCCCCGACGTTGAAATCATGGCCGGCAACGTAGCCACCGCCGAAGGGGTAGCGGCTTTGATGGATGCCGGAGCCTCGGCGGTCAAAGTTGGAGTTGGCCCGGGTTCGATTTGTACCACCAGAATAGTGGCTGGGGTGGGCGTTCCGCAAATGACGGCCATATTTGAGTGTGCTGCGGCGGCCCGCCAAAAGGGCGGAATCATCTTGGCCGACGGCGGAATCAAATTTTCTGGAGACATCGTTAAAGCTCTGGCCGGTGGAGCAGCAGCGGTCATGCTGGGTTCACTTCTGGCCGGGACCGAGGAAAGCCCGGGTGAAAAAATCCTGTTTCAAGGCCGAACCTACAAAGGCTACCGAGGCATGGGCTCCATTGAAGCAATGAGAACCGGCTCTGCCGACCGCTACGGTCAAAAAATCAACGACGAAAACGCCAAACTGGTCCCCGAAGGCATCGTTGGCCGCGTCCCTTACCGGGGTCTTTTGTCGGAGACCATTTACCAGCTCCTTGGCGGGCTGAGGGCGGGCATGGGTTATGTCGGAGCGGCCAATCTCCAGTGCCTCAGAGAAAACGCCCGCTGGAGCCGCATAACTTCCGCCGGCCTCAAAGAAAGCCATGTCCATGATGTCATAATCACCACTGAGGCCCCCAATTATCGGCTGGAATCCAACTGAAGTTTTTAGGTTGGTCAAGTCCTGGACCATAGACCATAACTATTGGCCCCAATTTCTGGCGGTCTTAAGAGCCCGTTTGGCAAGCAGCCAAAGAAGGTTATGGCCCAGCCTAAGGCCAAAACTTTTGCGACCAGATCTTAGACTGATTATCGTGGCGGACCAGTTTCTCCTCTTTTACCCGGCCAGGAGGCCATAAATGTCCTTTGTTCACCTCCACGTCCACTCCTGCTACAGCCTTTTAGACGGGGCCATCAAAATAAACGATCTGGTCAAAACTGCCAAATCCATGGACATGCCAGCCGTGGCCTTAACTGATCACGGCCAGATGCTCGGGCTTTGGAACTTTTATAAAGCGGCGGTCAAAGAGGGCATCAAACCAATTTTGGGAGTCGAGGCCTACGTTACCAACCAAAAACTTCAAAACCGCGACCAAAACGAAGTTCGTCACCACCTGGTGCTGCTGGCCAAAAACCTGACTGGCTACCAAAATCTCTGCCGCTTGATTTCCACCGCCAACATCGAAGGGTTTTACTATAAGCCACGGGTGGACGTTGACCTTTTGGCCCAGTACTCTGAAGGCCTTATTGCTCTCTCAGGCTGCCTCCAGGGCGAAATTCCCAAGGCCCTTCTGGCCGGCCGGGAAGATGAAGCCCAGGCCGCTGCCCAAAGATATGCCTCTATTTTCCCCGACTCCTTCTATCTTGAGCTCCAGGAAAACCGCCTGCCGCCTCAGGCCATCGCCAATCAGGCCTTGGTTGATTTGGCCAAGAAAACTTCAATTCCGGTGGTAGCCACCAACGACTGCCATTATTTATTGAAGGAACACCATGATGCCCATGACGTCTTATTGTGCATTCAGACTGGAAAAAAGCTATCCGACGAAAAACGGATGCGGATGGAGACCAACGAATTTTACTTTAAAAGCCCGGCCGAAATGGCCGCCGACTTTAGCTGGTGCCAGGAGGCACTCTCCAACACTCTCCACATCGCCTCTCAATGCCAAGTGGAATTCCCAGCCAAAACTTATTATTTCCCCTCCCCGCCACTAACCAACCAGCCCGACGGGCTCTCCCTGGAACAGGTCTTTGTCACCCAAGCTCGAGAGGGCTTAGAAAAAAGATTTCAAAACGCCGCCAAGCTGGGCTCCCCTTTTGATGAAAAAGCCATCCAAAATTATCAGACCCGTCTCGAAGAAGAACTGGCCATCATCAACGAGATGCGTTTTCCGGGCTATTTTCTGATCGTCAACGACTTTATCAACTGGGCCAAGAAAAAGGGCATCCCAGTTGGCCCGGGCCGGGGCTCAGCCGTCGGCAGTTTGGTGGCCTACTGCCTCGGGATAACCAACATCGACCCTATCCGCTTCGATCTTCTGTTTGAGCGCTTTTTAAATCCGCAGCGCAAGAGCATGCCCGATATCGACGTTGATTTTTGCGCCGAGGGCCGTAACGATGTCATCCGTTACGTCACTGAGACATATGGCGGACGGGACTACGTGGCCCAGATCGTAACCTTGGGCCAGATGAAGGCTAAAGCCGTGGTCCGCGACGTCGGGCGAGCCCTGGGGCTGGAATACGGGGCGGTGGACGCCATCGCCAAGATGATTCCCCCTCGGCTGGGCATTACCCTCAATGATGCCCTCAATGAAACCCAGGCCCTGAGGGAGGCGGCCAGAGATCCTCAAATCAAAAAACTATTGGACTACGCCCTTATTTTGGAGAACCTCCCCCGGCACTCCTCCATCCACGCCTCCGGGGTGGTTATCGGCGACCGCCCGCTGTGGGAATTGCTGCCTCTTTGTTGCGATTCGAAGACCGCCGAAGAAGACGGCCGGCGCACTCAGGTCATCACTCAGTACGAGCTGGGCGGAGTTGAAGAAAACGGCCTGGTTAAATTTGACTTTTTGGGCCTGAAAACCTTGACTTTGATCCGCCACTGCTTAAGGCTTCTATCCGAGCGGGGCATTGAAATCAACATCGACCAGATTGACTTTAAGGATCCCGATACCTTTAAACTTTTGGCTCGTGGCGACGTTAGCGGGGTCTTCCAACTGGAAAATGCAGGTATCCGGGAAGTGGTCATGCGACTCAAACCCGACTGCCTGGAGGATATTATCGCCTTGGTGGCCCTCTATCGCCCGGGCCCAATAAAAAGCGGCATGATCGATACCTTTATCCGTGTTAAACACGGCCTGGAAGAGCCCAGTTACGAACTTGAGTGTCTCGTCCCCATCTTGAAGGAGACCTCCGGGGTCATCCTCTATCAGGAACAAGTGATGAGAATCGCCCAGGTCTTGGCCGGCTATTCCTTAGGCGAAGCCGACATCCTCCGGCGAGCCATGGGCAAAAAAAAGCCGGCCGAAATGAACGAGCAAGAAAGCCGCTTTATCCAGGGTGCTGTTCAGAGGGGAACCCCGCCAGAGAAAGCCGCCCGTTTATTCGCGCTTATTTCCAAATTTGCCGAATACGGTTTTAACAAATCCCACAGTGCGGCTTACGCTGTTATCACCTATCAAACCGCCTGGCTGAAAGCTCATTACCCTCTGGAATTTCTGGCCGCCCTAATGACCTCCGAGCAGGACAGCCGAGAAAAAATCAGCCGCATCATCGGTGAATGCCGCCACCGGAAAATCCAGGTTTGCCCGCCAGACGTCAACACCTCGGATTTTAAATTTACAGTCTCCGAAGATAAGATCCTCTTCGGCCTGGGGGCGATCAAGGGTTTGGGCCAGGCGGCCATTGAGGCGATAATCGCTGTCCGCAAAGAAAAACCTTTCACCGATCTATATGATTTCTGCCAACGGGTCGGCAGCCAAAAAGTCAATCGCCGCGTTATTGAGTGCCTAATTAAATGCGGAGCTTTCGACCTTTCGGGAGGAGCGCCCCGGGAGTCGCTCCTGGAGGCTTTGGATGAAGCCATTAACCAGGGAACCAAGACCAGGCAAAAAAAACAAAATCCCCGCCTCGGCAACCTCTTTTCCTCCTTGACCCCTCCGCCCACGCAGAGGAAGACCTTTCCCACTGTCCAGCCGGTAACCGAGGCCGAGCGCCTGTCATGGGAAAAGGAGCTTTTGGGTTTTTACGTCACCGGGCACCCTCTGGGCCGCTTTGAACCAGCCATGGTGGCCATGAGAGACAGTGCGCTTTCCAATGTGGAAAACTTGCCTAACAACGTCAAAGTCCGGCTCTGCGGCACTATCTCCAACGTCCAGTTTAAAGAGGACAAAAACGGCAAGCCTTACGCCTTTGCCAGCCTTGAGGATTCCGAGGGCACGGTGGAACTGGCCATCTGGAGTTATATTTTGAAAAAAAGTGGTGATCTTATCAAAAACGGTCGCCTGGTAGTGGTGTCGGGACTGCTGGAAAACCGCAACTCAGATGAGAAAAAGTACCGGCTCAAAGTCAATGTCAGCGAGGTCCACGACTTTCAACAAGCTTTAGAACACCAGAACGCCTCGCTAACCATTAGCTGCTTTCTCAATGATCTCGATCGGGTCATAAACTTTTTGACCGACCAAGCCAATATTCCCTTTTCCACTTCCTCGCCGGTCTGCGTATATTTACTGATCAAGGTCAGAGCTGGGCTCGATCGGGCCGTCTACCGCCTGGAGCAAAGGTTAAATCTCTCACTGGATTTTTTCCAACAATCCCAGCTGGCCCTGGGTTTGGACGGGTACATTGCTCTTAAATGCTCACCAGACTTAAATCCTTTTATCAACGCATAAAAACCAACCAACCAAAGGCCCAAAAACCTTAAGGCAGTAAAAAATCAGCCCCTTAGGCGCTCAGCCAGCTGAATCAAAATATTTTTTATTCCCCACCCAGCGCTTCCTGGAATGGCTAGTATGGTTTCCAAAATCCGTCTCACCCTCAAAAAAATCGCCGGGACCAAAATCCTGTGCTTAGGCGATTTAATGTTGGACCGCTATGTTTATGGCCAAGCTACCCGCCTGTCGCCGGAAGCTCCTGTCCCTATTGTTCAAGTTCGCCGGCAAACCCATGTCCCGGGCGGCTTGGGCAACGTCGTCATGAACCTGTCCTCACTCGGGGCTTGGCCTCTAGCCGCCGGCCTGACCGGCTGCGACCCGGCGGCCGAAATCTTGGCCGAACTCCTCCAGGGGGCCTTGGACCACTGCTCCCCACCCTTGGTCCGGGATCCCACCCGGCCCACCACCATCAAAACCAGGGTCATTGCCGGTATCCAGCAGGTGGTCCGCTTTGATGAAGAGTCGGAAACTCCGCTGGACTCGAAGGTCGGGGCCCTTTACCGGGAGGCGGTTTCAACAGCCTTGGGCTCGGTCTCAGCGGTAGCGGTTTCCGATTATGGCAAGGGCGTCATCACCCCGAGCTTTTGCCGATGGCTGATTAAAAAAACCGAAAAACTCTCCCTTCCGGTAGTCTTCGACCCCAAAGGCGACGACTACTCCCGCTATCGCGGCGCCGCCCTGGTCACCCCCAACCGCCAGGAACTGGCTGCGGCCGCCGGACGCGACATCGCCCGTGCCCAGCCGGAGGTCCTAATTTCGGCGGGCTTGGAGCTAATGAACCGACACGGTTTGAAAAATCTTTTAATTACCAGGAGTGAAGAAGGGATGACGCTGGTTTCGCCCCCGGACTCGGTCCGGCACCTGCCGGCCAGGGCCAAGGAAGTCTTTGACGTCAGCGGGGCCGGCGATACCGTGGTGGCGGCCGTGGCCGCCTGCCTGGGAGCAAACCTAACTCTGGAGGAAGGAGCGGAGCTGGCCACTGCTGCCGCCGGCGTCGTGGTTGGCAAGGTCGGGACGGCTGTAGCTACTCCCCAGGAAATCTTAAATTCGCTGTAACCTTAAAATTTTAGTCGGTGCGGCCCTCGGGGACCTCCAGCCGGCCAGGCTCAGGTGAGCCGGCCTCACTGGGGCCGCCAGGCTGACCTTCCTTGGGCGGTTTGGGCGGCCTAACGTTAGCCCGCCTTTGGCAGGTCGGCAGACCGTGGGATATCCAAGCCGCCGAGGCCAAGGCCGCAGTCTGAAGCGACTGATCAAAAGCCTCAACCTCCAAAGAATTAAAAGGGGCCAGCACATAAGGCGACCAATCACCGCCGAACGCAGCCCGGTCGGGACGTCCTATTCCAATCCTGAGCCGATCAAAACCTTCCCCAATTTCCTCCATCAGCGAAACCAAGCCGTTGTGACCGGCGCTGCCTCCTCCAGAGCAGGCCTTAAGACGGCCGACCGGCAGATCCATGTCGTCATGGATAACCAAAAGTCGTTCCAGCGGAACTTTATAAAAATTTAGCAGCTCCGCCGCCGCCGAACCCGACAGGTTCATGTAAACAGTGGGCCAGGCCAGGATAACCGGATAACCCTCCACCTTGCCTTTGGAGATCAGCGCCTTTTTCGACCTGCAAGGGTCATTAAAGCCTTTTTTTTCGGCCAGGACAGCCAAAGCCATGTAACCGGCATTGTGGCGGGTGTTACGGTATTTTTCACCAGGGTTGCCCAACCCGATTACTATTTTCAGATCGCTCATCACCATCATCCGACCTCATGGGAATTATTTTTCCCGATCCGTGGGGAAAAAACTTCAACCGATTTTATTCCAATTTACCATTTTGATCAAAAGCCCGCCATTGGCCGACTCTTTTCCCAGTCAACCAAACCGTCCAACGAACAATCGCCCGTCCTAGCCAGCCAGAGCCGAAAAATTGAGGCCTTTTTTTGACACTTGCTTAAAAACTTTTTCTAGTTTAAACTTTAGAAAAACAGCCAGAAAGGTTCATTAAATGCGCTCGCCTGGTTGACTCCTGGGGACCTGTCTAATTATTTGACCAACAACCGAGCTTGTGGCCGCCAGGAGTTTTGGCCCGGCCAAGTGTCAAGGTAATAGATCGCATCTAGAATTAATTTTTTGTCTTCACAAAATTAACTTACGCTCGTTTTGGTTAATATCTCTTTTTGAAAAGCAATTTATCCGAAACATCGTCTAAAAGCAATCGGGGATTCAGTTTTATTCACCAAAAAATGATTCCTCGGACACTTTTGGTTACCCAAAAATTTGATTCTTTCAGCCCTCCCCGCCCTGACCGATTTTGAACGATTATATCCTAATCATTCAGCCGGACTAATATAAACTCGGTTCGGGCTCTTTATCGAAAATGGAGTATCTCATGAAAAAGCATGTTTGTGTAGTCTGCGGTTATGTTTATGACCCTGCGTCGGGCGATCCTGACAACAGCGTGGCCCCAGGCACAGATTTCTCTAAAGTACCCCACGACTGGACCTGTCCGGTCTGCGGGGCTGGCAAGGACCAATTTGAGGCCCAAAGCTGAGCTTTGAATTAATTAATCGACCAGCAAGGCCCCGCCAGACGGGCTTTTGACCGAACTGACGGAGTGTTTTTGGGGCTCCCGTAGGGGTCAGCCAAGAGAGGCATTGCGCCATGATCTATCCTTTTAATGCGGTTGAAGCTTTTAAAATTGCCTTAGATATTGAGGAAAACGGCCTGAGGTTTTACAGCGAAGCTGCAAAAAAGCTGCCGCCAGGAACTGTGGCCGACCTTTTCGTTTCCCTGGCCCAGGAGGAAGTGATCCACAAGGCCAAGTTCTCCGAAATCCTCGCTGACTTACCCAAAGAGCGGCCTTCGTTCTTTGATCCAGACAATGAAACCGACCAGTATCTCAAAATGATGGCCGACATCAACGTCTTCCAACAGGGCACGGCAACCATTGATGCCGCTTTGGCCGATGTCTTAACGGCCAAAGACGCCATCAGGCTGGCCATGACCTTTGAAAAAGACTCTGTTGTCTTTTATGTCCAACTAAAAAACGCCTCCGAAACAGCTGCCGACAAGTTGTCCATCGATCGCCTCATTCTTGAGGAGGCCAAACATTTAAGAAAACTGGCTATAGTTTATAACTCCCTTCTTTAGAATACTCTCTCGCTCATGGCCCTTAGGGGCCATAATAATCAATTAAGCCAAAATTTCATATCAAGGACAGAATTTAAATTCTGTCCTTGATACTATTTTTTTATTCCAGAGGTCACCATGGAACCGATAAAGATAACAGAAAATATTTACTGGGTCGGCGCTGTCGATTACGACATCAGAGACTTCCACGGCTATCTAACCCCCCGTGGCAGTACCTACAACGCCTACCTCATTGTTGATAAAAAAATCACCCTCATCGACACGGTCAAACACGGTTTTGAGGACGAGCTCTTAAGCCGGGTAGCCAAAATTGTCGATCCCACTAAAATCGATCAAGTAGTTTCCAATCACGCCGAGATGGACCATTCCGGAGGTCTTCCGGGCGTCATGAAAGCTATCGGCCTCGAAAAACCAGTTTACGCCAGCACCCTGGGGGTTAAAAACCTCGGCGGCCAATTTAAGGACGCCGGCCTCAATCTCAAGGCCGTGGAGGGGAAACTCGACCTCGGCTCAGAGGAACTGGTCTTTTTAGAGACCCGTATGATCCACTGGCCGGATAGTATGTTCAGTTTCGTGCCGGCCCAGGGCGTTCTCTTCTCCCAAGACGGCTTTGGCCTTCACCTGGCTACCCCCGAACGTTTCGACGATCAGATCAGCGAAGAGATCTGGGGACCTTTGGCTTTAAACTACTTTGCCAACATCCTAACCCCCTACACCGGACAAATCGCCAAGCTTATTGAGAAAGTGGCCGCCGACGGTCTGATTCCCCAGATCAAAATCATCTGCCCTGATCACGGATTTATCTGGCGCCAGAACCCCGGCCGGGCCTTGGAGCTGTACTCGGCCTGGGTCCAGCAAAAACCCAAACGCAAGGCGGTGATAGTCTTTGACACCATGTGGCATTCGACCGAGTATATGGCCAGAGAACTGGCTGATTACCTCTATACTCAAGGTATTGAGACCCGCTACTACAGCCTTAAAAACCAGCACCGCAGCGCTGTGGCCACCGAGTGCTATGATGCGGCGGCCATCATGGTGGGCACTCCGACCATCAACAATCAAATGTTCCCTTCGGTCGCCGATTTATTGTGCTATCTCAAGAGCCTGAAAATGAAAAACAAAATCGGCGCTTCCTTTGGCTCCTATGGTTGGAGCGGCGAGGGGGCGAAATTGGTTCAGGCTGAGCTTAAAACCATGGGCTACGAACTGCCCAGTGACGAAGTCCGGGTCCAGTGGGTGCCTCAGGAAAAAGATCTGGCCAGTCTTAAGGCCTTGGGCCTTACAGTGGCCGAGGCTGTTAAAAAGCAGTAACCACTAGGACTGCCCAACTTGACTATATTGTCGGTTGGGGTTTCGAGTTGGTCGCCGTTTCCGACGAAATTTATCGCGGAAACGGCGATTTAACTTTTTGGGCCAGGTATTTGGTCCGACTTATCTCATTATGGACTTTAATTCAGGTTAACCAGGACCAACGGCTCCTAATAATAACCCAGTTTATGCCTTGTCGGCGCTGCGGATATATGTTAATTTGTGACTGAAAAAAACCGTCTATTGCTTAATTTCTAAGTTTCAGCCGACGGTTTTTTCTTTAGCCTTGGATTTTTCAATGCTCCGGCCCAACAGCCACAACAATTGTTGTTTTTATGGTGGTTGGTCTTGGTACATTTTTTGCTTGTTCAAATTGAATCTGGTTGGATCCGGTTGGCTAAATTTGGGCCTAATATTTCCCTTGATTTGAAACAACTAATTTTACTTTTTGCGAAAAACATACTAATTTTTCATAAATTGAACTTTATAATATCAATACGCAGTCAAGACTATTGTAATTAAATTCTAAATTAGATTGTCAGTCTGATTTGGGTGTCAACCGGAGCAGAGTCCAGGCGGCTATCTCCCTCGAAAATGGCCGCTGCCTCATTATCAAAGCCTCTGGAGTCTCCGGGAGTCGGTCCCTAACGCCTGCGGTCTACTCCTAGAGGTCTTAAGGCGCTTTGAGTGCTGTTTTTAAGGCCAATGACCACCCGATTTCCCCCACCGGATTATTTTTGATCGACCAGTAAAAAGTCTTTTTTTTCGTTTTTGTCATTTTTAACATCTTGATATTACTAACAAAAAAAATTATGAATTCAGGTTTTTTTAGGGTTTTTACCGGTTGATCGTTTTTGGTTCAAATCTTCCCTGGGCCCCTTGCCACCCGTATAGGCGAAGCCTTGGATTTTTACCCACCCTGGCTCGGAGCTTTAACCTCAAGAAGAGGCCGACCACTAGCTTTCTTTTGATAAATTAGAAATTATACGGCTTTAACCATGCTACTTTACCAAAAGCTAGGCCAACAACTTCTTCGTGTCGCTTCTTTGGTTTGAACATCCAAAAATTTATTAGCCTACAAAGAGCACACAAACGTTTGGAAAACATACATGCCTGTATTGACCTATAATCAAGCTAAAGTATATGGCGGCTGCATACTTTTCATTATACTAATTTATATTTTAACAATAGTCACTACAGACCAAAGCCTAGAATTAAACTCTAGACTAGCTTTAGGCTTTGTTCAAGGCCATACTTATATTGCTGAAGTCCCTGAACTTGAACTTTTTTCTGATCCTTACGATCCGTCTGCCAATTATAAATTTAGAAAAGACAAAAAATATTTTTTTCACGATACTTCTTATTATAATGGAAAAATTTATCTTTATTATGGCCCTGTCCCAGCTTTAACTTTTTTTCTTCCTTTCCAGGGTTTTGGCCTGTATCCACGAGACTGCACGGCTGTTTTAACTTTCGTGATCGGTGCTTTTTTATTTCAAGCTCTTTTGTTTCTCCGACTGACGGCCAGGGCTGACTGTGACGATTTAAACAGCCAAAACCCTGGTGCCTGGTTTTCGTTGATCGGCCTTTTTGTTCTGGGTTTAAATCCTTCGACCCTTGTACTGTTTAGAAAACCTCAGGTCTATGAGGTGGCTATGGCAGCCAGCCTGTTTTTTATTTCCGGGGCCCTCTGGTTTTTGACCATCCGTTGGTTATTCTCCAAAAATAATTGGCTGCTTTTTCTGACCAGTCTGTTTTTAATTCTGGGGGTGGGTTCCCGGATTACCGTAATAATTCCGTCGGCCATTTTCTTTTTGGCGGCTACCTATCTTTTGCTTAAGGAAAAAGCCAAAATAGGACCTTATCTTCTATTATTTTTACCTTTCGCTTTTGGTGGAATCTTATTATTACTATATAACTATGCACGTTTTGATTCATTTTTTGAATTTGGTATTAATTATATCATATCTGACTTTCATCCTTTGAGAGTTGTAGCTGGGTTTCCCGAAGGTTCAAGATTATCAAATTTTTTTGTATTAATAAACGAGTATCTTTTTAATTTTGGAGAATTTACTTCATTTATTCCATTTTTCTATCCAACAAAAAATATAACACCAAATCTCATTGTTTATGAAGTATCTATATTCGGAATTTTATCTTGTTTTCCTGTTAAGTGGTCATTAATACTGCTTCCTTATTTTTACAACTATTGGAAAAAAATCGGACAAAAAATGCTATCTCATTTAAGTCTCATTTTAGTTGTTAGTGCCATACTGATACTTGGTGCTCTGGCAAAAGTTCCACTAGTTACTCCCCGTTATGTTGTAAATATTAATTATTTTTTAACATTAGCTTCATTGTTGATCTGGGGGTCTTTACTTAGTCGGCTATGGTTTCAAAATGTCAATCAAAATTATTTTGACAAACAAAAATATATTATGCCATTGTTTGTAATATCATCATTGACTTCTATTTATTTTTCTCTCTGCAATTATTATTATGCGGCCATATTACTGTTCGTTGACAAAGGTTAAGCAATATTATTTTCTAAATATATTAACTTTTTTAATTGGTTACAACCAATGGATCCAAATATATGAATTTAAAACCTAAACAAATTTTTCTTTATGCTTTATGCATCATATCAATATCAATGGTGTATATTTTAAGCAGCAGAAATGTTCAATATGGATACGAATTCTACGTACAGTTAACGAAGAGCTTTTTTAAAGGACATACATATCTGGCCTTAGCTCCAGGGTTAGAATCATTGCCAGATCCATATGATCCAGAAGCTAATCACGAATTTAGAAGGGGCAAAACATCTTATTTTCATGATTCTTCATATTATAATGGAAAGATATACATTTATTATGGCCCAACACCAGTTCTAACATTTTTTCTGCCTGCTTATTTCTTAAGTATACAGGTCTACGATCGCCATGCGGCTTTATTTTACCTGCTGGGGGCTTTTTTGTTTCAAGCCCTTTTATTTCTAAAGCTAACTGCCCGCCCCACTGACCTAAATTTGAACCAACCCGATCCAAGGACTTGGTTCACTCTGGCCGGCCTTTGGATTCTTGGCCTGACCTCGCCAGGGCTAACCATGCTGAAAAGACCTGATATCTATGAAGTGGCCATGACTTCCAGTCTTTTTTTCATCTCGGGAGCTTTGTATTTTCTGACATTGCGACTGTTTTTTGTGAAAAAAAATTGGCTTATCGTTTTGATCAGCCTGTTTTTAGTTCTGGGAGTCGGTTCCAGAATCACCGCTGTTATCCCGTCGGCCCTTTTCTTTCTTATTATTATATATATTTTATATAAAGAAAAAGCAACAATAAGACCATATATTTATTTATTTCTCCCATTTACCCTAGGCATGATTTCATATCTGCTTTATAACCATGCTCGTTTTGATTCTTTTTTTGAGTTTGGTATTAATTATATAATTTCAGAATTTACTCCTTCCTCTGTTGTAGCCGGATTTTCTGATGACATTAAAATAATTTATTTTTTTAAAATTTTAAAGGTATATCTTTTTAATTTTTTCACTTTTAGTCATATTTTTCCATTTGTATCATTAAATATTGCGCCAATAGAAAATATAATTGTGTATGAGATAGCTATACCAGGCCTTTTGAGTTGTTTTCCGGTTAAATGGTCTTTAATTTTATTGCCTTGGGTCTGTTGTTATTGGCGAAAAATTGGCCGCACCCGGCTGGCCCTTTTTACCCTGTTGTTGGTGCTAGGGGCCCTGCTCATTTTAGGGGCCTTAGCTCAGGTACCCATGATTTTTTATCATTATTTACCCAATATTAGCCTATTTTTAACTTTAGCCGCCCTCCTGGTCTGGGGTTTTTTGCTTGGCCATTTATGGTACCAGGATTCAGACAGACCACATATTTGCATAAAACACCATGCCTTACTCAAAAATACTTTTTATATTACTATCTTAATTTCTTTTTACTTCTCATACGTTGCTTATTTTTATGCTTTCTATGGTTGGTACGTAAATGACCTATATCATAGAGGCATCGTTTAATTAAAATTAACTATTTATCTATTGCTTATGACCAAAATTATCAACTGCTGATTTTATCTGAATTTTGACCATGATACCGGCTGTCGATCAATTACCTGCCGGCCTTCGATTTTAGGGATTGACCAGAAAAGTTCGGTACCTGCTGTTGTACTTAAGTATTTTATTTTAGGCTATACTTTATATGATTGCAAAAAAGGATTTAATTAGTAAATATCTAGAATCTACTGCCATAAAATTTATAATAGTTGGCTGCATATCGACATCATGTGATTTTATTGTTTATAGATCTTTATTGTATTTTTTTAGCTTCATCAATGTATCAAAAATTATTGGGTTATCTATTGGCATCACTGTTTCGTACATATTAAATAATTTTTGGGCTTTTCAAGTTAGAAAAGTTTCAAAACATTCTATTTTTTCTTTTTTGATTCTTTATATCTTTAGCAATGGTTTAAATGTCCTTGTCAATAGAGTTGTTTTGTATTTTACCGGCCTGGACAAAAATATCTACATAATTTTGGCTTTTTGTCTGGCCGCTTTCGTGGCCGCCACTATTAATTACTTTGGATTAAAATATTTCATTTTTAAAAAATAGTGTTAATAATTTATGCTAAAAAATCTGATACCTAAATTTTTAAACCAATTGACGGCCATGATTGGCTCCGACCCCAGCCTGATCCAGGGTCCGGGCGGCAATATCTCCCTTAAAGACGGCGACCAGCTCATTATCAAAGCCTCGGGCACTTGGATGAGCCGGGCCATGACGGCTAACATCTTTTCGGTTGTTTCCCTCCATGAGGCCTTAAGGCGTTTTAAATTTGATGAGCCCGACTTGCCCCCGGACAATTTTGGTCTCAGACCTTCCATTGAGACCACTCTCCACGCCCTGATGCCTAAGCCCCTGGTCCTGCACACCCACATGATCAGTTCCGTCATCTGGGGAGCCAGACCGCAGGCCGAGCAATTAATAAATGAAAAATTATCCGGACTCAACTATAGCATACTCCCTTACCAAAGGCCGGGCCGGCCGCTTTCTTTGGCCGCCAGTAAACTGCTACAGGCTTCAGGTTCTCCGCCTGAGGTGATTATCCTAAAAAATCACGGCCTTCTTCTTGGAGCTGATAACGGGCCGGAGCTTATAAATTTACTAAACGATTGCCTTAAAAGGTTGGCAATTCCAATCCGGCCGTTTCTTCAACCTCGAACCGACTTACTTTTACCAACTAATGATCTTGACTGGGACATCCCCCTGGTTCCGCTTTTCCATGCCCCAGCTCTCGACCCGGTGGCCCTGAAAGTGGCCCAAGGTCCGCCCCTGTATCCTGATCACGCCGTTTTTTTGGGCCCTCGGATGCTAATTTTAGAGCCCGGCGCCTCTCTGGCCTCGTCACTGGACGATTTCACCGCCCGTTTCGGCTTTTCCCCCAAAGTCGCCATCCAACCCCAGGCCGGAGTTCTGACTGCTCCTGACGCCTCTAGCGGCACTTTGGCCATGCTTGGGGCTCTGTCAATGGCTGGCCTGATGGCCCCGGAATCGGTCGCCTTAGAAGGTCTTTCTGACGATGAATGTCGCCAACTGGCGCACCTTGATGCTGAGAAACACCGCTTATTAACCGATGCGGCTCAAACTGGAAATGAGCAATGAAAATTCAGGTCATAATCCCCATGTCCGGTTTTGGCGAAAGATTTCGGACCGCCGGTTATACCGTGCCTAAACCTTTGATCGATGTCCTGGGGAAACCCATCATCGCCCACATCCTGGACATGTTTGAGGGTGAGACTGATTTTATATTTATCTGTAACCAAGAGCACCTTGACAACCCGGCCTACGCCCTGCGCTCGACTATTTCTCGCTACTGCCCTCAAGGCCGGATCGTGGGCATTGCCCCTCACAAACTGGGACCGGTTTACGCAGTGGCCCAAGCTTTTGATATAATTGACCCTTTAAGGCCAACCTTGGTCAACTACTGCGATTTTTCCTGCCGTTGGGACTGGCCCGGTTTTAAAAATTATGTCCAGCAAACTGGCTGCCAGGGAGCCGTCGCCTGCTATAGGGGGTTTCATCCCCACATGTTGGGTTCTACCAATTACGCCTACGTCCAATGCCAAGGTGACCAAATCGTCAACATCCAGGAAAAGAAACCCTTTACTGATCAGCCGATGACCGAATATGCCTCCAGTGGCTCGTATTATTTCAGCAGCGGCGAGGTAATGACCCAAACCTTCCGAAAAACACTGGTCAGAAGCGAACTAACTGTCAACGGCGAGTATTACGTCAGCCTGGCCTATATTCCCATGCTTGAGGCCGGCCAAGATATCCGGGTTTTTGAACTGGAAAAATTTCGGCAGTGGGGGACCCCGCAAGATCTGAGCGAGTATTTACACCATGCGGTTATCCACCGACCAGGGCGCCGGCCGCAGGTTCGGCCCCAACACAAGGGAACGGTTCTTTTGCCCATGGCCGGGTTGGGGATGCGTTTTGCCAAGGAGGGCTACTCAACCCCCAAACCTCTGATCGAAGTCGACGGTCAGCCGATGTTTCTAAGGGCCTTAAACGATTTACCCCAGGCCGACCGGACTGTTTTCGTGCTCCGTCGCGATATGCCAGGAGCACCTGAGGTTATAGCTCTGGCCGAAAAACAAAATGGAGCGGCCATCAAAATCCTGCCTGGCCCAACCGAAGGTCAAGCTGTGACCTGCCTGGAAGCTGAATCTCTAATCGATCCCGACCTGCCTCTGACCATCGGGGCTTGCGATAATGGCTATATTTACGATGCCGCCCGATTTGAAACCCTGATGGCCGACCCCGAGGTCGATTTCCTGCTCTGGGCCCAACGGGCTTATCCCCAGGGCGCTCGCCACCCTGAAATGTACGGCTGGGCCCAGGCTGATAAAAATGGTAAATTACTAATAGTCAGCGTTAAAAAAAGTATTGGTAACCCGGCCACCGATCCGGTGGTAACGGGAGGGTTTACCTTCAAAAAGGCCTCTGACTTTTTTGCCGCCGCCCGCCGAATGATAGCCAAAGGCGAGGACGGCCGGGTTAACGGGGAATTTTACGTCGATCAATGTTGTAACGATGCCCTGGCTCTGGGGCTGGTTGGCCGGGTTTTTTTCATCGACTCCTACGTCTGCTGGGGGACCCCGGATGAGCTCAGGACTTATGAGTATTGGCGTGAGGACATGACCACATGATACAAACTCCAAAGCTCTCATTAGTGATCCCCTGTTATAACGAAGCTCCCAGCCTTCCAGGCCTGTTAAAACGGCTCGACATGGCCGCCCTTTCTGATGCCCGAGTTGAGTTCGTCCTGGTCGACAACGGCTCTTCCGATTCTAGTGTTGAGGCCATCAAGTCAGCTGCTTGCCAAAGACCAAACCTGCTGACCGCCATCAGAATTGAGGGAAACCGTGGCTTCGGCTTCGGAGTACTCCAGGGACTGGCCGTTGCCAAAGGCGAATTTTTAGGCTGGAGCCACGCCGACCTTCAAACCGACCCATTGGATGCCTTAAGGGCTCTTGAAATCATTGATCAACACCCTGACCCGGAAAAACTCTATCTTAAAGGAACGCGCTGCGCCAGGCCAGCTTCCGACCTTGTTTTCACCTTGGGGATGAGTTTTTTCGAAACGCTCTTTTTTCAGAGTTTTTTATGGGACATCAACGCCCAGCCCAATATTTTTCACCGGTCCTTTTTTACCAGCTGGAAAAATCCCCCCCATGACTTTGCCCTTGAACTCTATGCCCTGGCCTTGGCCAGACGCTACGAACTTAAGGTTATCCGTTTTCCGGTCCTCTTTGAAAACCGCCGTCACGGTATATCTCGCTGGAACGTCAACTGGCGAAGCAAAATCCGCTTCATCAAACGAACCTTATCTTTCAGTATCAAACTGCGCCAGCGCTGGAGCTCGCTATGACCCTGATAATAGCCCACCGTATAAATACCATTGAGGCGCTCAAAACAGTTCAGCCATGTTTTGGTGTAGAAATTGATATCCGAAGCCGAGGACTGGACCTGATCCTCCATCACGACCCATATGCCCAAGGGGAGTATTTCTCCTCATGGTTGGATCATTTCCACCATCGGACCCTTATTTTAAATGTCAAAGAAGAGGGCCTGGAGGAAAGAATCCTCAAGTTGATGAAACTTCATGAAATTTCTGATTTTTTCTTTCTCGATCAGTCCTTTCCTTTTCTACTCAAAACCGCCAGAACCGGCGAAAAACGCTGCGCAGTCAGGGTCTCTGAGTATGAGAGCCCAGATACGGCCTTGAACTTGGCCGGCCTGGTCGAGTGGATCTGGCTGGACTGTTTTACTCGCTTTCCGGTGACCGCCGTCGAGGCTCAAATCCTTAAAAAGGCCGGCTTCAAGCTCTGCCTGGTGTCACCGGAGCTTCAAGGACGCGATCCTAAAACCGAAATCCCCGCTCTCAGAAAGTTTTTGACTCAACAATCCATTACCATTGAAGCTGTCTGCACCAAATACCAGGGACTATGGAGTTAATTAAGCCATTTTTCCGACTAAGGTTGTTCTGGCTTGGAGCAGCGATACGCCTAGCGGCCTGTCTTTTGTTGGAACCTATGGCCCAAAAGGATTGGTTTGGCCCCTTTTTTGACAACTGGATGGCCAACCCCTCGTTTATACCCTGGAATGCGGCGGCTGGACTTGACGATAAGGTTTTTCCTTACGGTCCAGTCATGTTTCTTTCCATTTTACCCTTTTGCCTGCCAGGATATTTGCTCAAAGCATTTGGAGCTGATGCGGCCTTGACGGCCGTGCGGGGAGCCATCTTTTCAGCTGATTTGATTATATTGCTGCTTCTGGCCCACCTATTTCCCAGACAAGAAAAAAAATTACTAGCCTTTTACTGGTTTTCCCCTCTGGTGCTGTTAGCCAATTACTGGGCCGGTCAGCTCGACGCCATCCCCACCGTCTGGCTGGTAGCCTCGTGCCTGGCCCTGCGGAACTACCGCTTCCGTTCAGCGGCCGTTTTTTTGGCCGCCGCTTCAGCCGCTAAACTAAGCATTGCCGTGGTCTTCCCTTTCTTTTTGCTTTATTTGATTCGAAACCGCCGTTTTACCGGCTTAAGACTCGATTTTGTCCTGCCATTTTTGGCCGTCTTGGTGTTAGGGTTGGGGCTGCCCATTTTCGCCGAAAGTTACCGCCACCTGGTCATGGGTACCCCGGAGATGTTTCGCCTCTTTGATCTGCATCTAAAACTTGGTGACATCCCCTTGTTTTTGACCCCGATAATCTTTGGCTGTACGTTTTACGCCGTAGCCCAAGTCTCTCGGCTCTCTTTTGATCTGTTTTTCTCCTTGGTCGGCTGCGCTCTATTGTCAATTCTCTTAACCACCCGGACCCCTCCAGGCTGGTACATTTGGTTTGTCCCATTTTTAGTGGCTCACTTGGTCAGGGCTCGGCGCTCCCAGATGCTCCCAGCGGGTTTGTTTATTTTAACGGCCTCGATGTGCCAATACCTATTTTGGCCTTCTCCACTATGGCCGGGGATGGATGAATCTTTCACGCCGGAAACCTGGCTTAAGCCTCAATTTATTTCCTTAAGCTATACAGCAACCCTATTTGCCGGCATCATACTACTGGCCGACACCTTACGCCGAGACATCCTAAATAATAATATCTACCAAATAGGAAAAAAACCGGCCTCCATAGCCATAGCTGGCAACTCTGGAGCCGGGAAAGATCGCTGCGCCCGGCTGGTGGCTGATCTGTTAGGCGAAGACTCGGTAGTTCAGATAAGTGGCGACGACTACCATAATTGGGATCGCTATGGCCTAATGTGGCAAAGTCTGACCCACCTGTCACCCCAAGCCAACCAACTCGGACGATTTGCCGCTGACGTGCTGTCGATCCTGGATCGAAAACGTATTTTGTGCCGAGTTTACGACCACCAGACCGGACGGTTCAGGCAGCCAGCTTCCCGCCGGGCCGGTGATTTTGTGCTGGTAAGCGGGCTCCACGCTTTGTATCAGGAAAAACTTAACGCCAAATTTGATTTAAAAATTTTTTTGGACCTTGACGAACGGCTCCGAGTTTTCTTCAAATGCCGCCGTGACGTCCAGGAACGCGGCCATTCTCTTTATGACACTTTAGCCTCCATCGAAAAACGGCGGCCGGATGCGGCGCAATATATTGCGCCGCAAGCCCAGTTGGCCGATATTGTCTTTCGCCTCGAACCTTTGCCCAATAGTGATTTAAACGATTTCAACGTCATCCCCAAATTCCGTCTGACCGTATTGCTGCGCCGGGCTATGTACACCTACTCCCTGGTCAGACAACTTGTGGTAATGGGACACTTAAACACCCAATTAAGTGAGGGCGGGGAAATTTTTGAGCAGTCAATTTTAATTGAAGGCTTTTGTCTGCCCGGACAGGCCAAAATCATCGCCTCCCAACTGCTGCCGGGATTAGACGATATTCTGGCTCCCAAGCCCCAATGGAGGGATGGTTTCGACGGAATTATCCAGCTGATAACCTTATGTCACCTTATGCAAAATTGTAAGGAACGACTCTGATGCCGCATATTTACGACCAAGACCGATTTCAAACCGAACCCTCGGCGGTTTTGTTGGACTTAGACAACACTCTCTATCCTTTCGAGCCAGCCCATTCGGCGGCCGAGAGCGAAGTACTGGCTATGGCCGCTCAACAAATGGGGCTGGCGGTCAAACATGTCCGGGCCGCTTTTAGCCAAGCCCGCCAAGATGTCAAAAAAAGGCTGGGCCCGGTCGCCTCCAGCCACAACCGCCTTTTGTACTTCAGCCGAGGCATTGAAAGTTTGGGACGAAAAGCTCAGCCGCTTCTGGCTCTGACCTTGGAGCAAACCTACTGGAACGTTTTTTTTCAGAACATCCGCCTTTTCGATGATGTCATTTTATTTTTGACGGCTTTGAAAGGCTCTGGGATTCCGATTTGCCTGGTAACGGATCTGACGGCGGAGGTCCAATACCGCAAAATTCTCTTTTTAGAACTGGAAAACTACTTTGACTATATTGTAACCAGCGAGGACAGCGGCCGAGACAAACCCGATCCCGCCTCCTTCCGCCTGGCCCTGGAACTGCTCCAAATTCCCCCAGAGCGGGTTTGGATGATCGGCGATAACCCACAAACCGACATTGACGGAGGCCGGGCCAGCGGGCTGACGACGCTGTTGAAAAAAAACGGGCCTTTTATGTCGGCTTCCCAGGCTCATCTGGATTTTGACAGATTTGCCGACCTCCATAAGTTTATGCGGGACCGAAAATGGGTTTTGTATTAAAAATTAAGAGATAAATAACTTTTAGGCCTAATAATTATAATAACAATACCAGCAAACAATCTAAATCAAAAAAAATTATTATATTTTGTTTTTTATATTTCGTTTATTATCAATAGGCACCCACATTAACCTTAATAGGCCAAGGGACAAATATGAAGCTCCTAATGGAACTATAATTAAATTAGCTATTCAAAAAAGCCGAAGATCGACTAACATAGTATTATATCAAAACAGAAAACAATATTAAAAAGAATACAATTTCATTTACTGAATACTAATTCATTAATGCAATATTAATTTCTAAAGCAACTTCTAATATAAAAAAATAGAATTTTATTGTGCTCAAACACAAATGAAATACTTAAGAGCGATAATAATAACTATTTACCCATAAAAAAATCTTTACCTGTTGAGTCAAACATTGCTTGCAAGTATAATTTTTATCATAATTTAAAGTTAATGACTATGCTAATAAATGTAATATTAATCTTAAAATCTTTTAACATATTGGCCGGCGAATTGTCAGTTCTGACTGTGGCTAGGACGATGAGTTCCAAAAAATAATGGCGGTCTGCGGCGTTAAAGTGTTGTCGGAAACTACCAATAAAATTTTGCCAATAGAAAAATTCTTCTCAATCCTACTCTCGCCCCGCCTGGAGTTTACCAATGAATTAGGGCCTTTAGATTTTGACCTCGTTGTTTCCAATCATGCCCAAGGCGGTATATGGAGCCATGCGTTGATCTTTAAAACTGGATTATTCGCCCCAGATCAGGGAATTTTACCCAAATATACCAACAGGGAATACTACTATTGGGCCACACTGAGCCAATTGTCAGCCCCAGGGCTGGCCCGGCAATCTTCCTCTATCCCGAGGGCAATCAACCAACCTGAGATTGCAGTAATAACGGTTATGGCCCAACAACAGCCCGAAAACCGACGGTAGTAGTTAAATCTGGAAAATTTTTCCGCAGCTCATCGCTGGTTAACCTCGGTACTGCCTGGGTCCCCGCCCCACCGGTATTGACCGAACCAAACTCCCTTAACCAAATCAGACCCGGTGCTATGGATGAAAATTAAAAATACTGATACTTATTTTTTCGAAACTCAAAACGGCGTCGCCAAGCTGTGGACAGCGGGCTTCAGGGCTTTTCTCTGTCTAAACGTCTTTATTTTCCTGGGCTTTGACGTTCTTCTGCCCACTCTAACCCTATATCTGGAGGGTCACGGTCACTCAAGGGACGCCATCGGCCGAATTTTTAGTTTTTTCATGATCGCCGCCATCATCATGAGGATGATGGCCCCCAGGCTGGTGCTGTTGGTCAGGCCCTTTCTCCTGGTCAGACTCGGACTCCTGATCGGATCTCTGGCGGTGGTCGGTTATTATTTCGGACACTCGGCCCCGGCCGCCAGCACCGCCCGATTTTTCCATGGCCTTGGTTTCGGCATCACCTCCACTATTCTGACAGCCATGGCCGCCCAAACCATCCCCGCTCCCAAGATGGCCCAAGGCATGGGCTTTCTGGGTCTGGGAACCATTTTGACTCTAGCCTTGGGACCGTCTTTAGGCATCTGGCTTAAAGATCACCTCGGCTACCTGCCCCTGTTTCTGACTGTGGCCGGAATTTATCTGGCCGGACTTCTTTGGACCTTAAAAATGCCCGATCTGAAACTGTCCGCCCCGCCGGAAGGCCAGAAAAGACCCAAACTGGTTCTCCTTAGCCGGCTGGCCCTGGCCCCATCTTTTTTGATGTTTATGATCGGGATCTCAATCAGCTCGGTGGCCATATACATTGCCCTGTACTTCAATGAAATGGGACTGGCCTACAGCGGCCGATTTTTCGGCCTTTCCACCATCGGCATCCTCATTGCCAGAGTTTTTGCCGGTCGAATTCAGGACCGTCATGGGCACCGCTGGGTGCTGACCCCGGCTATAATACTAATGACCACATCGGTGCTGATGATCCCCAGGGTGACCGGACCGGTCAGCCTCTTTTTGGCCGCAGTCATGTGGGGGCTCTCCACCGGCTCACTGTTTCCCAGCGTCCAGGCCATGTCTTTTTCCTCCGTTCCCGCCCACGGTCGGACGGAAGTGGCCTCATCAGTCTTTAACGCCTTTGATCTGGGCATGGGCACAGGCTCGGTCGTTTTTGGCCTTTTGTGCGAATATTTCCACACCTACCGGGCTGCCTATTGGGGAAACACCGTCAACCTTCTAGGCCTGTTGGCTTTTTACTTGATTTACTATTTTGCCCTCCATCCGGAACACCCCCGAACATCCAAAAAACCGGTTTAATATTCCGATCACACTTTATAAAACGGCTCAGGAGCGGCCCTTAAAGCCCAGTCCCAGAATAAATATTTCCGTACTCTGGCCTCGGGTCGCCTTGGGCTTGAGCCTGACCTGACGGCTAAAAAAAGGAGCCAGCTGCTTAACCAACTCGTCGGCCTCCGGACTTTCAAAAACCTTAAACAAATAGAATCCGCCTGCTCGCAAATATTGCTCAGTCACCGCCCAAGCGGCCTGACAAAGTTCGAGGCTCCGGGCCTGATCGACCTCCCGGCGGCCGGTAGTCTTAGGGGCCATATCCGACAAAACTACGTCAAATGGTTTCATATCAGAAAGCTGACTGGGAATTGGTTCCAAAAGATCGGCTACCAGCAGCCGGACCCAGGGCGGAAATCCCCCCTGACTAGGAGCCTTAAGATCGAGCCCGACTACCAGGCCTCTGGGTCCGACCTTTTGGGCCGCATAAAGGGTCCAACCGCCTGGAGCACAGCCGAGATCGAGAACTTTCAGCTCTGGCCGAAAGAGTTTATATTTTTGGTCAAATTCGCCCAATTTATAGACCGAACGGGCTGGATAGCCTTCTTTGCGAGCTAAGCGGCTGTAATGGTCATCTAAACGGCGGCGATCTTTTATGGTCAAGGCGCAATCCTTTAATTTATTCCCCAGTACGCTCACTAGTTCACCAGCAATGGGCTGAGTCATGGTGTGGAAAAAGCTAGGGGATTAAGACGGCCGAGGCCTCGGCTGGCTCTTTAACTGACCAAGAGAGCCTATATTTTCAGCCCCCGATGGTTTGGGCCTTGGCGGCCATGGCCAGCTTTTAACCAAAGGCCAAGCCCAAGGAAAGTCACCCGCAAAAAAACTAAACCGGGCGTTGACTTTAAAGGCCGAAAAAGGACATAATACCGACTTATCCGCCCTTCTCCGCCCAAGCGGCTGGACTAGCCGGTCAAAAAGCCGGAGAAAAACTAAAAGAAACAACGGCGAGCCAAAGGGGGCCGGAAATAGTCAACCAGGACCCCAGGGTTGGCCGCCGATTAAATCAGGGATTGTCCACCAATCCCTCCTTGGCCTGGCTCTTACTAACGCCTGGGCCTGTTTAACGGTAACGATTATACCCCAAAATATCCAATATTTTCCCGGAGAAATTTATCTGCCTGACCCGGAGGCTACTCGCACCGCTGGTGCGGCCATTGGCCAAGCCATGCGCCAATGGCCGGACTCCAAACAGGTCGTAACCCTGCAAGGCCCCTTAGGGGCCGGTAAAACCACCCTGTGCCAAGGACTGGCTGAAGCTCTGGGGGTGACCTTTGACCAGGTGGTCAGCCCGACCTTTACTTTGGTCAACGTTTACAAAGGCCTTCGGACGATATATCATCTTGATCTTTACCGTTTCGGAGACCAACCAGCGGAGGAATTCTACGGGGCGGGGCTTGATGAGTATTTATGGCAAGACATCTGTCTGGTAGAATGGGCCGACCGTCTGACCGACGACTTTTGGCCGAAAGAGAGATTGGATTTGGAAGTAGATTATAACGACGCCGGTCGTTGGCTCCGGGCCCGCGGCTCAACTGAACCGGCTTGGACCCTTTGGCAGGCGGCGGTCAACGCCTTTGGTAATCCGGAATAGTATGGCCAGAATAATTCAAAAATACGGCGGCAGTTCGGTCGCTACGGTCGAACTGATCAAAGAAGTGGCCAAAAGGGCCATAACTGCCAAAAACGAAGGCAACGAAGTGGTGGTAGTGCTGTCGGCCATGAAAGGCGACACCGACCGCCTGTTAAAACTGGCCCACAGCCTTCATCCGTCCCCCGAACCACGGGAGTTGGACAATCTGCTGATCACTGGTGAAGTCATCTCGGTTTCCCTTTTTGCCATGGCCTGCCAAAGCCTCGGGGAAAAGGTCAAGAGCTTTTTGGGCTTTCAAGCCGGGATCAAAACCGACGATGCCCACGGCCGAGCCCGCATCCTGGAGGTTGAACCGGCCAGGATCAAAACCGAACTGGCCAAAGGACGAATTGCCGTGGTGGCCGGCTTTCAGGGCATCAACCGCTTCAACGATCTGACCACCTTGGGCCGCGGGGGTTCGGACACTACGGCCGTCGCCCTGGCTGTCGCCTTAGGCGCTGACATCTGCGAGATCTATACTGACGTGGACGGTATTTACACTACCGATCCCCACATCCACAAAAACGCTCGTAAAATCGACAAGATCTGTTACGAGGAAATGCTTGAACTGGCCTCTCTCGGGGCCAAAGTAATGGAAATCAGGAGCGTTGAGCTGGGACTGAACTATGGAGTGAAAATCCACGTCCGTCATGCCCATTCCCAAGCTACCGGCACCTTAATCGTCGAAGAGGATTCCGATATGGAAAAAACACCGGTCCGGGGGGTGACCCATTCAGTCAACGAGGCCAGAATTACCCTGCAAAGAGTTCCCGACAAACCCGGGGTCGCCGCCCGCATCCTGAGCCTGATTTCCAAGGCCGGCATCGTGGTGGATATGATCATCCAAAACCAGTCCGTCTCCAGCGAACCCATCGACGGAATCACCCACTGGACCGATTTTTCCTTTACTGTACCGGCGACCGACTTTGCCAAGACCATGGAACTCATGAAGGAAACGGGCCGGGAGATAGAGGTCGGCCAAGTGGTTGGTGATGACAACATCGCCAAAGTTTCCATCGTCGGTGTCGGCATGCGCAACCACGCCGGGGTAGCCACGCTGATGTTTCAGACTATGGCCCGTGAGGGCATCAATATCTCAATGATCTCCACTTCGGAAATCAAAATCAGCTGCATTATTGAAAAAAAATACGCCGAATTGGCGGTCAGAAGCCTCCACGACGCCTTTGAACTGGAAAAAGCCTGAGACGCTTGGCAACCCTTTTTTAGCTGTCCCGGCCGACTTCTTGGTCAGAGTCCTGGTAGCTTTCACCCTCTGAGAAATTTTCTTGGTTCATTTGCCTGACCCAGTTCAAGGTCCGGGTCTTGGTCTGACTTATGCCTTCACTGGTGCGGTCGGGATCGATCCAGGCCAGATAGATAAACTTGTCACTGACTCTTAAGGCGGTGAGGGTGACAAAGTTTTCGTTTTTCTGGCCATAGAGGTTCGAGGAAGCCAGAACTGAATAGGAAACACTCCGGTCGTTTTCGTCAAATTTGCCGACAAATTCTCCCAAACCCTGGTAACGAAATCCCAGATCGAGCCCCAGTTTTTCCCTGAGTTTGGCGTTGGCCCGGTTGCCAAAAATCGAAACTAGCGGCCGAGTGTTGATGGCCAAGCTGACTAGGTTGTTGAGTTTGCGCCTTTCCTTGGCTGCCCTTTTGTCATCGTAGCTTTTGCCGTCCATTCGGGTGGTCACCCCAATCGCCGCCAGCGGGGGGATGCTTCGAGGTTCCTTTACGGCCAGCCCGTCGACAAAATACTGCCATTGCTCGGGATCGGCATACATGGCCAAAACCCTAAGTTTAAAACGCTCCTTGATCAGCTCAATAAATTGATCGGCCTCTGGACATTGTCCATCAACCTTTATCAAACCCTCCGGCCCGATCAGGCTAACCTCCACGCTTCCCACCATGGCCCGATTACCTCCAGGCTCCTCGGCCGCCCCGGCCTCGGTCACCGGTGACAAGGCGGCCAAAAAAACCAAAAACACTGAACCAAGAACAAAATATGATATAATTTTTAAGTCGGTCATAATCGGCCATTCCTCTGGCTTTTGAGATTTATAAATCTTGTGGCCGAAATTGGCTAGACCCTGGAGGTCAGGAGCCGGTTCCCTTTAAGGCCCCGGCATTTGGCAATTGTGGCCCGAAAACTCGTCTGGCGAGGGGTCGCCCAATATTTTCACCCAGCAATACTTTGCAATTTTTGAGCCAAAGATCACCGCAGCTCCCTTCGGGGGCTCCGGCCTAGCCGCAGCGCCTCTTTGCTGATGCTCACATTCGGGTAATGACAGTAATATTTCGCCCTTGAGCCCTCTTGATGAGGAAAAAAATAACCACCGGATTAAAAATGAACCCCCGACGTTTCCGACCGGCCTTACGAGGCTGCTGGGTCATTTTGGCGGGTATCGCCATGGGGCCTTTGGTTTATGTCTCAGGCCGGGCCCCGCTCGCCCATCAAGGACTGTGGCTGGCCATAAGTATATTATTTATAGGTCTTTTGGTCCACCGCCTGAGCTTGGTTTACCTTTTGACCGCCGAGAGCCTGACAATTTTCAGCTGGTGGGGCCTTGGCCGTCCGGAAAAGGTGACCCTTAAGGCCGTCGACAGGGTCGAAGTTATGCGCAGCTTGGCCATGACCGTTTGCGGCTGCGGCCACATAATCATCCGCTCGCATCTTCCCGACGAGAGCTCTCTGACTCTTCTGGCCCAGCCCAGAAGCGAAGCGCTGGCTCACGAGCTCCGAGAGCTTTCCGCTGCCGCCGGCTCAGCTGCCACTAACTGTCTTCCGAACCCTGACCAGGCCGCTCTGGACTGAGACTCGGAGCCCTCAATACAGATACTAAGGGAGCGCCTCGATTGGCCCCAGCCAACAAAGATTATTACCGCCTGCTTCAGGTCTCTCCCAGCGCTGACCAAACGACCATCAAGAAGGCTTACCGCAAGATGGCCGTCCTTTGGCATCCTGACCGCAACCCCGACTCCACTGTCGCTGAGGAGCGCTTTAAATCCATTGCCGAGGCCTATGCTGTCTTAGGCGATCCCGTTAAGCGGCACCGTTACGATCAAATGGGCCCGGAGGCATTTTTCGGGGAATTCTCCACCGACGACATTTTTCAGGGTTTTGACTTAAGCGACTTATTTAAGGAGTTCGGGCTCGCCCCCATCAAAGAAACCCTTTTTTCCATTATTGATAAAGATGCCACCCCGACCGTTAAATCAGTTCCCTATCAGGACTTTTTCTCAGAATTTGGACAAAAAAACACCCCTCGTAAGACGCCCGGAAAACCTCCAACCATTAACGTGACCGTGGCGGTGACTCTTAAGGAGGCCGTTTTCGGAGCCATCAAAGTCGCCGCCTACAATAGCAGTTCTGAAGTCGTCCGTTTCTATGTCACCGTACCCCAGGGGGCACACCAGGGGCAAGTCCTGATCATCCCCAAAAAGCCGGGCCGACTTGGGCAGCCCAGAAACGAACTAACAGTCACTCTAAACGTCTTGCCAGACCCGGCCTTTCAACGTCTTGGCCACGATCTGCACACCAGCCTGACATTAACCTCCGCCGAACTGGCCATGGGCTGCCGACCGATGGTTCCGACTTTGGACGGCTCCCGCCTTCGCCTGACCGTCCCCCCTGGCACCCACTCCGGCCAAAAATTTAAGGCCGCCGGTCATGGGGTCCCTGGCCTGGACGGACGGCGGGGTGACCTTTTGATCTTGGTTACTCAGTCGACTGCCGGTTGACCGCCGCCCTCTCATTTTATTGAACGAAACATTTGAGGATATAAATGTACAAAGAAAAAACATTAGCCGTCGTAGTGCCGGCCTACAATGAGGAAAAATTGATTGCCAGAGTCGTCCAAACCATGCCCGATTTTGTCGACTACATCATCGTGGTCGATGACTGCAGCTCCGACGGCACAGGCCAGGAGGCTCAAAGGTTAGGCCTCCTCGATCCCAGGATAGTGCTTTTAACCCATCCCAGCAACCAAGGCGTGGGCGGCGCCATCGCCTCCGGTTATAAATGGGCCCGGGACCATGACCTCGACATGACGGCGGTCATGGCTGGTGACGGCCAGATGGATCCAGCTGATTTACCGGCCCTGTGCGATCTGGTGGCCCTGGAAGGAGTCGATTACGCTAAGGGTAACCGCCTGGTATATGAGGAATCCTATAACCTGATTCCCAAAGTTAGATTTTACGGTAATGCCGTCTTATCCTTTCTCACCAAGATAGCCTCCGGCTATTGGCACATTGCCGACTCCCAGACCGGGTACACCGTTATCAGTCTCCGGGCCCTTAAAGCCATCGACTGGGACCAGATGTACAAACGATACGGGCAACCCAACGATATTTTGGTCAAGCTCAATATTGAAAACATGAGAGTTAGAGACGTCCCCATCCGTCCAGTCTATAATGTCGGCGAGGTCAGTGGCTTTAAGCCCCGCCAAGTGCTGTGGCCCATCAGCCGCTTATTGATCAAAGGTTTTTGCTGGCGACTGTGGAAAAAATATATGATCCGCGACGCCCATCCCCTGATCTTGTTTATCGCCATGGGCACAATCCTTTTTGGGTTAGGTTTTATTTTTTTATTAAGACTTATTTATTTATGGATATCGCAAGGCCAAATGCCAGAAATAACTTTAATTATTATGCTTTTTAGTATTACTATCGGATTTCAATCTTTTTTATTTGGAATATGGATGGATAGAGATAAAAACAGAAACTTAAGATAAAACTACCACCTTTGGGCTGGCCTTTAGGAGAGAAGGAAAAGGCGCCTTTGGGCCGCCCGCAGCGACTTTAAAAAACCAAGCTTTTGTTGCCCTCCCAATGGGCTCTTGGCTATCACGGCGTAACCTAATAGGACGATCAAAGTAGCCAAACTAATCCAGTTACCGGCCTTACTCCCAACAAACTTGACCTGGACGGTCAATTTTCCTGCGGCCGGCAAACCCGACAGTTTCAAGCCATGGAAATAGCCTACCTGGCCGACTTTCCCAAAACCTTCCCGACTTCGCCAATAGGTCTCCAAAATTGGCTCAAATTTCTTTCCATCAATAGTGCTCTGTATATCCATCAACTTGGGGTAATAAAGGACATCCAGAAACAGTTCCCCATATTGTCCCATATTGAATTTATTATTGGCCAATTCAATCTCAAAAATCCGATCAGCTGTATTTCTGACTTCAGTGGCTGGCATAATCTCGCTGGCCTCAAAAGCCGGAACATTTTTGGCCCCCTCCATAACCTCAGGCGGCGTCCGCAGATATGAGTCGTTGCCGTTTTCCAACGTCTTAGCTTCCAAAACCTGGGCTGCATGAATATATTTCGGATAACCCATCCTGACGCTCTTGGGAAAAAGATAAGGGCTGACTAAAATTATGGAAGCTAAAATCAAAACTAAAGCCAAATTCTTTTTTTGGGCCGGCCGATAATCAGGGTTAGCCTGCCAAAAGGCGACCAAAGCTAGACTCCCCAAGATCATCGCCAATAACTGAAAGAAGGCCAAAAAACGGTAGGAAAACTGAGCGAAATCAAAAATTTTCAAAGGCCCGACAAAAATGACGGGCAGCAAAATGACGTAGACAATAAGGCCACCGGTAAATATCAATGGCCAGGCGAAGGCTGAGCGATAATCCCGAATCTTGAAATAAATATAAGCCACAAAGCCGGCCAAGAGCATCAATCCCAGCTGATAGCAAGCTGCCGGGGTGATCCCTATCCCTTGTCTCGGCCAAATCAGTTCCCTGATACTGAAGACGGCCAGGAAAGGCGTAAATCTACTAGAATTAAAAAGTGAATTATTAGCGACATCAGATGTTTTGGCAATAATATCTTTATAAAACATAGCTGGAAATAAATGATACATATCCAACATGCCAATTAAAACTATAATAGCTGCAACAGTAATTATTTTTCTAAAACATTTAATTAAGAAATATTTTCTATTTTTTCCACATATAAATAAATTATGAACAAAAAACGATAACAAAAATACACCATAAAAAAAATAAAAAAAGACCGCCGTGATGAGATGCAGCAGAAACAACCAGGCTGTGGCCAAAACCGCCTTGATTATATAGCCAAATTTTTCGCTAGCTGCGGCCCTTAATTGGTAATAAAGGACCATGGGCAAGACGCAAATGGCCATATATTCCGGGATGGCCCCTCTCATAACTCTGTCGACCGCCAGATAAGGCCCAGTAATAAAGACAAAGGCGGCGACCATAGCGGCAATGTCAGATTGGGTTAAATACCTGACTAATTTAAATGAAAAAATGAAGGCTAAAGTTGACATCAAAATAAGGGCCAAAGAAAAACCCAAAAACAGATCGTGGGTTAATATAGCCACAATAGCTATAAAAGTGTGGGCTCCAGGAGAATAGAACTGGTGAATTGGCAGACCAGCGTTCTCCGAAATTTGCTCAGCCGTTCTAATAATCCACTGGCCTTTTTCCAGGCCGAGCGCTACGCTGCCCGAGAGTTTGAGGTGATTAAACTGATCTAAATTGAAAATAAGCTGCCCCTCTGGCAAAGAATAATGGGCCCCCATTAGAATTGAGCTAGCCAAAAAGGCTAACAAAAACAGTCGGATTTGGCCAAATTGCAGGCCAAGAAACTTTCCACCAAATAAAGGCGCCTTATGATTTAAGTTCATTAAAATAATCCAATATTATAATTTTTATATAATAAAACATTGTTAATTTGCTACTGTGAACATTTTACAAGCGCAACCGAAGTGCTTGGAGGTAAACAACAAAGGAAAAATTTGGCCATAACCTGCCGGCGGTAGCTAACCTTGATAAAATATTTAGCCAGGCCTATAATACCCGCAGGTTTGTCTTGAAGCGAAAAATATGTTTATCATTGAAGCTCACCTAGCTCAGAACTACAACGATAAAAGAAAATGGGTCCGGACCTTAAAAAGCAAGGGCTCCTGAATTAACCAAATACGCCTTGATTATAGCTACAATACACCATAAACTTTAGACTCTCAAACCATAATCAATAATAACATGGTCAACAGCATCCGAAAAATGCGCTATTTCAATTTTTATAAAATCTTTGTGGCCTAAAAGCTGAAGATATTTGGGATTCTTTTGGCTGGTCTATAGTTTTGGCTGATATTTTTCATGCTTCAAATCGGACCGCAGCTGCTTGTCAGAGGGACCTTAATTCCAATTATACCCTCTATCCTAAAGGCCTGCAAAGGCTTCTCAAAAAGCCGAGGCCCGGTTGCCCTCTCACCTCAATAGTTTAAGTACAAATTATGGTTGAATTAACTCAAGAAAATATGTTACTATAAACTTTCCGACCTTAATTTGGCCGGCAGTCCGCCTTCTCGCCTCCCACTGAGCGAAACGGCCATTTTTATGGGCCCCCAAACATGCCTTGGCCGGCCCTCATCAAATGGTTAACCTTTAATCAAAAGCCGCCCATTGGATTGTCTTTCCAATTTTTCCGGATTCTTTGTGTTCTTAAACCGACTCCTAACTCTAACACTAAAGAAAGAAACTTTTCTGCCGGTAATTTCGCCGGGTAACCCTATTTTGAATCCAACATCCTGTCGGCTCAAACTTTAACTTATCAAATTTCGTCCCGACCTTATTCAACGTGACTGAGGCACACGAAAACAACGAGCCGATCGACGGAGGCACCTTGTCAGCTCAATCTTTGGTCAAGCGTTACATCTTCATCGTCATACCCCTGCTTATTGTCGCCGCCGCCGCCGCCGTAATTGTGATTGGCTTGCTCCGGCCCCAGCCCGCAATGCAGATGAGGCCCCAACCGGTAACCTTGGTAGAGATTAAAAAAACTCTGGCCAAATCATACCTCAGAGTCACCGGCTTAGTGGAGGCTGACCTGGCCGTCGAGCTTAAAGCCAGAGTCAGCGGTTTTTTGCTGGAAAAAAGTTTTCAGGCCGGCGACACCGTTACCGAGGGCCAGGTTTTGTTCCAGATCGAGCCTGATAGCTATCAGGCTGCCCTCAACGCTGCCGAGGCCGACGTTTCTTCGGCCGACGCCCAACTCGGAAGGGCCGAACTCGAATATAACCGAATCAGGGATCTGTATGACAAAAAAAGCGCTCCCAAATCCGATTTCGATAATGCCGCCGCCGCTCTGGACGTAGCCAAGGCCGCCTTGCAGAGTGCCCAGGCCAGGCTTGAACAGGCCGCCTTAACCCTTCAGTACACTACCGTCAAAGCCCCGTTTACCGGCCAAATTAGCGATTCCACCTTCTCAGTCGGCAGTCTTTTAGGGCCTGAAAGCGGCGTTCTGGCCAGGATTGTCAAAGTCGACGAGGTCGAGGTTAGCTTTGGAGTTTCCGACAAAGTTATGGCTGGCTCCAGACTGGGCAATCCCAGAAGCGGCCTGCCGGGCTCGACGGTCGAAAATCTTTTGCCCAGGCTGATTATTAACGGCCGGGATTTCTACGAGCTTGACGGCCACATTTCTTACATTTCCCCAGAGGTTGGGCGGCAATCTGACACCGTCAGCTTTAAAGCCCGTTTCGACAATCCCAAAGGTATCTTGATTCCAGGTCAATCAGTAGTCGTCAACCTCGAACCCAAGACCCCTAGCGAGGTCTTGCTTCTCCCAAAAAATACCGTTATGACCAGTCAAGGCAGCAGCTATGTTTACGTCACGGCCCCCAATCCCAATGGCGGCTTGGTCAGCGAGACCAGGCCGGTTACGCTGGGTTTCGAGTACGAAGAAGGCTTTGAAATTTTAAGCGGCTTAGCCGAAGGCGACCAAGTTATATCCCTTGGACTTATGAGCGGCGGGGCCCGGCTTCGTCCTGGCTATCCGGTAACAGTAGTTGAAGATCCCAAAAAGCCTCAAGCCCAGGCCGCTGGCTCAGAAATTTCTCCAAACGGGGACTCGGCGGAGGAGGCACCAGGTTCTTCAGAGAGCCAAAATTCCGAAAACGGCTCTGAGGTGAAGTAATGCTGTCGAAAATTTTTATCGACCGACCTCGCTTTGCCATAGTCATAGCTTTAATCATAAGCATTGCCGGCTTTTTGGCCCTTTTAAAGATTCCCGTCGCCCAATTTCCCGATATTGTGCCCCCAACGGTCAACATTCGGGCCACCTACCCCGGCGCCAGCGCTGACACCCTTGAAAGTACTGTGGCCCAGCCTATTGAAAGCGCCATGAACGGCGTGGACAACATGCTCTACATGTCCAGTCAATCTTCCAACAATGGCAGTTACTCTCTGGCCGTTACTTTCCAAATCGGCACTGACCCCGATTTAAACATGGTCAATGTCCAAAACCGCCTCAAAAAGGCTGAACCGCTTCTGCCCGCTGAAGTCACCCGGCAGGGTGTTAACGTCGATAAGAGCACCTCCTCGTTTTTAAAGGCCTTCACTTTCTACTCCCCCAACGGCACTCTTTCGCCTTTAGAAATGAGTGACTGGATCTCCAACAACATCGTCGATCCCCTGGCCCGCATCCCGGGAGTCGGTACGGTCGAATTTTTCGGCAGCACCTACAGCATGCGCATCTGGCTCCAACCAGACCGCATGTCCGCCCTGAACCTGACCACCTCCGATATTATCGCCGCACTGTCCTCTCAAAACATCCAAGCCGCTGTCGGCGAGGTTGGCGGTGCCCCCACCCTGACAACCCAGGAACTTCATTACAATCTCTCAGCTACTGGTCGGTTAACTTCCCCCGATGAATTTGAAGATATTATTATCCGGACCGATTCTGACGGCAACCCCCTCCGGCTGGGCGACATCGCTACGGCCGAACTCGACACCGCCACCTATGCCCCCATCGGGATCTACCGCGGCCGGGATTCGGCTGGCATGATGCTCACCCAGTCGGCTGGCTCCAACGCTGTGGCCACCGCTACGGCCGTCGACAAGGCCTTGGCAGAGATTGTCAAACGCTTTCCCCCGGACATGGCCTATAATCAGGTTTTCGACGCCACCACTTTCGTTCGTTCGTCGATCAAAGAGGTCCAAAATAGTATCATTGAGGCCATGATTCTGGTCATCTTGGTGGTCTACCTTTTTTTGGGCAGTTGGCGGGCCACGTTTATCCCCATGGTCGCCGTCCCGGTTTCCCTCATCGGCACCTTTGCGGTCCTTTTGGCGGTAGGCTACTCGGCCAATACCATTTCGCTTTTAGCCTTGGTCCTTTCAGTCGGCATTGTGGTCGACGACGCTATCGTGGTGGTGGAAAACGTCGAAAGGGTCATGCGGGAGGACAATCTCGCACCCAGAGAAGCCAGCATCAAGGCCATGAACCAGATAACCGGGGCTATCGTGGCCATCGCCCTGGTTTTACTCTCGGTTTTTGTGCCGGTCGCCTTTATCCCTGGATTATCTGGAAAACTCTACCAACAGTTCGCCATTACTATCTCGGTGTCAATGCTCATTAGCGCCATCAACGCTCTAACCCTGAGCCCGGCCTTATGCGCCATTTTCCTCAAACCCGGTCACACTGAGCCCAATTTCATCGTCCGAGCTTTCCAAAAACTGGTTTCCAAAACTCGTTCCAAATATCACGGGTTGGTCACAACCCTCCTTCGCCGCTCGGTCTTCGGTCTGGTAGTCGCCGGCTTCTGCCTGGCCTCGGCTTACGGAATCCTTCGTTTTACTCCCTCGGGCTTTTTGCCCGATGAGGACCAGGGGATTATCATCGTCCAGATAGGGCTTCCCGAGGGAAGTTCCCTCAACAAAACCAGGGCCGTACTTAACCAGGCTGAAGCCATCGCTTACAACATTGAAGGCGTCAAAAATGTTATGGCCATCGTCGGTATTAATGTTGTCAACATGAGCCTTCAGGACAACGCCGCCTTTATGTTCGTTGGCCTCGACGATTACGACGATCGCAAAACTGACCAGACCCAGCTCATAGCCATTGCCAATAACCTTAATATCCAGTTATCGCAAATCCTGGAAGCCACTTGCTCAGCCTTTACTCTCCCGCCCATCATCGGCTTAGGCTCGGTCGGCGGCTTCCAGTTCGTCCTGGAAGATTACGCCGGCCGGCCGCCTGAGGAAATGGCCCAGGAGTCCATGAAATTTATCGGCACCGCCATGCAAGATCCCAGGATGTTGATGGCCTTCACCTTCTTTAACACCGACACCCCGGTACTCAAAGTTGATCTCGACCGCGATAAAGCCCTCCGGATGGGAGTGGCCGTCTCGGACATCTTTTCAACCCTGCAGTCCTACCTCGGCAGTTATTACGTCAACGATTTTAACTATCGCGGCCGCAGCTGGCAGGTCAAAATCATGGGCGACAGTTTCAGCCGAAAGAATATCGACGACATTTACGCCATCAATGTCCGGTCCAGCACCGGGACCATGGTGCCTCTGTCGTCGCTCTTAAATGTTACCCTGAGTACCGGACCGCAAAACATCACCCGCTACAACAACTATCGCAGCGCCGTTATCATGGGACAAAACAAACCCTGGCTGGGTTCCGGGGAGGGCATAGCGGCCATGGAGGAAGCCGCCCGCTCGCTGCCTAACGATATCGGTTACGAGTGGACCGGCTCAACCTATCAGGAAAAAGAGTCGGCCGGTCAAACTGTTTACCTGTTTGTCCTGTCGTTTCTGTTTGCCTACCTGTTTTTAGTGGCCCTCTATGAGAGCTGGACCATTCCGCTGGGCGTCATTGTCTCCATCTCGGCCGCCATTTACGGCGCCATGCTGGCCGTCAAACTGGCTAACCAAAGCCTTGGTCTTTATGTCCAGATTGGGATAGTCACCCTGATCGCCCTGGCCAGTAAGAACGCCATTTTAATAGTGGAATTCGCCAAAGAGGCCCGAGCCGAAGGTCAAACCATCAAGGAAAGTGCGGCCAACGGCGCCATGCTAAGGTTCCGGGCGGTTATCATGACCTCCCTGGCTTTTTTGGCTGGTCTCATTCCATTGATTTTAGCCACCGGTCCAGGGGCTGCCACCAGACAGAACGTTTCGGTGGCCGTCTTTGGCGGCATGGTGGCCGCTTCCACCGTTGGCCTAATCATTATTCCCCTGGTTTACGCCATGTTCCAGAAGACCAGGGAACTGTTCCACAACTGGCGAGGCGAGGACCTTTACGGCCGCACCTCGGTCAAAGAAAGGCCGGCCCCCAAAACCGGTCTCTAACCGAAAAGCCCGCTGGGGTCAAGGACTGGACAATCCTGAAACAATTTACTGAAAGAGCTATATAAAATAACTTTTTCAGCTTAATTTTGGTTTTTTTGATTGGTTCAGTTTCGGCCGCTCTGTGCATCGGCCATTACTTGCTGGCTATCTTCCAAGGGCCTTGCCGTGGCCCTTTCGGTTGATTTATTAGTATCTTTGCGCTATACTTAATCGAGGTAAGATGGGTTTAATGTGAAACACCCAAGCCCACTGGCAACTTTTTTGTTCCAGCAACTTGGTAACAACCATTTTTTCTAGCTTGCTCTTATCCAAACTACCGGGCCCGTCCTTTTCGGGCAGTAACTCTAGCCGCAGGCAGTCTGGTTTTCCATTAGTTGCGGCGAGGCAGCCTAACCAAATATGCGCATAGTGATCGTCGACAGGGAACCGACCTTTCTGACCCCTCTGGTGCTTGATCTCCAGCGTGAGGGATTTGACGTGACCTTGGTGGAAAACATCTCCGGGGTTTTGTCCTTCATCAAAACCAAAAGCATCCATTTTCTGGTGGCTGACAGCAACCTTTTGGTTGATCATTCCCTGGGCACTGACGTCCATCGTCAGTCTCCCTTGACCCGCCTGATCGTCCTGGCCTCTCGCCCATCACTATTGGGCATGATTGAAGCCATAAGCTACGGCATTACCGATTACTTGGCCAGGGACCCTTCCAGCTTCGGGCAGCTGGTGGACACCATCCTTGATGAGAGAGACCGGCTGACCAGATGGCAGTACGTCATTTTAAGCGAAAAACTCGGTCGTCGGTCCATGGTGACCGAAAAATCTCCGGCCACCCCCCAGAGCAATAATGCGGCTGAGGCGCCTTCCGGTGAAATGAAATAAATTATTTACTGCCAACCGGAAACCTCAGGTTCCGGTTTTTTTCTTCTGACCGCTCCGTTTTTGGGGGAGTCATGCCGTTTGATGCTGAAACGTTAAATACGCTCCTCAACGAGGCCAGCCTAAATTTGGTCATGCTGTCCAAGGACAACCTCCTGGAACTCAGCGCCTTGCTTGGTCAGGTTCAACGGCTTGAGGAACCTTTTGCTCCCCTCGGCTCTCAACTCCCCAAAAAAATCATTGAGGCTCTCTCCTCTCTACTTACCGCCGCCGTCAAAGACGAGATCGATGATACTGAGTCGGCTATGGAGCTGGCCAGCCAGGGACTTAGCCTCTTAGATGAGTTATCCAGGTGCCTGCCGGTAGCGGCGCCCTTCCAGGGCGACGCCGAAGGCATTGTCAGTAAAATTCATTCTTTATGCTCAAACGAGCCCGGTCCGGACCCTTCCAAACAAGCTGCTCAAAACCTTGAGACTCCCAAGGCTTCCCTGGGCTTGGAGTCTTTCCAGCCCCGCAAAAAAGGCTCATCGGTGGCCTACATCGTCCCTACACCGACCCAGGCTCGCCGGGACGTTATGCTCAGTTCCCAGAAGCTGACGGTTGATTATTTCAAAAGCGATTTTGTCGGAGCCTTGGAAGACCTTCAAATGAAACTGGTCTCGGTGGAGCAAAAGTCCGACCCAGTCTCGGCCATGCATGAAACTCTGCCCCGTTTCAGTGCCATTTTGGGGGGCCTCAGCCTTTTGGATCTCGACGATCTGACTCGCCTGGTGGCCGACATTATCGAACTGATCGACTACGTGTCAACTGAACAAGTGCCTCACTCGACTTTGATTACCGACATCCTCCTGGAAGCCTGTTCTTTGGTTATTTCCGGCCTCAACTCCCTGCAGCTCAACGCCGACGGCCGTTCTTGGTCCATCAACCCCTCCTGGGGCCAAACAGAATTGGTCGAACTGCGCGAAAAGCTCTGGGCGGCTCGGCAAGGCATCCTGACCGCCAACGAGGTACCGGCGACCCTATTGGGTGCCTCCAATATACCTAAACCCAAAAAACTCGGTGAAATCCTGGTGGAAAAGGGCCTGATTTCCCAAGGCGACCTCGGCGGTCTGATCCAGGCCCAAAAGACCGTCCGCAGCGTTAGGTTAGGTGAAATCCTGCTCCAGGAAAACCTTATCAATCAAGAGGAGCTCAATCAGGCTTTGGAACGCCAACAAGGTGAAGACAAAGGCCGGCGTTTAGGTGAAATCCTGGTGTCAATGGGTCTTTTGGAGCACGAACACATCGAAAAAGCCCTTAAGCTCCAAGATAATTTGAAAGAAACCAAGCTTGGCGAGATCCTCCTCAAGCAAAAAATTGGCGCCCCTGATAAAGTTGCCGCCGCCCTCCGCGAGCAAAAACAAAGTGAAGGCTTGGGATTGACGGCAGCAGCCAATGCGGCCGCTCATACCGTTAAAGTTGACACTCAAAAACTTGACGGACTGATCGACTTGGTCGGGGAGCTGGTGATCACCCAGTCACTAATAACTTCCAACAGTTCTATCAAGTCTTTGAAGGAACAAAAGACCATCAAAGATCTGGCCCAGGCCTCCAGAATCACCAGCGAGCTCCAGCGAAACGCCATGAGTCTGAGGATGGTCCAGATCAATCAGACTTTCCGCAAGATGAACCGACTGGTCAGAGATCTGGCCAACAAATTTGAAAAAGATGTTGAGTTCCTGACCCAAGGCGATGAGACGGAAATCGACCGCAACATGGTCGAACAACTCTACGATCCCCTGGTCCACATGATCCGCAACTCTCTGGACCACGGCATCGAACAACCCAAAGAACGACTCGGTAAAGGTAAATCGCCCAAAGGTTTTGTGACCCTCAAAGCCTACCACCAAGGCGGCAATGTCGTTATCGAGCTGGGCGACGATGGTCGGGGTCTGGACACCGAAAAAGTCCTCAAACGGGCGATGGAAAAAGGTTTGGTCCAATCGGGCGAATCAATGTCGGTGGCCGCTATCCACAATCTGGTCTTCCAACCTGGGTTTTCAACCGCCGATAAAGTTACCGAGATTTCCGGACGCGGGGTAGGCATGGACGTGGTCAAAAAGTCCATTGAACTCATGCGCGGCAAAGTTGATTTCACCTCTGTCCCCGGCCAAGGTTCAACCTTTGTCATCCGGCTACCGCTGACTTTGGCCATCATTGACGGCATGATTGTCCGAGTCGGGGACAACCGTTATATCCTGCCGACCATTTCCATCAACCAATCTTTTCGGCCCAAGCCCGATGAGTATTTCACGGTGAAAAACCAAGGCGAGATGATCAAGGTCCGCGACAGCCTCCTGCCGCTGATCCGCCTCGATCGCTTGGTTAACGTGGTAGGAACGGTCTCCGACCCCTCCGAGGCCTTGGTGGTGGTGGTGGAAAACGAGGGCCAAAGGTGCTGCCTGATGGTCGATGAGGTTCTCGGCAAGCAGGAAGTGGTCATTAAAAGCCTCGGTGAGCGGCTCAAATACGTCCGAACCTTGGCTGGCGGCACCATCTTGGGTGACGGACGAGTGGGACTCATCTTGGACATTAACGGCTTGTTTGAAGCCGACGAGGGGACGATGCTCGGTTTAGGCGGAGCATCAATGTCCGATGACTGGGAAATGGACAGCGGGTCCTGGGGCTAAGTAAAGACACAAAAAATTATTCCCGCCCCTGGGGCACGGGGCAGTTTGGCGGAGAGGCCATGAGCATAGCAACTGTTTCTGATTCTTCCAATCTGGCCGTAGACCATTCCAAGTATCTGAAATTTCTTCGTTTTGAGATTGCCGAGGAATATTATGGCCTTGATATTCTCAAGATAATGGAAATCAACGGGATGATGGATATTACCGCCGTGCCCCAGACGCCGAAATTTATGAAGGGGCTCATCAACCTCCGGGGTAAGGTAATTCCGGTCATCGATCTGAGGCTCAAATTTGGTCTGCCTGAGGAGGCCTACACCGAGCGGACCTCCATCATTGTCATTGAATTTAAGACCATCAGCGGCCCAACCCAGATGGGCATCGTCGTCGACCGGGTCTCGGAGGTAATCACCATCAATGAGGCTGATATCGACCCGCCCCCTGAATTTGGGACCCGTCTCAAAAGCGAGTACATCAAGGGCATGGCCAAGACCAAAACGGCCGTTATTATTATTTTAGATATTGATCTCATTTTAACCGATCAAGAACTTACCTTCGGCCCCAAATCCCCAGAAGAAGACGATGAAGAGACTCAGTAAATTAAAATTTTCTAGATATCGGGTTGACGCCAACAATCAGGATTTGCAGACAACTTTTGGAGTTTACACCACCTGAGCGATTTTGCTATTATATCTGACATGGACACTATTAACAGCATCAATAC
>JAISWF010000166.1 GCA_031271165.1 Deltaproteobacteria bacterium
TTACCAAACCACAGCCTGGACTTCCTCTCGACAATGTTGGAAAAGCTTTTTACATCATAAGCACCGTTCCCACCGCTTGAGAACTTTTAACTCATAACGACAGAGCCAGGATCTGAGGCGACAATCCTGGGTGTCATGACTAATCCAACGTAGACACGTTTCCATGCCTTAGTCTTGTGAACCATCCGACCTCTTTTCAGAAGCCGGTTTCCTTTAGGGGAGCGGTAGTTGACATTAGGTCGGCTGCTTGCGGTCCAAAGGTTAAAAAGGACCGGGAATTAAAACTTCCATCATGGCGCAGCACAGTCCGGAACCGATACCCATCAGGCCGACTCGGTGGCCGGGGCGAATCAATCCTCGTTCCCAGGCCAGATCAAAGGTAAAGGGTACGGCCACCGGGCCCATGTTGCCGTAGTGGGGATAGGTTTTGATCAGCCGGTCCCAGTCAAGCTCCAAGACCTGGCTGAAGCGCCTGGTGTTGGCCTCGCTGACCTGGTGACAGACAATGAGGTCAAAGGTGTCCTTGGTCCAGCCGAAATTCGAGGCTCCCTTGGTGAAAGTGGCTTGGGCCAAGGCCACCCCGGCTTCCAGCAAAGCGGCGGAGTCGGTTTGCATACCGGAGAAATCTCCTCGGCAAAGGTGGTTGTTGGCTGCATCACTTAAACTGACCATGCTGATCAGCTTGGGGGCTTGGGGATGGAGATCGGCCGGCCCTACGATCATGGCTGCCCCTCCGCTGCCAAGGGTCAGAGAAGCAAAATTTTTGAAAAACTCCCTGACTGTGACCCCCGGTTCCAAAAGACCGGTCAGGGTGTTTTCCAAAAGGGGCCGGCTGTTTTCTCCGGCGGTGACCAAGGCGTATTGAGCCAGACCGGCTTCAATCTTAAGGGCAGCCAATTCCAGCCCGTCGATAAAACCAAGGCAGGCACTGCCCAGATCCAGGCTCTTGACCATAGGCCCCAGACCCAAGGCCGCCTGGATGATTGAGGCGGTGGAAGGTTCCAAATAATCGCGGCCAACGGAAGTGGAATACAACAGGTCGATCTGATGCGGGTCAAAAGAATCAAAAAGTTTTTTTGAAGCCCTTATGGCCCCCTGACTGGGCGGAAAATCGGCCGGATAAAGAGGCCTGGCCAGGATCCCGGTCATGGAGGCGATAAAGCCTTTGGGAAGGCGCAGACGCTCCAAAAGAGGCCCTAAGGCCTCTTCCAGCGAATCGCTCGACAGCCGGTCAAAGCCCTCGTCTCTAGCCCAAGCGACCAGAGCGGTGTTCTTAAACCTTGGTTCGACCCTCATCTGGGGTCCTGTTGGCATAATCGGCGGCTTTGAGTTATCATGTCCATAACGAGCTCTTGAGGGCATCGGAAGATTTGCTCATAAACAAGGCCCTGGCAGCGGTTTTGGAGGTGGGAAAAAATTTAGAGAGGTTTTGGCCCATCATAAATGCTCTTTATTTTTACACAGCAGTCCGAAGTTTATTTTAAAACAGGCTGATAAGGGCCACCCATCGTAGACTTGACAAATTTAATAAATTTGGTAATTATACCCAAACTTGGCTAGGCCAAAATTATTCTAACTCATTAAAATCCCCGCCTTAGATATTGATATTATCGATTTATTACGCCACAAAATTTGTTAAATGTTTATTGTTCGATGTTACAGGTGACGACTTGCGTAATTTTCAGCCGCAACCTGAGTCTGTGGCCTTGGTTTTTTCTGTCTCAGCTGGAAAGGCCGGCCCATCTTGTTTGAGGCCGCCAAGATAATACTACGTTTTTCTCGTTTCGTAAATTAGGTTTGAAGCCCTAAAAAATATATAATGTTAAATCAGTTGGAGGTTTGAATTATGACCGAATCAGTGAATCTGCGCAAGACTAAAATAGTGGCTACCATCGGCCCGGCTTCTTCCTCGCCTGAGGTATTGGCTGAGATGATCGCCTCGGGCCTCAATGTGGCCCGGCTTAACTTTTCTCACGGTGATCATCAAGGGCACCGCGACAAGATCGAGCTAATCCGGAAATTGGCCAAAGATGCCGGCCGTGAAGTGGGGATACTTCAGGATCTGTCCGGGCCCAAAATCAGGCTGGGGGCCATTTCCGAGCGCCGGTTAGAAACCGGACAGAAAATTAAGCTAATTTATGGAACCGAGGATGCTCCTGCCGATACCTTGACGGTTAATTATCCGCCGCTGCTGGACGACGTCAGCGAGGGGAGCCGGATCCTTTTGGCTGATGGGACGCTGGAACTAAAGATCCTGAAAAAAGAAGGCAACTGCCTCCCGGCCGTGGTTTTGACGGGAGGAACCATCAGCTCACACAAGGGAGTTAACCTTCCGGATTCCAATCTTTCCATTAAGGCTTTTACCGACAAGGACAAAAGCGACTTGCTTTTTGGACTGGAAAATGGGGTCGATTTTGTGGCCATGAGTTTTGTCCGCCACGAAGACGATTTAAAACCAATTCGGGAGATTATCAACCGCTCCAGTACGCCACCCCTTTTGATTGCCAAGATTGAAAAGCCCCAGGCTTTAACCAGGCTCAACGAGATTCTGGAAGTGGCCGATGGCCTGATGGTCGCCAGAGGCGATCTGGGTGTGGAGATGGCTCTTGAAGAGGTACCGTTGATTCAAAAGGAGCTCATCCAGGCCGCCCGCCGCCAGGGCAAATTGGTCATCACCGCCACCCAGATGCTCGCTTCCATGGTCAACAGCCCCCGCCCGACTCGGGCCGAGGTGACCGACGTGGCCAACGCCATCTTGGACGGAACCGACGCTGTCATGCTGTCGGATGAAACGGCAGCCGGACAGTTTCCAGCCGAATCGGTCTCCATGCTCGACCGGGTGGCCAGGAAAGTTGAACCGAAAATAGATTGGGCTAAATTCATCAACGAAGAGGCCAGCGAGCGTTTGGAGAAAATGGGGGCCAGCATCACCAAGGCGGTTACCATCCTGGCCAAGGATCAAAATGCCACCGCCATCGTGGCCGTAACCCAAGGTGGCTCCACGGCCAGATTAGTGTCCCATTACCGCCAGCCGGTCCCGGTGATCGGCATGACTTCCAGGGCCAGCACTTACCGCCAGCTGACCCTGTCCTGGGGAGTCATCCCGGCTCTAGTGCAGGCTTGCGATTCGATTTTACAAATTGAGCAAGTAGCCAGCGAGTTTTTGGTCCGCAACAATCTGGCCAAAAAAGGCGAAGTAGTTTTTCTTACCTGCGGCATGCCCCTTCAGGTCAGCGGTACCACCAACTTGATCAAATTGTTGGATGTCGGGGAGGTTTGTTAAAGCCAAAAGCTGTCCAGACCCGGGCCATCTTAATCGCTGAGACAGTCAGCCGCCCGGGTCGCTGCGAAAATATCATTTAAAAAAGGTTTTAAAAAAGTTCAAGAAAAAGGCTTTGGCAGCCGATAAGGTATAAGGAAGGTGAGCCCACGAGGGTCGGTCACGGCCCGATTTAATGAAAGGTCCGCAGCCCCAGATGAACTATGTCAAAATACCTCGCGTCGAAGTAAAGGTACCCCATCCGGATCGAACGGTTGCGGTTAGGGTTACCCCATCGGAAAGCCGTCTTTTCGTCTCGGTAACGACTACGGGCGACTGTCTGGAAGTCCGGGTCACCCCTAGGGGGTACCAGGTCGAGGTGACGGTTTTGCCTGAGGATGGAGAAGATTTTTCCAGTGACCGGCCTGGAGGTCCGCTTCCCTGTCCTTCAATCGAGTCTGGACCGCCTGGCCCGCAGGCGCATCCCCGGGGGGCGGTGTCGGAATCTTCTTTTTTAGCGGTTGAGCCCGACGACGTAGTTTTTTATCGGGGCCTGATTGAGGCTGACGGCTCTGGCTTGGCCGGGCAGCTGGAAGTTCGAAGCTATCAAAATGAGGTTTTGGAGCCAAGTTTTGCGGCTGAAGACAGTGGGCCGGAGGCTTTGTCTGAACTGGCCCCCACCTCCGAACAATCAATCGAATCAGAACCTGCGCCGGCGCATCTTTCAGAAGACTTGGGACAATTAGGGCCGCTTACGCCGCCGCCAGGCGATGAGGCGGCCTCTGAAGGAGCGGCCACCGATACTTTGGAAGGATTTTCCGAAGAAATCAAACAAGCCTTCAGTGAGTTTCCTGGGGAAAACCTCAGCGACGATCCGAGCCTGCCCGGGGAGCTTATGCGTTTGGCCGAAGACCTTTCGGCTGAGGGCGGGGTCTTGGCCTCCGAACCTGTCCTGGCTGAGGGTTCTTTGGATGAATTAAGCCTTGAGTCAGCCCCTGCCCAGCAAACCTATTGGGATGCCCCCAATCAGCAGGAGTTAGAAGATTATTTTCAGCCAGATCTTCCCCAATCGCTAACTTCAGCCCAGCCATCTCAAGAATCTCAAGTATTTCCAGAATTTTCAGAATCCCAAAAAGCTCCAGAGACTCCAGAATTTCCAGAGATTCCAGAGACTCCAGAGACTCTGGGCGACTCCGAACTCCCGGCCGCCTCAGACTTCCAGTCATCTGAAGACTCCCAAGAATTTGAAGACGTGCTTGAGCCCCAAGATTATCAAGCTCCCGAGACCCAAGAAACTCTGGGCGGGCTGCCAACCGGCAGTTTGCCGCTGGTCCGGGCCATTGATTATCTTAGAGCGCCCAATGGAGCGGTTTGGGGCGAGGGCGGCACGGGTCCCGAGGACTCCGAAAGTGAGCCCGGAGAGGCTTCGTCTTCCGGAAACCGGTTGACAGCCAAACAACTGGATCTCATCTCTCAGACTCAGGCCCTTTTGGCCCAACTCCCTGATTTTGTCCCGGCTCATCGTTCCGGCGACGACTCAAGGTCCGCTACCGATCATACTGATCTGGCTTCAAAACTGGCGGCGGCATTGGGCGTTCCCCGGTCCGAGTTAGGTGGTTTAGAAAAGCGAGGCGATCTTTGCGGGCCGTTAGAGCTTCCAGAAGACTCATCTTATGGGCTCCAAACTCCTGAGACTGATAACGAGCTAATATCCGAGCCGCAGCCCGAGCCAATACCGGGGCCTACGGAAAGCGAGTCGTCATCACCTGAGGATAAAACCAGTTTTGATGGCGCTTCCAGCCAAGCAGAATCTTTAGAGCCAACCCCTTCTCCAGACGTAAGCGGGGACTACAGCGAATCAGGGAGGCCCGGAGTTCTTATCGCCCAGCCCATGGCCAGAGCTACCAAAGTCAAAAATGGGGACAGCTTGGGGGACTCGAATTTTAAATTTAAGGAAAGCTCATTTTTGAGTAAAGAGTCCAAGACCGACGATGCCTTCTTTGATGATTTTCTGACCAAACCAGCTTTACCACTGAGACCCAATGCCGCTACCCAAACAGAAGTTGGATTGGGCGGTCAGATTTCGGATTTGTTAAATAAGCCCAAAGCCGTCACCTCGGAGCACCTTGAACAGTCCGGCAGTGAGCGATCGGATTATTTGGAGCCGCCGGAGGACGAAGGGTCAGCGGCTTTAGAGGGCAGTGGCGGCCATGCTCCAGGAGTATTTGATTTTTCCAGTATCGAAAGCTCGGCCGCTTTTAATGATCCTAGCGACCAAAGCGCGGCCGATTTAGATGAGCCAAGCGACAAAAGCGCGGCCGATTTAGATGAGCCAAGCGGTCAAAGCGCGGCCGTTTTAGATGAGCCAAGCGACCAAAGCGCGGCCGATTTAGATGA
>JAISWF010000188.1 GCA_031271165.1 Deltaproteobacteria bacterium
GGTATGCTTGGAAAGATTTCCAGGCCGAGTCAAGAGTGGATACTCATAATCAAGCTCAGTGCTGGCCTAACGGACGTATATATTGAGCCCGACTGTTGTTATGATCGGGGTTGACAGTGAGCTTTGAACCAAGAAAGATGGGTGGGGAAATCTCGCAATCTGACCACTTATTATAGGGGTTTGCATCCCCCCCGTGAACGGATACAATAATTGGGTCAAACCAAAAAGTTGAAATTTAGAAATTTAGTGTAAAATTTTTCAATAAGGCAAGCAACGACGACTTTTTTTGCTTATTTAACCTCCTAATAAAGTGTTATTATGTAACCATGCTTAATTAGGTATTTTTTTTGGTCTTTTTAGATATGTATTCTGTAATCATCTTCGCATTCAGGGCCAGAACTTTAAAATGTATTTTGAAACTGGTTGATTTCAGCCTTCTAACTCGTAATCGCTTTAGTCAGATTCGGGCCAGTTGACTGTTGTGGCTTCTATGCCGCTAGGCGATCGGTATTGGTTCTTGAATTGTTTCTTTGGCTGGTAGGTGCGTCGTTTGTCTAGCCTTACCTGTTCGTACTGATACGCCACCAAAGGCTTTCTTCTTGGTTATGGTTACGGGCCATTGACCGAAGTAATGACACCTTTGGCAATCATCTTGGTTAAAATAGGCCCTGGCTCCCTTTTTATTGGAATTTTTCGGCGTCTGAGCCGTTTGTCCCATTGGGCAGCCAGTTATGGTAGCTTTTTTGGTGGATGTAAAATCCGAAAGCCTGACCAGACCTGGCTCAGTCTTAGACTCAACTTGACAAGTTTGTGGCCAAGCTGCCGATTCATTGGCGAAAGAAGCCGTCTGAGCCTTGTCAATCAACATATCAGCGGCCTATTTGCTTACTCAAATCTTTACCGTCTCAAGTCTCAGACTTGTTGCCAGTAGTTGGTGACAACAATTCAATGTCCTTGGAGGCAACATAAACCCAGTTGTCATCTCCGCTAAAAGCGTGTCGGCTGTTAGCGGCTCAAGGGCCAGACCATTAGCAACCAGTTCGTCAATTTCTGGTTAGCGCTGCGGAGTCTGGCTCATTGGCTGATCACCTTAACCAAGGTGATGAAGTTTAGGCGAGGTTCATCGGAATCGATGTTGCTATCTGTAGGCGTATATATCTAAACTATCTGAGCTTGATAACTTTGGCCTTGATGACCGCTGTAGGACGCATCTGGGTCCGAGGGATTCTGGAGGGAGCCGCTTGATATCTCTTTGGCCGGTATTATCAAACATGATCGCTCGGTAAAACCAAATTTTGGCGATTTTGTCACTTTTAACATCCTAAAATTAAGTATAAAAAATTTAAGAATTCAGGATATTGAGGGTTTTTACCGGTTGATCAAACATAGAAAGAAGGCTTCTTCCTGCACAATGATAGAGCTGCTGTTTGTTCATTGAAATCCCATTTAACTTCTTATGTATTATACCATCAAAATTTATATCACAAACAGACCGTCATATGCAAGCGTTCCTTGAACGAAGGCGTCAGTTTCCCGTCTCTACAGGCGGTGAGTTTCCGATTTCAAGATCGACAGTAGCGGATACACGCTGAACTTAGTTCCTCCCCTCCGCTAAAGGAGCAATTTATTAAGGCCGGCCAAATCAAGGGCGACAATAGAAACGTTAGTTTTGACAAATCGCCTTATGAAAAATTGCTGCGACACAAATACTGCCAGCAATCACTTCAAGCCAGGCCTTTGGTCAGAGCCAGAGATGGACGAAAGATTCGATGATTATCACCATTAGGCTGGCTGGTTTTTTCCGAGCCGGTGGTTCCGACCGGTTTTTGGCAGAAATGTTAGTCTGTGGTTATATTAGAAAAAAGGCCGTCCCAGCTCTTGGACAATTCAGCTGTTTCCCGGTTAGAGGGCGACACTTTTGAAATAAGGCTGAGAAAATTTATTCTCGCTACCGCTGGGCCCAAGGGAATCGAAGTTTGTTGTTGCTTTATGTTAGCCTCGGCACGGTTAAAGTCTGCTCGCTTTCGAGGTAGCTAAGGAGCTTTTCTTTAGTCAGATCGGGGGAAAGGAAGTGCCTAGAACTGCCTTTTGGCGGGTTAGCCATAGGATATAAAAAGCAAAATAAATAGCTCCCTTGATTATGGTAAAATCCCGCAGGCGGTCACTTCAGGCCAGGCCTTTTGTCAGAGCCAGAGATTGACGAAAGATTCGATGATTATCGCCACCAGGCCGCCTGGTTTTTTTCCGAGTCGTCGGCTCCGACCGGTTTTTTTTCAGAAATGTGAGTCTATGGTCAAATTAGAAAAAATGCCACCTCAGACCTTGGACAGTTCAGCTGTTTCCCGGTCAGAGGGTGATGCTTTTGAAATAAGGCAGAGAAAACTTATTCTCGCTACCGCTATCACCTCTAACCTTTTAGGTAATTTGGGCCTCATCGGCATCAACGTGGCCCTTCCTTCCATTCAAAGAGAGATGGGCTTAGGAGCCGTTCAGATGGCTTGGATCTCTCTTTCCACCATGTTGGTCATGGCCATGTTTTCGGCCCCCATCGCCCGTCTGTCAGACTTGGTGGGCCGGCGGAAAGTTACGATTTTTGGCCTTTGGTTCACCATCCTCGCTTCCTTAGGCTGTGCTCTGGCTAAATCGTTTTGGGTTTTGATCCTCTTCAGGGCCATGACCGGCTTTGGGTTGGTCAGTTTTTTTACTACCATCACGACCATGGTCACCGTCGCCTATCCGGCTCAGGAACGCGGCCGGGTGCTGGGGCTGACGATTTCATCGGTTTATATCGGATTGAGCTTGGGCCCGATTTTGACTGGTTTTATGGTCGAGATTTGGGGCTGGCCATCCATCTTTTGGTTTACGGTCATCGGCATGCTTCCACCGATGGTTCTCATTTACATGGTCAAGGCCGATTCTCCGCCTACCCCTAATGAGACCTTAAATAAAACCGGGACCTTTCTATGGCTCACGGCTGTGGCCTTGGGTTTCATTGGTCTGGCTTCCCTGGGGCAGACCTTTGCCGTGCCCCTTTTGGCTGGCGGGCTTCTTTTAGGAGTTCTTTTCGTTTACAAGTCCAAGCACTCGGGTAATCCGGTCCTGGACATGAGGCTTTTTTTAGACAGCCGTCGCTTTACGTTTTCCTGCCTGGCGGCTTTAATAAGCTATTTGTCTTCGACTTCAGTGAGTTTTCTTTTGAGCCAGTATCTTCAATATTCCAGGGGCCTGAGCCCGTCTCATGCCGGTCTTTTCCTAATCGCCCAGCCGGTGGTCCAGGCGGCGCTCACTCCCTTGTCTGGTCGCCTGTCTGACCGTTACGACGCCGGAAAGCTTGCTTCAGCTGGCATGACCGTCATCATGGGGGCCATTTTGATTTTTGCTACCAATTTAGGAGCCGACACCTCCTCGGTTTTACTGATCATGACCATGAGTATGGCCGGGGCAGGGTTCGCCTTTTTTTCGGCACCCAATACCAACGCCATCATGAGTGCGGTCTCCCGGGTCAGGCTCGGGCAGGCTTCCGGCGTCATTACTGTTACCAGGCTCTTCGGCCAGATAGCCAGTATCGCCTTAATCACCATCGTCTTTAATCTGGTCATTGGTCCGGGGATGATAACTGAGGACAAATACCCCTCTTTCATTACCGCCAGTCGGATTTGTTTTTTTATCTTTGCTCCCTTGTGTTTAACTGGTATCCTGGCCTCCCTGGCTAGGGGCCGGGCTAAAAAGGTGGCTTAATTATGACCAGGATCCTTTTTCTAGGCGATATTTTTTCCCAAGCCGGACGGGTTTTGGTTAAAAAGCGCCTGACCGGTCTGATCGGCCGGGAAGAATTGGATCTGTGTCTGGCCAACGGTGAGAATGCCGCCGGAGGAATCGGGCTGACGGCCGAATGCGCCTGGGAACTCCTGGGTGATGGTCTTGACGCATTGTCCGGCGGCAATCACACCTTTAAATACAATGAAATCGAGGCCCTTTTAGAAAATGACCGGCGGCTTATTCGTCCGGCCAACTATCCCGCGCCCTGCCCCGGTCGCGGCTGGACTCTTTTAGAGACCGCCGCCGGGGTCAAGGTAGGATTTGGAAACGTCATGGGTCGGACTTACATGGGCACTGGCCTTGATTGCCCTTTTCGAACCTCAGAGCGTCTTTTGGAAGAAATGGGCCGAGCCGGGGCCAAGATTACAATCATTGATTTTCACGCCGAAGCAACCAGCGAGAAAATAGCCCTGACCTGGCACCTTGACGGACGGGTGGGGGCCGTTTTAGGTACTCACACCCACGTCCAGACAGCTGACGAGAGGATTTTTCCGGGTGGAACGGCTTATATTACCGACGTCGGGATGACCGGACCACACGAGTCGGTCATCGGGATGCGGTACCAAGAAGCGATCGCCTCCTTTATGACCGGGCGGATTCATCGTTTTAAGCCGGCCAAAAACAGGCCCATCCTTCAGGGGGTCATCCTGGACTTTGATGAGCTGGGACGGGCCACGGCTATCACTCGGCTGAGTCTTGAAGGCCTGCCCTGAAAAGCCAAGCTTGGCCGAAAGATTTCCGTGGTTCCAGCTGAACTTGGCCGAAGCCGACCGAGTCTTTTTTTGTTTGGTCTAGTATTTTTTCCAGTCAAAGACTTTATTTTTCCAAAGTGGTCTGGTTTTATTTGACATCAATGTCGAAAACCAGGTGCAGCGGGATGACTTTCAGAAAGATCGGGATTCGTCCGGGTCACGACGATATGCAGATGTTGATTTGCGCAGTTGCCGTGCCAGGAAGACCTGATGCCCTGCCAACCCATACGCTCCAAAAACACGTCAACTGCATCCTTAATCTGCTCATGGTTGGGCTGCTGGTTTTTCTGCCAGCTCATGAGCCAGTGCGTCACCGGCATTTTGTTCTGAATGGATTCCGAGGCTAGGGAAATCATTTCCGCTTTCCACCCGTCTGGCGTCCGGCTCAGAAGATTTTTTGCTCCTGCAGGCTTTGTCTTATCCTGACCACTTTCATCGGCGGCGGCGAGGATATAGTCCATTAGAGCGCCGCTCATTGCGGCGGTGGATTTTTTGAAGAAGGATGTCCTTTCAGCTTTTTGAAGATCATGGTCGACAACCACATTTATAACCCAGGGGTTAACGTTTCGGCGAGAACGTGTTGGAATCAGGTTAATAGATTTTTTCGGCCTGGCCGTAGGGTTGGCTGGTCAAATTAAAATCGCTCGTGAACAGTTACAATGCGGCAAGGTTCCACATTTACAGAACCAATAGGTTGCGGCAAAAAGATGATTAACGACAATCATTATTTTCAAGCCCTTAAAAACGTCAAGGCGCAGATGAAAGACATCTGCCCGATACTGCTCAAAGGCTCGCTGGAAGAAGTGGCGAGCGCATAAGGAGACGCAATATGCCATACACACCAATAGCAATAAACCGCAACAAATTAACGATTATGGACGTGCCATTTCCCGACCTGGAGACGCTAGAAAGCACAGCGGAAGCCATCGGCTCCAATATGTTCGAGGGCTTTCAGCCCACAAGGAAAGGCATTGAGATTATCCGCGACTATTGTCTGGGCAAGATGACGTTTGCCCAACTTGCGACCGCCGCAAAGGATAAGCTCTATGCGGAATGATTATCAACATATCGACCCAGACTATATCTACACCGATCCCAAGACGGGTATACTGCGGAATCTTGGCGGTATTGCCGAGCAAGACGATTTGATTTTTGCCGAAACCGCCGCTGTCACGAAACGGGCGGGCGAGTTGAAAACGAAGCCGATCCGCATAAAGGACTCCGCCGCATTGTTTGTTATTCACCGCCACTTGTTCCAGGAAATCTACGATTGGGCCGGCAAACGGCGGACGGTGGAAATCAGCAAGGGCGGTAAACAGTTTTTCCCTACATCGCATTTCGACAATGCGTTCAAATAGATCGACAGCCTGATTGCCGTGTACCTGCGCATTGGAAAGGATGATAAAGCGGAGTTGGAGAAAAAGCTTGCAGAGATTCTCGACAATATAAATTTCCTGCACCCATTCCGCGAGGGTAACGGGAGGACGCAGCGCGAGTTCCTGCGTCTACTTGCATAGGAGAAAGGCCGGCTACTGAATCTTAATCCGCCCGATAATGCCGAGATTTACGAAAAATACATGAACGGCACAATCAATGGCGATGTTGGCGCGATCGCTAAGTTGATTTTCGAGTGCCTGAGTGAATAACATATGAGGGACGAGGCCGTGGATTTGGAATTCTTGAAAGGATAATTCACATTTCTCGACCGAGCCACACTTACCGTTATCCCGTCATGATGTAGTATGGCCACTGCGAGCGATCTTTTTTCAATTCTCAACCGCCATCAGCAAAATAGGGCCTGCCTCCGAGCTAAAGCCCGTTACCCCAGTCAGTCCATTAGCGTGGGTACTGAAGTTAATTGAAGTTAATTGGACTTGGTCTAGTCTGACATTTAGTACCAAAACATATATTTGCTCGATCGGTTAAAACCCAATTTTAGTTATGTTGCCATTTTTAACATCATTAAATTACTAATAAAAATTTTAGAATTCAGAATTTTGAGAGTTTTTACTGGTTGACCATATTTAAAGCCTTAATTTTTGGGGGTTTTGAGGCAAACGACTTTTCCTTCCCGACTCCACCAACCATCACCAATTGATGTTGTAAAGCGTTCCATATTTTGCCATAATAAACTAAACAATGAGAGTCATCCAAAACTATTGACCATCGCCAGGTGCATTCCACTGAGGAATTGATGATCGCCCCCAGAACAATAGCCTAGTTTTAATGTAACTTTCACCCAATTCGGCCGAAAGATCAGGCTTGCTCTGCTAACAATCCAGTAGAAAAACTAAAGACACCGGACTTGTGTTAAAATATAAACGGTGGTTTATAGCCTGAATCAGTCCTCAAAGCATTTTTAACTCCACCTGGAGGGCAGGGAGCTTTTAACCATGCCATTATTATTACCCACTGGGATAGCCAATTTCTCGACGATACGCGGCTACGATAAAGATGAAATAACCAATAAAGTTTATATTTATGCTGATAAAACTGAGCTACTGTACAATCTGCTCCAAACCGACTCCCCCTATTTTTTGTCTCGACCTCGCCGTTTCGGCAAATCCCTTCTGGTCGATACCCTGGATAACATCCTAAGAGGCCGCCGGGAGCTTTTTGAAGGGCTCCATATTTACAAATCCAACTATGAATGGAAACCTTATCCAGTCATTCGGTTAAACCTGGCCTCCATTGACACCACCAACGTGGAGAGGGTAGAAAGCGGTTTAATATTCAGGTTGACTGAAATCGCCAAGGCCGAAAAACTGTCTCTTAGTGGGACTTATTCCACCGAGATTTTTACTTCACTTTTTACCGAATTACATAATAAATATAATCGAAAAGTTGCAGTTCTGATCGATGAATATGATGCGCCGATTCTAAGTGAGCTTGGCAACCCTCAGTTAGCTGATAACATAAGAAAATGCTTGAGAATTTTCTACCTCGTCCTCAAAGATATAGAAACGTTCCGGGGGTTTACTTTCATCACCGGGGTAACCAAGTTCGCTCAGGCCTCCATTTTTTCGGCTTTAAATAACCTCGTCGATATTACCCTTGATGATCAATATGCCAGCATCTGTGGTTTTACCGAGGCTGAATTTAATTCACTGTTTCCAGAGTATATGGAAGCCATGCTTGAGAGTTTAAAGGCAGCCGGGACGAGGCCGCCAGAAGAGACGTTAACCGACCTCAAACAATCAATCACTGACTGGTATGACAGCTATACTTGGGACGGCCAG
>JAISWF010000215.1 GCA_031271165.1 Deltaproteobacteria bacterium
AAGACATCCTAATTTGCTGTTTGAGATGCTTATATGTTGTTTGTTGATTTTTTCTGCTTTAATGGCCAAAGATGCACATGTTTACTCAGGCCTAAAATTTGGTAATTTCGCCCTGGCCCAATAGCCTATAGACCAAGCGATCGTTTTTGTTGACCCCTTTTTTGACCTTTTGCCCGCCCCAAAAATCGTCTGGAATATTAGGTGTTGTTCAGTCGGCCAAATAACACAGCTGTCCTTTGACCATTTATATAATTTGCATTGAACCGGTCGGTTATGTTATAAACACCAAGGTCGAAATTCCCGCCTTCAGACGGCAATTCCCCGTCGGTCGGGCCCATAGCTCAATGGTAGAGCCACCGGCTCATAACCGGTAGGTTCCAGGTTCGAAACCTGGTGGGCCCACCATACACTATAATTAGACCTGGTTATAAAGCCGTGAAGCTGGCCCTTCACGGCTTTTTTGTGCCCATAATCAACGGGTTATTCGTTTAGGACGGTTCAGAGTGGTTTTTAACAGACATTGACAGTTCAGATTTTTTGGGGCAAGGGGCAAATCCTTGCCCCACTTTCAGGAGGCTTGAAAATGCTATCTGACAAGAATATCAAAAACCCTGCCCCGGCTGAAAAATCATTCAAGGTATTCGATGGCGGCGTTCTCTACATCAAGGTCTACCCGAACGGCTCAAAAATCTGGCGCCTTCAGTCTACTGAAGGCGGCAAAGAGACTCGCAAGTCCCTCGGGCCATGGCATATATAGCCGCAGAAATTAACTTCTGCGGCTTTTTTTATTGGAAAATAAACACGTTAATCGATCATTGCCGATGACTTTCGCTTTTTAAAAAGGGTTGGCGGCCGAGTATTTTGGGGCTATACAAAAACCTTGGCCCCAGCTTCATAGGGTTTGAAAATGCTGACCAGCCAAACACCATCATCCCCCAGGCTTAAAGTCTTGGGGACTCAATTAATTTTTTCCGTCTGGAGAGGGCGGAAAAAACTGGTCATGACAGCGTCAGCACTGATATGGTGCGCTTGAAGATGATGCGCAAGCAATTTTTTGATCTAGGGGATGGGCTAGGCATGATGACTGACCAAAATGGGAGTCAGAAGATGGGAGCCCAGCACTTTTAGTTTCCCCGGTGGCTTGCTGTTTAATTAGCGCTTAATAAAGACAACTAGCGCCGCTTATCTTAGCCAATTATACTATTCAATCATCTTAACTGTTTATATTAATAACATAAATAGCGTTTTTAAAATAATTTAATGAATTTTGATGATATTTATTGCTTTAATTTATGAATTTTAAATAATAAAAAATTTATAATATTTTTTTCAATCTTTTATTATTAATTCATTCAGCATTTTTATCTAATAATTTTTAATATTATAACGCATAATCATAAGCTACTCTGTAAAATTTACACTTATAAATCAAATTTATGACACATTATTAATTATTTCCTTAACTTAATTATTATAAACTGGCATACTAGATATTTTTCAATATAATATGCCAAAATTAATTTTATATCGCAGAATCAATGACATTTTCTAACATAAAATTACATTAAATAGACATAAAAGTAGTCATAGAAAATATTTCACCAACTAGTATCATAATATTTCTTGTAATATATTTATAATAATTATTCCGTCTATTAATTTTAAAACGAATATTGTTACTAAATTTTTATACTTATTAATTTTATAAAATTATTAATATTAGTAAAATTAGCATAATGAGTAGTTTATGACTTAAAAATATATAAATATTTTTTATTAAGCATTAAATAATTATTTTCAGTGCTCTTTGCCTGTCAATACACTTTCTGACAGTCATTTTACTTTTTATTCATAAAACCACTTATAATATAATATAATATATCGTTTCGTTTTTCATCTTTTTGTGAAAGACTTTTTGTTTTGGTATAGGCACTGAAAAGGGTGGCCGCAGCAAATATCCTCACAAGATAACGTATATAAAAAAATATTATTTATCTATAAAATACTCAAAACTTTTATATTGACAATATCAGATAAATTAATTTAATAACTTTTAAAATTATAGAATCGCATGGAAACACAATTTATTTTATCAAATCCATGTTCAATTCCTAGATTTAATTTTTGCTTAATTTTAATTTTTCGCCAAATTATAAACTGGCAGCCCTAAAAGCCAGCCGCTCATGACCAAGTTCATGGCCCCAAATGAAAATTTCAACTGTGATGATTTCAACAGGCCTTGAGTGTCTTATTGGTGACTGGTCAGACCGTTTTTTATCTCCCGCCTTGGCCCAAAAAACAACCCGGCCACTTTCATGGACTTCGTAAAAAATATGGTCTTACTCTGGTCCTGCATGGTCTTAATGCATTGGTATCTTACCAAATTTGGAGCGTTGGCGCTCGGGAGTTAAACTTTGCGCCATTTTAACTTAGCTGCTCATCTCAGGCCCGCTGCCCCGGCCAAGAACTGACTAGGTAACCCTTATGCCGCCTGAATTTAAGTTCAAATAGCCTAAAATGATACCAAAAACGCTCTTTTTTTCAGATACCTGAACTATAGTTTTGCTTTAATATTAATTATCATATATGCATGTAAAAAATAACATTTAATTATATTATTTATGTCTAAATATATAATCAAGATTTAAAGTGATTACATATCGACTTGTATTTACAATTTACCATCCCTTCAGCCCGAGATAAAAGTTTGACGACCGGGTTTTTTTATGTTAATAATTATAGCCTGTGCCTCTGGTGCACCCAACGAGTCCACTTGCTGACCGCCGACGCTGGGAGACAGTATATTAACCTGATAAAAAAACAGCCGCTTTAAATTTTAATGCCCTTTTGGGCCAATATACTTAAAACTCAACTATTGTCAAAGGCGCCAAGCGCCCCAATACCGGCTCCATTCAGCGTGGGTTAAACCAATGGCAACTAGCCTCCAATGGAATATAATGCTTACTTTTTCTTTACTTATGGCTTTAGTCCAAACAGCTGTCAAGCCGGTCTGCGAACCGGACCGGGTCCCGGTCAGACTCAAACCGCCAAAACCGCCTTTATCCTGAAACCTCTTGAATACCAAGAGGTTTTTTAATTTTTTGGGGCTCCTGCCCAGCTTGGTCATCCAGCCAAGCCTAATTTTCCAAGGGACCCTCAAGCGCCGCCCTGGCGGTACCAGCAGACGCCCAGCCAGTAACGGTTACTGGCCTCCGGCCGGCTTGGCCAGCGAAAATATCGGATGATCTTTCCGGCTCATAAATGAGCCCTTAAATAAAATCAAAGTAAATCAGCCTCCGACCGGGCTCAGAAGAGAATGTCACTATAACATGAAAGTCTCCGATTTGCTTGACATCATCCATCGGGTAGCCCCATCAAACTTGGCCGCAGAGTGGGATAACACCGGGCTCCAGGTGGGCGACCCCAGATGGGAGGTTCAAAGAGCCGCTCTGGCCTTGGACCCCACTTCTAAGAATATCCAAAAAGCCCTTGATCTTAACTGCCAGCTCCTCATCACTCATCATCCTCTAATTTTCCGGCCCTTTAAAAAAATTTCCCCCTCCGATCCGGCCGCCGCCCCGGTCTGGCTGGCTGTCTCCAAAGGTCTGGCCGTCATTAGCGTCCACACCAACTGGGACGCAGTGGGCGTGGCCATCGAATTGGCTGAACTGCTTGCTCTTGAGGTCCTCAGACCCTTGGAAGATAAACCTGAGCCGTTTTCCAAACTGACAGTCTTTGTCCCGCAAGAGCATGCTGCGGCTGTCCGCCTGGCGGCTTTCCAGGCCGGAGCAGGAACCATTGGTGATTATCCGGAGTGCTTTTTCCAGGCTCCAGGCATGGGTGGTTTTACTGTCCCGCCTTGGGGCAAACCATTCAGCGGGTCCCCGGGCAAGGCTCACCAAGCCCCTGAGGAAAGGCTGGAAATCATTCTTCCATCTGGACTCAAGGGCCAGGTCGACCGAGCGGTCCGGGCCGTCCACCCCTACGAAGAGCCGGCCATCGAATTTTATGAAATCCAGACCCTGGGCTCAGGGTACGGGCTGATTGGCCGCTGGGACCCTCCTCGAGACGCAGTGGCCTTTCTTAAAAACCGGCTCACGTCCAATGGACTCTGGGCTGGCCCGATACCGGACCGAATCTCAGAAGTCGCCCTCATGCCGGGCTCCGGCGGCGACTATGTAGCCCAGGCCGCCGCCCTGGGCGCCGAGCTTTTAATTACCGGAGACGTTGGGCACCACCAAGCTCTTCTGGCCTGCGAGGCAGGTCTGGCGGTTTTTTCCGCCGGTCACTTCGAAACCGAAAGGCCAGCAATAAAACGCCTGGCTCAGCGCCTCAGGGCTGCCATGCAGTCGCATGGCGCCCAGGTCGAGCTGTTGATTTTGGAGGAGAGCTCGCCTTTTCGTCGTTTTTAAAATTCATCCAGTGGGAGAACTAAGTGCAGGAAACCATCCTCAACCTCATCAAACTCCAATCCATTGATGACAAGATTAAACTCTGGCAACGTACCGCCGCTGAGGGCCCAACCAAATTGACCTTGGCCCGAAAGCAGCTCACCGACATTGAGACCGAGCTCAAAGAACTCAATGAAAAGTTCGCTGAAAACCGCAAACGCCGCAGGGAACTTGACGCTGAAATCGCTGATCTGGTGGCCCGACGGGCTACCAACCAATCCAGGCAGCTCAGGGCTCGTAACAACGACGAGTATCGGGCCATTCTCAAAGAGGCGGAGACCATCGCCACCATGCTGACGACCAGAGAAGACGAGCTTTTACTGCTCATGGACATCGGTGAAAAAATGGAAGCCCGAGTGGAGGGGCTTTCCACCGATCGCCAACAGGAAGAAACAATCTTTTCCGAACAGGTGAAAACCATTGAAAGTATTTTGGCCGATAATCAGCAAAATGAAGCGACGGCCTTAATAGAGCGCAGTGCACTCATTTCAAACATTGCCGCCGACGTCATGAGCCGCTACCGAACGGTGGCCAGAAATCGGGCCGGTCAGGCCATGAGCCCGGTCAAAAACGGGCAGTGCCAGGGCTGCCGCTTAAGCATCCCCCCGCAATTGTTCAATGAGCTCCAGAAAAATGACAAGCTCTTGGTCTGCCCCAATTGCGCTCGGATCATGTATTGGGTCGAACATCCGTATTTTCATGAATTTCTCGGTGAACCCGAGCCGGCTAAAGAGGCAACCGAAAATCGTCGAGGCCGAAAACCCAAGACCAAGACCGCTGAAAACGAGACCAGCAACACTTTCGAGGTAGCCGACAAACTGGCTGAGGCTCAGGGTGCAGCCCTTTAAAACTATTGGTTACCGGTTGGCGGTCCTACTATTTGCAGCTGCGCTGGTCACTGCCTCATTCGGGAGGGCGGTGGCGGCAGCCCCTGACTATGGACCGCCGCCAAAACCACTGAAAGTCGAATACCCCCCCGATGCCGACTGGGAGGCTATCCTGATGTCCTTTGTCGGTTTTCCTTTCCGAGCCGACGGGACCGTCTCAGACGACGGGCGCTGGATCTTTTGGCAGAAACCGGACGAAACGCTTCAAAGTCCCGGATTTAACTGCAGCGGCTTTGTCCTGTCCGCCGTCCGCCATTTAACTGGAATTAACATTACCCTGGAAGCTGCCTCCTTCGATCGCGACAATGACAGCGGCCCAGAATCCCCCGCCGGCCGTGATTGGGACTTTGGACTGGATTTTCTTCTAAATCTGGCCTCACCCGATCAACTCATGCCCACACCCGACGGGCCCAAGGCAGTCTCCGGTCCCAACGGGCGAAACTTTGGCTGGGGAGCGGATATCCACAGTACACTTTTTGAGGAAATACTGTCATCTTTAAAACCGGATAATATTTACCTCTTGGTAATATCCAAACCCGACCGACGCTTTAAAATAGACGTGTCCTATTACCACGTAGCCCTCATCCACGCCGACGCCAAAGGCCATCAGTGGATTTACCAGGCCACCGCCAGGGCTGGGGTCCACCGTCTGGATCTGGCCACCAAGGCTGGCCTAAGCGCCATAAGGCGTTATTTTCCGCCCATTAATGGCGGCGGTCGACGGGTACTTTTGGCCCGCCTAGATCCCGACCGTCCCTTGGAATCCTTTTTGAACCAAAAAGATAATCAAGGCTTTGATGAAGCCAGTTCTAATCAAAGCGGGCCGCCAGAAAACGATGAGACAGATCAAAGGCTGACTCCATTTGAGCCCACCGAGTATTTGGAACAAACTCTGTCCGGCGATTTCCTCGGTAAACTTTTTAACTCCCTGCCTCTAACTCTAAACCCTGATTCCGGCTCTCAATCAACTAGCGCTCCTTCTGACAACCATTTTGGCAGTCCTTCCAAACTAGCCTCCGACAAACTTGATCAAAATTCTTCGGAGACCACACCAGTCCCTCAAACCCCTGAGGACAATGAAATTGACTCCTCCGGGGAGGCTGAAGATGGCCAAAAACCAGCCGAAATTGGCTCACTCCCAACCGGCCCTCAACCGCCGACTGCGCCCATTGAATTGCTCGATAATTCCTCGGCTGACCTTCCTGAAACCTCGGCCGGCCAATCTTCCGCTGGGACCACCGAGGCCGCCCGCCAAGACGTAATTAAGGACTCTTCTCCCGAAGCTATACTCTCGAACTCCGACCAACCTTCCGAGCCAACTTTGGCTCTTTCGCCGGAAGTTCAAAACCAGGCTCAGCCAAATGCCTCTGAGACTTTAGAGCCAACAATAACCGATTTAACCGCCATTAATGAATTGCCCGAAGATACTAACGCATTCGCCAAAGCTGCTGCTGCCGCCCTTAAACAGGACGGCCAGCTTAAGACCTCAACTGAGTCTTTCAAAAACGAAAAGTCCCCTTCCGCTGGCGGGGGACCTCAAGAAATTAGCCGTTTTAAGGCGGCCGCCAGAGCCAGCAGCTCTGACCAGGCCGCCCAGCCACGACTTGGGACCAACCTATTGCCCGGCGGCAGCTCCCGCCCTGAGGCTCCAGAGGCTTTCGACTCCGGAATAATATTGACCAATAATTCTGGGGACTACGGGGACTCCGACAATCCCTGGGCGGCCGCCGGCCGCCTCAGCCCTTGGTTTGAAGCTTTCGAAATCGATGGTGATGGCCTGGGCGGCGATGTGGAATTAGAGGGATTTACTGACATTTGGTCAAATCAACCTGACAGTTCGGCCGCCCTAGGCTTTCCCAGCTACGACGGACAAACTTCGGTTTATTCTCTTGACAGCCCCAACACCATTGCCCCCCCTGTCACCGGGCTGACTGAGCCTAACGGCGTCTCAAAAACTAATAGTAATCTCCGCTCTCCTAAACCCTTTTCCAACCGTAACCGGACGCCAAAACCATCCGCCCCGGCGGCGGGGGACAAACCTGGGGAGCTATTGTCCGCTGCCGGAGGTCCTCCCGCTGCCATCAAGCCGTCGGTGTCTGCAAGTAAGCCCCTAAAACCTGCAACCACCGCCTCTTTGGCTAATGAGCCTCCGGCCGACGAACTCTCAGCATTTGAAGGGGATGAACTTGAAGGCGGCGTCAAAGTTTTCAGTCTAAAACCTTGAGGCTGGGGCCAATTTTGGTCAGGCTCTCTGTTTTAAGCCGTCAAATCTCTTAGATGATTATTTAAGTAAAAAATTTTTTTAACTCATCTTTATGACAGGGACTTTCATTGTCTGCATTTATTGAGGCCCAGCCCCATCTGGCTTTTCTTTTTTGACTTTTTTTCTCGGTTGCTTTTTTTCCAGTCAACAAAGTAAAATATGTGCTTTCCTTCCGCTAAAACTTCGGCGGAAATTACTAACTCATGCCGCAGGCGGCCTTCAGGTTGCCTAGTTGCGGGCGTTTTTGCGCCCGTCCAGGCCCCGTCACCGGTTGGCAGCGGCCCGGATCGGCAATATGCCCAAGGAGCTCCGTTTATGACAACCATGCCCCCCTTCTCTTTTCAGGGGGTAGTCCAAACCCTGACCCGTTACTGGGCTGAGCGCGGATGTCTGATCCACCAGCCGTACGACATGGAGGTTGGTGCTGGCACCTTCCACCCAGCCACAACCCTCAGAAGCCTTGGCCCGGAACCATGGCGGGCAGCTTATGTTCAACCCTCCCGCCGGCCAACCGACGGCCGCTATGGCGAGAACCCCAACCGCCTTCAGCATTACTACCAATTTCAGGTACTGCTCAAACCGTCACCGCTCAAAGCCCAGGAACTCTATCTCAGCAGCCTTAAAGCTTTGGGCATTGACCCGTTGGAGCACGACATCCGCTTTGTTGAAGACGACTGGGAGTCTCCCACCCTCGGGGCTTGGGGTATCGGTTGGGAAGTCTGGCTTGACGGTATGGAGGTAACACAATTTACCTACTTCCAACAGGTTGGGGGCTTTGATCTTAAACCCATCTCAGTGGAGTACACCTACGGGATCGAGCGGCTGGCCATGTACCTGCAGGGTATCGACAACGTCTATGACCTTGACTGGAACGGTGAAATCCGCTACGGCGATGTCCATCACAAAGGGGAAGTGGAATACTCCAAGCACAATTTCGAACTGGCCGACGTCCCCATGCTTTTTAACCTCTTTAACATGTACGAAGCCGAGTCGCAAAGGCTCGGAGAAGCGGGACTGGTGTTACCGAGTTACGACTACTGCCTCAAATGCTCCCACACCTTCAACCTCCTCGACGCCCGCCGAGCCATCAGCGTCGCTGAACGGACCAACTTCATAGGCCGGGTCAGAAAACTGGCCCGTAAAGTCTGTTACCAATACGTCCAACAACGCGAGGAGATGGGCCATCCCCTTATGGGCCGTTGGGAGGTGTCACTGTGAGCAGGGGTGATTTTATTTTGGAACTGGGAGTCGAAGAGATCCCAGCTACCTACTTCGGGCCAGCCATCACTTTCATGAAGGATCGCATTCATCGAGATCTTAAAGCCGCCGGCCTGACCTACGACCGGGTCATGGTTTGGGGCGGCCCCAGACGTTTGGCCATGGGACTGTGGGGCCTGCTCTTAAAGCAGCCCGATATTGAAGAAGAAATTACCGGCCCTCCTTTGTCGGCGGCCTTCGACGCTAACGGACTGCCCACCAAGGCTGCAGTTGGCTTTGCCAAGGGCCAAAACGTCCCGGTCGGAGATCTCATCACCCTAAACACCGCCAAGGGGCCTTACCTGGCGGTTAAAAAAAGTGTCAAAGGCCGTTCAGCGGCTGAGATTTTAAGCGAACTAATCCCCGCCGTTCTTGAAAGCCTCCCCTTCCCCAAAGTCATGCGCTGGGGCGACGGAACCCACCAATTTGTAAGACCGGTCCACTGGCTTTTGGCCGTCCTCAAAGGTGAGATTCTCCCACTTTCCTTTGCCGGCCTCAAAAGCGGCAAGGTCAGCTATGGTCACCGCTTCCTCCACCCCGGCCCGGTGGTCATTACCACACCCGACGAGTACCCGGTCAGACTGGCCGAAACCCACGTGCTGGTTGATTTCGAGGCCAGGCGAGAGACGGTGAAAAAAGAACTGACCAGGGTAGTCGCCGAAACTAACTCCGACCTCAAGATCACTCAGGACGAGGCTTTAATCGACGAAGTCGCCAATCTCCTTGAGGAACCCTGTGCGGTTTTAGGTCACTTTGATTCACAGTTTTTAGAACTCCCTCTGGCGGTTGCCTCCACCGCCATGAAGGAACATCAGCGGTATTTTCCCATTACCGACGGCCAAGGCCGCCAGGCCCCTTACTTCATCGCCGTCAACAACACCCGGACCAAAGATATGACCGTGGTCCAAAAAGGCCATGAGAGGGTTTTAAGAGCTCGTCTTGACGACGCTCGCTTTTATTACCTTGAAGACCGCAAAGTCCGGCTGGCCGACCGTGGGGAAATGCTCAAAGAAGTGGTTTTCCACAACCTAATGGGGACCTCCTGGGACAAAGTCCAGAGATTTAAAGCCTTAGCTGCGGTCATATCCGCCGACAGCTGTCCAGAGCTCAGAGAGATTATCGCCCGAGCGGCCGATCTGTGTAAAAACGACCTGGTTACCGGCGTGGTCGGTGAATTTCCCTCCCTACAGGGCATCATGGGCCGAGAATACGCCTTAGCCGATGGTGAATTGGCCGAGGTGGCCGAGGCCATCCGCGAGCATTACCTGCCCGTCCGCTCCGGTGGTGAGCTTCCGGCTTCCATGGCCGGGGCTGTCCTAAGTGTGGCCGACAAACTTGACACCATTGTTGGTTGTTTTTCCGTAGGGCTCCTGCCCACGGGAGCTGCCGATCCCTTGGCCCTGCGCCGGCAGGCCTTAGGCATAATCCTAATCATGCTCGATCGCAGCTGGGACTGGTCACTGGAAACCTACATCGACAAAGCCATAGTCAACCTCGGAACATGGGCCAAAAGGCCGGCCAAAGAGGTCAAAGCCGAGACGCTGGATTTCTTTAAAGTCCGCCTCAAAAGCCACATCCTTTCTTTGGGCGTAAGCTCCGACGGCGCTGAAGCCGTTTTAAACCTCTATGGTGACAACCCCTTGGCCACAGTGGGCCGAGCCACGGCTTTAGAAGCTTTAAAAAAACGAGACGGTTTTCGGGATCTGGCTCAGACTTTCAAACGAGTGGTCAACATCATAAAAAAATTCGGTCCTAAGGAAAACTTGGTCAAAGGTGAGCTTTTGAGTCAGGAGGCCGAAAAAAATCTGGCCGCCGCCGTCACTGTCCTTGAGGATCAATCCAAGCAATACCTGAGCCGCAGTGATTTTTCCGGTCTGTTGGACCAGATTGCCACCCTCAGGGGGCCGGTGGATGCTTTTTTTGACCAGGTGCTGGTTGACGATCCCGATCCCGACATCAAACACGCCCGGGTGGCCTTGCTTAACCGAACGAGCCGGCTCTTTGAGCTGGTGGCCGATTTTTCCCGGGTCAGCACCATCTAAAGAGCTAATTCTAAACATCTCGGCCCCCAAAAAAAAACGAAAGCCGGCAAAATAGTTAGTATTTTGCCGGCTTTCGTTTTGATAATTGCTATTTTAACCTAAGCTCCCTAATCTGGATCGCTAGGTTATTGGATTGACCCCAAGGGCCAGGAATCAGCAATTCTAATTTTGGAAAAATTCAAAATTTGGCATAGAAATTGACAAAGAAAAAAATAATAAATTTAGAGGATGTAGAAATTTTTAAAACCTGAATCCTGTTAAAAAAATTTTC
>JAISWF010000229.1 GCA_031271165.1 Deltaproteobacteria bacterium
CCGGGGGGTACCCCCCGGGCAGGCTTGGCACCCCTCTTCACCTCCCAAAGCAGCGGCCCACCTATACGACAAAATCGCTGGGCCGAAAAATACGACAAATCCGAAAAGCCACAACACCAACCGGAAAATTCTCATGGAAAATTCCCCGATGGAAAATCACCAAATGGTAAATCCTGTTGAGGCTATTGGTCTTGACCAGCACTTATTGCCCAGGACCGCTATGGTCAGAGCGGTTGTGGTCAAGCTGCGGTAACATGTTAAATACCAACCCCGGCAGAGCCGGGGACTGACTGACTGACTGGGTGCGGGGGATGACAGCTTTATGGTAAACGGTTAACTGAAGTATTATGGGCGAAGTGGTCAGGTCTAGAACTCAGAAATGGGTCGTCCCCAAAGGCCTCTATAAAAATTCGCAGAATCTTCCTCTCAGGTGCGAATCAATTAAGGCCAAAGACGCCTGGGAAGTATCAACGCCCAAAACTTCTTTGGAAAGGCTGATCATTTCTTGATACAAAGACATTCTGATCAGCCGTTTGATGACCGGTATGGAAGCGCTGGGCATTGAGAGCATGTCCGCTCCCAGGCCAACCAAGATGGTGGCCCCTTGGGGAGCGGCGGCCATGTCGCCGCAGACCGAAACCGAAAGCCCCCGGGACTGGCCGGCGTCGATAACGGTTTTAATCATCCGCAAGATTGAGGGGTGAAAAGGCTGATACAGATCGGTCACATCGGGGTTAGTGCGGTCCAAGCCCAAGGTGTATTGGATGAGATCGTTGGTCCCGATGGACAGAAAATCAGCCTCCTTGGCTATCTCATTGACCAGCATGACTGCGGCTGGCACCTCCACCATGATGCCCACGGGGATTTTCTCGGCCATGGCTTTACCTTCGGCGGACAACTCTTGAGAGGTTTCAGCCAGAAGTGTTTTGGTCTTCCAAATTTCTTCCAAGCTTGAGATCATCGGCAGCATCAAGCGCACTTGCCCGAAAGCTGAGGCTCTGAGGATGGCTCTAAGCTGGGTCCGGAAGATGTCGAGGTATTTTAAGCAATAACGGATAGCCCTCAGGCCCAAGGCTTGATTGGTTTGGGATTCGGGAGTGCCAGAAGCGGCCAGGATTTTATCGGCGCCCAAGTCGAGGGTCCGGATGGTCACTGGTCTGGGGGCAGCGGAGGCCACCACCCGGCGGTAAACCTCAAAGAGTTCTTCTTCGAGTGGGAAGCGCTTGCTGGTCAGATACAGGTATTCGGTTCGGTAAAGCCCAATGCCTTCCGCTCCGTAGCTCATAATGACCGGAATCTCTTCGACCAGTTCAATATTGCCGAAAACGTCGATTTGGTGGTCGTCGAGGGTCGTGGCCGGAAGGTGCGAGGAGCGAACTATTTCGACTTTGAAAGATTCTTCGCTTCGTTGCCGTCCTTGGTAGAACCTGATGGCATCTTGGTCGGGGGCGACGATGATGTGGCCTTCTCTGGCGTCGACAATGACCGTATCACCGTGTTCGAGCTGCGAGATGATACCAGTAGCTCCCACCACCGCCGGCAAACCCAGGGCCATGATCATAATCGAAGTATGGGAGGTCTGGCTGCCCTGTTCAGTGATTAGAGCCGCAATGCGGTTTCCGGGAAGCGAAATAATCTCGGCTGGGCTGATGTTCCTGCTGACCAGTATTGCGCCTTTCTGGAACAGGACGACGCTTTCGTCCTTCTGGTCTTGCATGGCATCAACCAGAGCTTGACCGACGATCTCAACGTCGTTGAGTCGGCTCTTGATATAAGGATCCTCAATGCCTGACATGACCGAGCAGATGCGTCGGACCGAAGCTGTCAGCGCAGCCTCGGCGTTAATTTTGTCCTGGCTGATTCTTTGTTCGGTGCTGTTGATTAAAATGGGGTCGGATAAAAGCAGCAGGTGGGCTTCAAAGATTCCGTCCTGGCTCTTTAGCTCTTCTGGCAAAAGCTCTCTGGCGGCATTGATCTTGGCTGTCGTTTTTTCCCGAGCCTTGTGTAGCCGTTCAAGTTCACGCTCGATCATCTGAGGTGAGGTCAGCTTATAGCGGTTGTATCTGATTTTGGACGAATTTATCAGGTGGACTGGACCAATGGCCACACCCTGACCTACGCCGACGCCCCTGAAAACGGAGTTCTCCGGCACAAAGGGGGGCGGGAGGATCATTCCTCGCCAAACCTGTTCTCAATTATGGCGGTCAGGGTTTTTAAGGCGTCGGAGGCGTCTTCGCCGGCGGCCTGGAGGACGACTTCAGAGTTGTAGGCACAGCCTAGGCTGATGAGGGATAGGATACTGCGGACGTCGGCTTCAAACTGCTCGTGATACAGGCTGACATCAGCTTTAAATGCCTGAGCAGCCATGGCCAGTTTGGCGGCAGCCCTGGCGTGTAGACCAAGGCGGTTTTTGATGGTGACTTTTCTCGATACTTTTAATTCGGTGTCTGACCCTGGGTCGGCCGCTAAGGCTTCCATATCTTATAATCCTTGGAGAAAAGTGTAAATATTTATCAGTGTCAATGGCCTTTTGCTTGGGCTGTGCCCACCGGTTTTCGGTTTACATCAGAACGGCTGTAAGAATCAAAGCCGCCACGACTGCCGGGTAGGTCAGCCAAATCGTCAGTGATCGCCTCCTGAAAATAAGACGCAGGTTAAGGCTGACAATGGCGACTACGCAGGCGGCGGCTAAAAGAAACCTCCACCATGGTCCTGGGGCGGTGGTCAAGGCCGTCTTCATGGTTATCACCGTCAGGACAGCCAATAGCAACGTGGTAGCGATCGACAAAATCCATACCATGACGTTGACATGGTAATTTTGGATGATCAAGTAAACCCGGCCGCCCATGCGGTAGCCGGTGGCCAAGCCCCAACATCGGATCGGCCAAGCCGTAGCCACATAGAGGACGGGAACCAATAAGGCCGCTATAGGGTGCCCAGTCAGGCAAACCGTCAAGCAGGCCAGCAGACAACAAAAAGGCAACCAAGATTGCCAAAAAAGCCGGTCACCCTGGGCGGCCATGGCCGAAGCCAGGGCTCCAGAGATGGACGAAAACCTAGTTAAATCAAGAAGATTGTCGCGGTACTCTTCTTCCAGCCTTAGAACCGCTCCAATGACCAGTCCGCTGGAAACCGGGTTGGTGTTAAAAAAGTTTAAGGCCCTGAGCTTGGCAGCGGCCAAATCTCCAGGCCGGTTATGGTAAATCAGCTTCAGAGCTGGTTCGGCGGCTGCCAAAAAGCCAAGGCTCTGCTGACCAAGGTTGTTCCAGGTGGCTTCCAAGAGAAGCGATCTGGCCGCCACCCGCCAAAGAACTCCGGTGGTGACCGGGGGGAGGCCAGACGCCAGGTGGTCGTCAGTCAGCGGATTGAGGAGGTCAGAGTCGTTTTGACCGGTTTGGGCAGGATTGTTCACAGATATCCGCCAGGAGCCAAAAGTTATTTGGTTTGAGATTATTACCTAAGCGAGAACCGATTGCCCAGCCGTCAAAGTGATTATACAATATTATCGCTTCATTAATCAACTGCTGAGGCCAGTTTTGAGGGGTTATAAACCATTAAAAATCAGGTATTTTTTCGATTTTGGTTAACAGCATAAAATAACAAAAAAAAATAATACCCAGCCGGGCAAATCGGCGTGGTAGTTAGCTTTTTTAAATCAAAACTCAAAGACTTTGGTTTGGTTGAGCTAAAAAAACTGTCAAAATTTTATCATTGTATTTGCTTTGTTAACTTTGAGGCTGCTCCAAGCCGCTTAAATGGGGCTTGGTCTGACCCGGGTCGGCTCAAAAATGGCTCCTAAACTATAGTCTTTAAAGTTAATATTTAAAATAACTAATTTTTTTCAAATAATTTTCATATGGACAATCTCCTCGGCTGATTGGCTCCAAGTTGTCCTTAGCCAAGCGAAATGGTTGAATTAATTGACACATATCTTAGAAAGGGCCGGGGTGTCAGTCTATTGGCCGGCCTGGTCAGTCTGGTGCAGCCGAGGCGGCTGGGAACTTGACCGTGACCAGGGCCCCCCGCTCAGACCGGTTGGCCAGCTGTATTTGACCATTATGGCTCATTATAATGCTTCTGATCCGGAAAACTGCTCGGCCGGCACCGCTCAGGCCCTCGGCCGAGACGGCTTCAAAGGGAGCACGGAGCTGGGCACTGGTAAAACCAAGTCCGTTGTCGGAAAAGGTAATAACTGCGTTGGATTCGTCATCGACTTCCAGAGATACCGACATTGAGGGGGCCCGATCCGGCGGGTTTTGGTTCATGGCTCGGACAGCGCTGAAGTAAAGGCCGAAGAGCGCTTCTTCCAGAAGATTGCGGGCGACCAGGATAGTGACCGGGGCGTCTGGGAGCTCTAAGGTCAGATCAACGTTGTTGGTCTGAGGATCGGCGGCCACCTGGTTGTGAACTTCGGTCAAAAGCTGCCCCAGATCAGTTGCGACCATTTCTGAGAGCTTGGGGGGAGCCAAAAAAAGCGGTAAGGTCATGGTCACCAGAGCCCCGCCTTCCAGAGCATTGGCCAGCTGCAGGTGTCCGTCAAAAGCCTGGGTGATGTTATTGGCTTTAGGGAGTCCCAGACCGGTTTTGTTGGGTTTGGTTGTAAAATACGGCACAAAAGGCGTTTCCAGCTGTTTGGCCGAAAAACCTGGGCCGTTATCGGAGATTTTAAGTAAAATCTTCGCCGTGTTCAGACGGACCAAGGTCACTTCTAGATGTCCGGGGCGGCTGACCGGGTTGCCTTCAACCGCCTCAATGGCGTTTAAATAGAGGGTCATTATAGCCGCTTGCAGGCGCTGACGGTCGACTAAAACGTTGACCGGTCCTTCAGGGACACTTAAGTGCATGGTTAACGTTTTTTCAGACACCAAATTAAGCATCTGTTGATGAAGCTGGGTCACTATTTCGGCCAAATCAGCTACTTGGGCTTTGATTTCCGGGTTGGCGAAGTCTAAAAAGTCGTCCAGCGTCCTGGAAAGAAGGTCGGTGCTGTTTAAAATAAGTTCCAAAGCGTTGAGGGCTTCTTGAGCCAGGGCTGGTTTTTGGTCTCGAAGGTGCTGGGCCAAGCCTCTAATGGAGCCGACAGGGTTGCGGATGTTGTGGGCTAGGCCGGAAGCGATGCCGAAAAGTCTGGCCAGCCGCTCGTTTTTGACTAGTTCCCGTTTCAGACGGTCGATCTCCCCTAGGTCGGCCATCAAAACTACGCGGCCTATTTCATCTCCGCACCGGAGGGTAACCGGGCCGCAGCTAACCGAGAGTCTAGGGCTCAGGCCCCCCTGGAAGGTTACGTCTCTTTCCAGAGCGGTTGCCTCCCGGTCTTCTGGAAAGGTTCCGTTGGTCAGCTCGCTAAGGGTTCGGCCTCTAACTTGATCGGCGGCCAGCCCAAAAATTTTTAAAGCCGCCGGGTTGACCAGTTGCACTCGGCCCTGGGGATCATTGAGGATCAGGCCGATGGGAAGGCGGGTGACAATCTCGGAAGTCACAGCTGACGTTCTGGCAAAACGCATGGCCCAAAGACTGGCCAGGGTTACTGTCAGTAAATTCAAACCGATGAGGATGAAAAAGATAATGACATTTCTCAAAGCCGCAGCTGTGGCGGATTCAAAGGTGGTGGCATCAAAGCCAATCCAAAGATATATGGCTTGTTCTTTGGCTTTCTCAAGATCAATCACCGGCGGCCATGGAGGCGGCTGGCGCTTTTGGTCGAAGGGCTTTTTATGATGAGTATTGGGAGAATCATTATCCATTCTTGGATCATTGTGAGGCGGCTCGGGCTTGGGCATTTCCACTGAGCTCAGAAGAGGCCGGTAAACCCAGAAAACTTTTCGGCCATCAGCCAGCTTGGACTTTTTGAATTTGGGCTCCCAATTGGGGAGGAAATCAGCCACCCAGATCGGGGCCAGGAAAGTATCTGGGGCCAGAATGCTCAGCGGCTCAGAAAAGGCGGTGACCGTACCGTCGGCCTTGGTCACGGCCAGAGCGAGTACGTCGCGGTTGTGGCCCTGCTCAAAAAATCTGTTCAGGTCCTCATGGTCCAATTTCAGCCACTGCTGACGATGAGCAAAGCCGAACATACGGATGAGCATTTCACCTTTTTGCAGGAAAAGCTGCTCAATGGTCTGCTTTTCTCTCACCCGATCGCGGTAAACGGTGAAAACGGCCATGGCCAGACAGACAATGCCCACCAGTAAGATCAGCGGGACCCAAAATGGAATCCGGCCGGAAGTGAGTGTATTTTTGATCATAGCTTATAACAATCCTGCCTTCCGACGTCCTATTTCTGAGATTTTAAATTAATATCATGGCAATTACAAATATAACGTTGAAGCCAGTGAGGAGCGGTCGCAGTCATTGAGGTCGATGAAAGTGGATAAAAATTAATCACGGGAGCGGGTAGTTTTTAACCTCTAAATCTTGGTCCAGGTTAGTCCCGCAAGGGATGGCAGATGATAGATTTAAAGCCGCAAAATCAATTAAAATTTGAAATTTCACAGTATTAAACTCTGGTCACCCGCTGGGCACCCATTCTTCAGGCCTTCAAGACGGCCGGTAACATTATAAGTAAATTGCAAATTATGGGCCAAGTCATATTTAGGCCGTCTTGTTTGATTTTATGCTAAATAAAGTCTGGTTTGGCAGGTAAAAATTTATGAAATTTTATAAAATAACCTCAGGCCGAGGGGCGGCGGCTGGCCGAATTTCCACATTTCAGTGGGCTGGCCTAAAACTTGCATGGTATGGTGTTGACAGTTGTCTAACGACTACTTGAAACCGGTTTTAAGCAGACCGAGGTGTTAATCTTAAAATTTATAGATTGAGGAGTGTGACTATGAAAAAATTTATGAGTATTTATCTTGTGTTAGGGTTAGGCTGTCTTTTGGCCTTGAGCGGCTTGGCTCTGGCCCAGGGCGGCAGCCCGCCGGCTGACGGGGGGGGCAGAGGGTCGTCTGACCGAGGCCCTGCCCCGGCCTGGACTCCAGAGCAGAGGGCCACCTTTGATGGTCTTTGGGACGATTATTTGGCCAAAGTTAAGCCAATCAAAGATGACTTAATTGATCAAAGACTGATTTATGAGGCTCTGGTCAATAATCAAAATGCATCGCTCGACCAAATCCGGGCCATCGTTGCTGAATTAAGACGACTTCGCAATGCCATTGACACTGAGCATGAGAATTTCAGGCAGGCCATAAAACAGGCTGGCTTAGAACTTGCCGGCCACGAAAAGTTTTTTGACGGACTAAGGTATAAGGATGGTCCCTGGTTCAAGGGCGGTCATGGGTTCAGGGATGGTCATGGGTTCAGGGATGGTCATGGAGCCAGGGATGGTCATGGAGTCAGGGACGGTCATGGATCCAGGGGAGGTTACGGTGATTGTCCCCGTTTCGGTTATTTTGACAACGATGATGACTATGGTCCCCGGGATCGCTCAGAATTCAGCCATCAGTCTGGCCGACGGCATCATCGTCGGGGCTCTTGGTGATAGGGCTGATTGCGGAGAGTTTTTTCGGGGACAAGCCAGGCTTGGGCACCCTTGTCACTCTTAAATAGCGCATTTAAAATGCGACTAAGCAGATCGGTGCCTTAATCTCTATCGCCAGGCGGGCGAGGGGACGCCCCTAGATGGCCTCCCCTCGCCCGCAACATTTGTGCAAATAAGTTTTAACTCTCTCATCCGGGATTGCCAAAGAATATAAATTTTAAAGTTATCAATAGTTTTGCTGATACCTGACCTATAGACCAGCAGGGCATCACCGTCAGATGCTTGACCATAATTTGGAATATGATTGGCCGCTAATGAATTTGGGGGCCACGCAGTGACGGCTGTGGCGGCTAACGGACAAAACAATAATAACCAAAATGGTTCGGGTATGGTCAAGGCGGCCAATTTTTGCTTAGCGATCGATGATTTTCTCGCCTTCAAGGGCCGGTTAGCGGTGGAATTCGGCCCTGGGGACTATGGATATATCGGCGACAGCGTGGCTGGTTAAGACGTTGGCCGGTAAGGCGTTGGCGGGTATGACGTCGGCCGGGAAGGCGACGCTGATGAAAGGCCGAGTATTGGCCAAAAGTCAGCCGCTTTTCCTGGCTGTTGAAACGGTAGTTCAGCCGCTAGTGTCGGCTGCTGGCCGGGAAGATTTTCAATTAAAGACTGACGACGCCCAAATGGAGCCTAAAGCGGCGCTGAAGTGGTGCTGATATTTTGGTCCTGGCTCCATTTCCGAAGGTCTATAGCCCACATGGACAAAAAACCGCCAACCCACCTCTATTGCCTTGATTTTAGTCTATTATGCCAACATTGAGGACACTTTGCCAGGGCTTGAGATGATTGATGAGGAAAGTAAATCCTTAGCTATAGCCTTAAATCAGTTTTGACTTTCTGGAGGCCCTACAAGAAAAATTGCGGGATATCCAGGGCCGGTTTTAAATATATCAATGTCAAGCGGCTAAGGCTGATTGAGCGGTTTGGATAAAGAATTTTTGCTTCTGGGGTTCGTCAAAGGCCAGATTGGCTACCTTTGAGATTGTTTCCATGAGCTCATTGGTTCTGTCAGGGGCTGGCGCCCTAAGTCCTCGGCCAGATGCATCCACAGCTGGCCCAGCAGTTTTAAGGCTATTGTCAGCTAGTCCCAGGGTGCTAATGGCCGCTAACCGGATGGCCTGGGCCAGGATTTCGTCATCGTCGGGCAACTGGGTATACAGGTTTTGGCCAAAGGCATCCTGGCTCGGTAAATAGATCCGGTAGGATGGGCGGCGGCCTGGGCTGGACCATATGCCCCCAGAATCAGGCTGGGGACTGATTTTAAGATTATTTATCAAATCTTCATTTTCATCACAAATTAAGCGTTCTGACCGGTCTAAAAGCCATTGGGCCATTTGGGCCACCGGTGCTACCGGCGGGAGATAGGGGCAAGTCGCTTGGCGGCAGCCACAACCCTCGCGGCACGGAGAGCATGGTCCAAAACCTTGGATGATGGCGGCCTGCCCACTGTAAGGCCCGGTCTCCCCGGCTAAGGCCGGTCCCCCAAAGACCGCCACAACCGGAGTGCCGACTGCAGCGGCCAGATGCATGACCCCGGTATCGGCCGATATGAGCAGATCGAGTTGGGCCAGGACCCGGCCCAGACTGGCCAGTGAGGTCCGCCCAGACAGATCAGTTAGGCTTGGTCCGTCAGATTTCTTGGGTCCGGCCAGCGAGATGAACCGTTTGGCCAGAGCCTTTTCTGAAGGGCCTCCCAGAAGGACCAGATCGGTCGGGCCAATTAATCGGGCGGCTTGAACAAAGTTTTCAGTCGGCCAACGCCGCAAGTGATGCCCGCAGCCTAAGTGCAGGCCTACCAGGGGCCGGGAGCCAAAATTGTAGTTTTTGCCGGCCAAATCATTGGGGCCGGCCGGCTGGTTAATTTCTACCGCTGGCCGCCTAAATGGGCTACTGGGAACGCGCGTTTGGTGGTTGGCGATCGCATCCCCGCCGGCCTTGAACAGGGCCCGGCTTTCTGGGCCGGGGTTTTGACAGCTCAGGCCTGTGCTGGCCTGGCTGCGGGCCTTGACCAGAACATCAAATTCTTCCGGCCAGGCCGGCTCGGCTGCCATTTGCGGACCCCGCAGCGGCCAGAAAAGCTGCGGCCTGGCCGCTGCTTTGATCGGACTTAACAACCGCCACAGATCGACTAAGTTAAACCGGCCCAGGCGGCGGTTGACCATCATGACCGCCTTGGCTAATCTCTGGGGGGGCGGTAAAATCGAGCCATTGAGGCTGGCCGCCGGCCCCAGTTTTTCTTGGGCCTTAATGTTTTGGGCCAATATTAGAGCTTCAGGGGCCGAGGAGAGATTGATTAAAAGCTCGCAATTTGGAAGCTTGGCCGCATCTCCCCGCTCCCAATTGTCTTGAGTCAGGGCAATCGTTTCATCAATCAGTCCGCAGTGGGCTGCGGCCAAGGCAACCTCTGGCCGCAGTGCGGCCAAAACCAGCCGGTGGCCCGGATAATTTGTCTTCAGTTCCTTGATCAAGGCTGTCGATTGAATAAAGTCGCCCAGCTTGAAGGGCTCTAAAAGCAAAATGGTCATTGGCCGTAACCGTGGCCGCCATATACCGTGGCCACTATTTCCCGCAGCCTGTGGCGATAGAGATGCTCGCCGGTTACTCTTCGGAAGGCTCTGGCGGCCACCTTGGCCCTGTCATCGGGCCGCCTGAGGTACCAAAGGGCCTTTTCGGCCGCTTCTGCTGGGTCATTGTAGGTGGCGTACTCCGAAGGTTCAAAGACCTCAGAGAGCTGGTTTCGGCGGTCGGTCAGCAAAAATCCCCGGCAGGCCGGGACGTCAAAGACCCTTTGATTTAGGCCCGTTTTCATCTGGGCGCTGGTTATGTTGAGATTGACGGCCGTGGTGCGGTAGAATTCGGCCAGATTTTGGTAATAATCAAGCCTTCCAACTAGCTGGGCCCCTGGGAGCAAAGAAGCCCAGCCGGCGTCGCCGGCAATGGTAAGTTTTGATTCAGATTCGTCTTTAAGTCTTTTTGCCACCAAGCTCAGAACTGAAATTCTGGCCAGACGGCTGGCCCGCCAGGTTACCAGAGCTTGAAGGTTTAGGGTTTGAAAAAAGTCAAGATGGTTTTCTTGGGAGATTTTGGCGACCAAAGTCTCGGGGGTCAGCTGCGGGCACTGAGAAAAGTCGGCCGCCAGACGATCGATGGTCGCTAGCTTGTTTTTAGAAACCGAGCTTAAAGCCAAGTATTTGTCAGTAGCCGCCGCTAAACTGTCTCCGACAAAAGCGACTGAGCGGGCGGGTAGCGGCTGATTGCCTCCGGCCGCCGCCGGCTGGGGATAAAAAAAAGCTTCGGAGGCGGCCAGGGGGAGAAAGCGAGGTTTTTGAAAACCAAGACCATTTAAAACTGGAAGGTAGTCGCAGTCCCAGGAAAAGACAAAGAGATCCGAAAAGGTGTTTTTGGGAGCCGAACCCAAGATAAAAACGGGGCTGTCGACAAACCAGGATGCGGCGGGTAGCCCCAATCTGGCTAAGACCTCGCTCAGGCGGCCTTCGGCATCAAAACCCAAGTGGTTGACGGTCAGGATCATTTCCGGCCGAAATTCTTTGATCAGATTTAGCAGCCGGTCGTAGTCTCGCCCGTCGGCCGTTGGCCCGACTGGAGAGGTCCAAACGGCAATTTCCGAGCCGTTGGCCCGGGCGGCCAAGGGCAGTTCGTTGGCCAAAAAATAACCGGAGTCGAAAAATAAAATCCTGGGAGTCAGTTTTTTTCTGGTTCTGACCGAAGCTGAAGGATTTGGCGAAGTCGGCCCCAAAGATGCCAGCGGATAGTGCTCGGCATCCAGCCTCAGATTGGCTGGCCGGGCCAAAATGGTTTGGGGAGCCTCAGGTGGCAGGCTTTGGGTTGGGCCGAGTTTTAAAGTAAAACCGGGTCTCTTCAGAAGTCCGCTTAGATCGCGGGCGGTAAAAGCAGCAGCGGCCAGTTCCTTGCGGGCCTCCCATAGCCAAATTGGCGTTCCCAACGGAAGCTTTTGCCCCAAATATTCGGCATGATAGCCCAGACCGAACCCGAAGACGGTCAGGCCAAGTTCAGGCAAGCAGCGTTCTCTGATAAACCGATCGACTAAACTTTGATCTTCATTTTGGGGAGCCAGGGCCGAAGAGAGGCGCATTTCACCGTCTGGGGATCGAAAGCTTATGCAGGGACTCCCTTTTGGGCCGCAAGTTAAAGCGATGCAGCCGACGGCATTTTCAAGGGGGAATTCAAAACCGCTGTCAGCTTTATCGCCGGAAAAATCTTTCTCAGATCCAAAATCAGCCGCTAACCTGGCCAGCGGCTGATTTTGGTCACCCATCGGTGGGCAGCCAGCTATAACCGCAGCCGCCTCGGGCTGATTCAAGCTCAAAATTTCAAGGTTTTTCTCAAACCATGAGCGCATGGGAGACTCCCGGCTCCGCTGCCTGGAAATTGGCCCTGTTTTCTTTACTTTTAATTGATAAATCAAATACTCTTAGCCACTCCTGGGCTATCTTTTCCCAGCTGTGCCGGGAGCGGATTAGGGATTTGGCCTTTTGGGACAGGGACTCTAAATCTGTTGGCGCCGACAAAAGTTTCAAGGCCCGTTCCACGTAGCGATCATAGTAGGCTGGGGAAGCGGGGCGGCCGAAAATTTTAAATTCAGGGATGACCACCGATTCGCTCAAGGCGTAACTGTCGGAGGTCAGAACCGCCGTACCTAGAGCTTGGGCTTCCAGGACAGCCAGGCAGCTGACTTCCGGGAAGGTGGAGGGATAAACCATCATTTCGGCTTCTTTGAGGTGCCGGTAATAATCGTTCTTTGAAAGTGGGCCCAGATTGATGATCCGGGGATCTTTTTGACACAAATAATCTAAATGATTGTATAAGTCTTTGAGTCCTGGTTCCAAAAAATCGTCATCGACTGTATAGCCGCATAAGTAGAGCTTCAGATTGGTCCTGGCCTTTGACAGTCTTGGCCAGATGTTTTCCAAAAGGTTCCTGAGGCCTCTTTCCGGCCGGGAGGAGTAAATTAATTTACCCGGAATTTTCTCGGCGTCGCCAGCGCCCTGATCCAGGAGATTAAAATCAATGCCGTTGCGGGTGACTACGGTCCTGTCTTCGAGCTGGGGAAGCCTGGTCAGAAAATTGTCACGGTGAAAATTTGAGAGCACCAACAATAGGTCTAATTCGTCGTGGATGGTCCTTAAGGCCTTGGCGTTGTCGAGAGTGTCGTGGTTCCAAAGCACTTTCAGACGACTTTTGACCGGCAGTGAAAAAAAGCCAAAAAACCGGCTGACCAGCATGATGTCAAAGTTTTGCCTGGCCAGTAGAGGCAGTGATTTGCGAATCGGATAATAGTGGACGCGGTTGTGGACCGAGGGTTCCCGACAATTGTTGAAGGCCATAACCTGATGGCCCAAATCGGCCAAGGTCCGGGCCATCTGAATAAAACAGGTCTCGGCGCCACCTAAAGGGCCAGTCTCAATGGCGTTGCCTTCAAATCCCATCCCGTCGGTAAATAATCCGATTGTCAGCACTGACTCACCTCCATGGCCACCGAAAGGTTTAAGGCCCGGCGATGGGCTGGAGCCAGACCAATTGCGATGTCCAGGAACTTTTTGGCCTGCTGCCGGTCGCCGCCGGCCAGAGATGTTTCGGCCATGGCTACGTAAGGTTCGGGGTGCTGGGGGCAATAATTGGTAGCCGCCTTCCAGGCCCGCCAGGCATCGGCCTGATGCCCGCACTTTTGTAACGATTTGGCTAGCAAGCAGGCGGTCGTAAAGCCGACCGCTGCCGGATCGGCCCCCCAGCCGGGATCGCCGCAGCCCAAGGCCAGGGCCTTGGTCAATTGAGAAGTGGCCTCATCGAATCGCTCGGCATCGTATAAAAGACGCCCCAGCTGGGCCCGTCCGGGCCCGTAATCGGGCCTGGTCCGGCAAAGATCCTTTAAAGTCTCTTCGGCTTGGGCATATTTACCCAGTTTGACTTTGGTTTGGGACAGCAAAATCATGGCGTGGCTCCAAAGGGCCGGATTGATTTCCGTTTCAGCCAGCTCAAGCGGTTCGTAGGCCGCCCGGGTGAGGTAATCGTCGGCTTCTTTGAGGTATTTGAGGTTAAACAAAGTGCGGCCGGTTTGGTAAAGATAATAAAATTCACCAGCGGCGGTTTCCGGAGCGGAGATCAGGAGCTGAAGATTGCGGTGCCCTTTGCTGCGGGCGGCGGCGGCGTCTGAATATCCCCAGTGGCGGATTTCGGCGCCGGAATCCCAAACGGGCCAATGGTCCGGATGGCTGAGCTGTTCGTGGATTGAGCCGACAAATAAAGCCTCGGGGTGGTTGGGAAAAACCCTCTTTTGCCAAAGGCGATCGCCTTGGGGGACCACCACTTCGGTGGCTAAAAGGACCCGGGGCTCAAAATCCAGCCGATCGCGGATTTTCCCCAAGTCAGCCAGGCTCAGACTGTTGTCGGCATCAAGCCATAATATATAGTCAGTGGTCATGAGGCGGAGCCCGTGGTTGCGGGCCGCTGAAAAATCATTTGTCCATCTGAGGTAGGCGACCTTGACGCCGTAGCCAGCGGCAATCTCAGGGGTACAGTCCGAAGAACCGGTATCGACGACCACGATTTCGTCAAAGTGCCCGACCAGCGGTCCGAGGCTGAAGGGGAGGTTGTCGGCTTCGTTTTTGACAATCATGGCCAGACCAAGGGTAGGCCGGCCGTCGGCTCGGTGGGTGGTATTTTGATTGTCCCGAAAATAATGTTCAAGTAGATGGTCCATAAGTAGCCTCTTAAAGCGAGGAGAGCATTTTAAGGATAAGCCCATCGGCCCAGATCAGGTTTTTCAGGGCTCCAGACTTGTTGCCGGAGGCCATGGCCGGAGCCAGGATTTGGGCCAGAAAGGCGCTAGTCTGGGAGGTATTGACCATCTCGGCCAGACAGCGGTGGAAATCGATCTGAAGAAGTCGTTTCAACGAGCTGATCAGGCCAGACATTTGTTTGAGATCGCTTTTGATTTCGGCGGCCGAGGTCTTGGGGACGGAGGCGATGATTTTAGTAAGCCTAATCTTGGGAGGCTCGGGATTGAGCCTTTTGATGACCTCGGCCAGACTTATTTCCTCAAAACCGTTAATGGACGCCCCGTGGGCGGTGGCGTTAATCAGCCTGGGCGGATTACTATTGCGTTTGATGGTGGCGGCAGCTTCAACGTACCAGTTGACGGAGGCTAAAAGGGAGGTGTTGGTGGTCACATCTTGGCCACCGATGCCCGGAACAATGACGATTCCCTCGTAGTTTTCCTCAAAAACTGAATCGCAGGTCCCCGGAGCGTGAAGCAGGTTGCCGTCGTAGGCCTGATCTTGACCGACAAGGATCAAAGGCGACAGTCCCCAGAGGTAAGCCAGGGCAAAGGTAGCCGAGCCGGCGTTACCTCCTTGGGGGAGGTATAATCCTCGGCTCAGAAGCTGGGCTTCGCCTCCGTTGAGGTGGAACAGAGACTGATGGAAGCCTTCGAGGGCAAAATGGTTGGGGTGGCTGTTGGAGGCGCAGGCTAAAATGGTCTCAGAGCCCATGACTGCTTTTTCGGTTTCGGTGAGCTTAAGATAGGCACTGGTGTCCTGGGATTCCAAAACCAAAACCACCTGGGGACTGACGCCCAAGGCTAAAAGCGGCTTCAGAGCTGCAGCTGCGCACAATATGATGCCTTTGTCTCCGACCTCAGCTAAGAGCCTGCCATTTCGTCCGAGGCTGGGACCGGCCCCCACCAGGAAGGCCGGCATGGTCGGTAAATGGTCTTTTAAGACCATTAGATCCGGGAGAGTGGAGGCCAAGCTGATATTTTTGGCCAGGTTATCCATGGTGGCGGAGTTGGTGATTTCCTTGGTCTTGTCAATGACCTCCCGCCTGGACAGTTCCATATTGACCCGGTCGATGAAGCGGGCCGCTTCCTGTGGCCAGAGCCGGCGGTAAGCCGGAACGCACATGACCACCGGATAGCCGCTGTCTCCGTGAACAATCTCCCGAGCCACCATGGCCTCAAAGTCGGACAGATCCGTAAAGATTTCCGGCTCCTGGCCTTGAGCCAGAACGTTGTATTTGTCGAAAAGGTCCTTCATGAGCCGGTTCGGCTCAAAGACGCTGACCGTTATGTTTGGGTAAAGCTCCTTTAAGACCCTCAGGTGCCAGCCCAGGCCCAGACCGAAGACCAGAGCCCGGTTCGGGGGATTATTGGGCCTGCGCCTTTGCGAAAGAGCCATGCCGACCCAGTTGCGGGCCTCGGTCAGAGGATTTTCCTGATGGTGGATGGCCATCCCGCAGTAAAGCAGGCCCGGCCCGTGAGGTCCTTCGAGGATCTTAGGGGTGGCGGCGGCGGCTTTTTCGGCCAGGATCCTGGCGGTCAAGGCGTCGGTGGTGGCGTCGAACATTTTTGATTCCCCAATTAATTTGATATATCGTTATCCAAGAGATAATGATCTTGGATTATTTTGGTGCTGAGAAGAATATTTTGTTTCTCCAAGACTCAATTAACAGTTAAATACGAGGCCCGGCTGGCCTGGGCAAAAATCGCCCCTAAGGTTTCATTGTCTGGATGGTGTTCCAAGGCTTTTTGGGCTACGTCCATGGCCTCGGCGGTAGCGCCGTGCTGCATTAGGAGTTTGGCCATGGCGGTGGCCGTCTCCAGATCGTCAGGCCGGGCGCTGATGGCGGTCTGGTAAAATTCAAAGGCGTTCCAGACCGCCGGGTCGTGACTGAGCAGGCCGAAGCCAGGAGTTACATCACAGCCGAGATCACTGAGCCTAGCGGCCAGGACTTTAACCAGCTCGAAGGGCAGAGTGTCCCTGGCCGGGGTCGGCAAATCATCACGGTTGGTGAAGCGAGTAAACCAAAGGCGAGATTCTTCTAAATCACCATGGCCAAGTTTTAGGATGGCCATACCCAGCGCCCCTCGGGGCTCTCCAAGTTCATAGCTGTTGGTGAGATAGGTAATGGCCGGCTCAAGGTTGTGTCGCATGCGGTTGATGTGCCCCAGCATAAACAGGCCGGTCGGGGTAATCTGATCGGCATCTTTAGCCTTTTCCAAAAGCCGTTCGGCTCGGAGCATCCTCATCTGGCCGTTTTCTCTTGGCCAGCGCAGAGCTGTTAAAAACATGGCCTGGCCTTCGTGATCCCAAGCTTCCCGGTCAACCAAGGCGTGACCGAAGTGGACGCGTTTGACCGTGTTAAAGATTGATTCGGCCCGGTGGAGGATATCGTGGGAGCAGGTGACTTTTTCCAGGCACCTTTTGGCGGCCCTGCGGCGCCGTTTGTCGTCGGCGAGCCAGTCGGTGGCCACCTCAATTACTTCTTCAGGCTCAAACCAGGCAAAATCCTCCCCGGCTTTGAACAGTTCGCCCAGGTCACCGCCGGATTTTTCTGTAAACAAGACCGTTCCAGAGGCCATTGCTTCCAGCATGCGGGTGGTGACCCCGGGAAAGAGAGACTCATTTAAGGCCAGGCGCGACTGGCGATAAATCTGGCTTGATTCTACCGGTGTGAGCCAGCCTTCCTGGTGGTTGCCGGCGGTCTTGAGGCTAAAGCGGTTGCTGAGGGTTTCCACCAGTCTGGAACGCTTTGGGCGGCGGGCGGGGTCAAGGGAGCCGACAAAACCGAAATCATAGAGGGTGCCGCTGTTTTCCCCTGGGCCCGGCAAATAGCTTTTGGTGTCCACGGCCACCGGTAACCAGCTGGCGTTTAGGCCCATGGAGGTGAGCTTTTCGGCCAGTTGTTTTTGATCGGTGAAGGTGTGGTCGAATAAATGGGCGAAATGAGTTTGCCACCAGTAGTTGATAGGAGTATCAACGGCATAGTAGATTTTGGGGATGCCGTAAATATTACTTAAACCCTCAGGAAAGGCGTGGACACCCAAATGGTCGGTAAAGACAATCAGATCGGGGCGGTCCTGCATGGAGTTAAAAATAGTGTCCAGCGGAAATCCGTCTTGGTGGGGTGGAACCAGCACTGAGTGACCCATTTGATGGAAAGCGTAGTGGAAGTATTCGCTGCCCAGGCATAAAATCAGCATGATCTTTCTCCGTGGCGGCCGCCGCCCCGTGGATTGGGGAACTGGCCGGTTTTTTTATCGCCGGGAGGCCTCCTTTTGGGAGGCGGCTATTTGTGGCCTTGGGGAAGCCCCCTGGCGGCCCAATCAGGTTTTGGCTCTCTTTAAAGTCAGGCCGCTGCAGCCTTGGGACTTGGGGAGAGTGAGGCGGCTCGGCATTTCCGGCAGGATTGATGAAAAGGATTATGGGTTAAATTCTGAGCCTCGGGGCTGTTCCAGACTTCCAGTAAACTGTTTTTCGGAAACCAGCCCAAGGGGGCTAGCCGTCCGAAATCCGAACAGCAGGGAAACAATCCTCCGTCGGCCATGATCGCCAGTCGGGTCAGCGGGTCGAGGCAGGTGCCGCCGGAGGCAGGCTCAGGGCTGGATTTTGGTGGCCCAGATGCGCTGTCATCTAAACGGCCGCTTAAAGACTGGCCGGTACCCTGAACTTTTGTTTGGCCATGGTCTCCCATAATGTCCAGGTAGTTCTGGAAGGTAAGGTAATCGGCTTGCTGGGAAAATTTTTCCCGGAACAATCCCATTTCGCCGGCATTTTGCTTGGTTATCACAAAGCTGAGCCTTAACAAGGGAAGAGGCGAGGCTAGTGCCGATTTGGCCCGCCAAAAATCTCTTATATTTTTTTCCAATCGCTCAAAGTCGCCTTTGGGCCTGACTTTGGCATAAGTTTCCGAGGTAGCGGCATCAACCGATATCATAAGCCTGGTCAGCCCGGCTTTGATGAGTTTGAGACTTTTTTCGTAGGTCAGAAGCTGGCCGTTGGTGATTAAGGAAATATCCAGAAGGCCGTAATCCGCAGCCGCAGCCACCCACTGATCAATGGATTCGATTAACAGCGGTTCGCCGGTCATTCCCAGCCGCAGCGATTTTAGGCCAAAACTTTGGGCTTGTTTTAAGGCTTCCATAAAGATTTTTTTGTCCATAAAGATTCCAAAACCTGGAAAGTGGTTATCTTCTGGGCGTCCGGCTGGGCACATGGGGCAGCGTAGCTGACAGACCGTGGTCACATCGACATCCAGATGAATGGGAGCTTCCGGGCGCTCTCCAGCCTCGGCTTGGGCAAAAGCCAGGCGGTAAGCCGCAAAACCGTCTCCTAAAATTTCAATTAGCCTCTGGTTGGGGTCAAGTTCAGACTCCAAATGGCTCCGGGTCAGGATTTTATGGGCGGACGGCATACGGCTATTCCTTCTAACCCGGTCGTTTTGACCGGGAATGCGGCCTTGCCGAATGGAAAAGCAATAATGGTGCCAAAATAAACGAGGAAAAGTTGAAGGGTGGGTTGAGGTTGTCGAGCTGAGAAGCTGGAGCCGAGAGTAATCAAGAGGCCAGGTTGGGCGGAGCCAGAGCGGAGTCAGAGCGAAGAAAGGGCGAAGAAAGGCCAAGAAAGACGCAGCCCAGGCCGGCATTATTATCTCAACCATAAATGAGCCCGGTTGAGCCGGCCTGGCCTGGTTAAAAAGGCATAAACATTCCTATTTAGTATGCTGTTGATGCTTATGGCGATATTACAATAGGCGAATTGACTTGTTAATAGTGGACTGGCTAATTATGAGGCTAGATCAGTTGATTTAATAAAAAATAGTAGCTCAATCTGCAATTTATTGATCGAAGGGACTAAATATTGGTAGACGCCGCCAAAACTTTAGACCCTTTGTCAACTGAGACCTTTATGGTCTCATTGGGGTCCACACTGAGTTCTCTCTATTGGGCCAGTGCCAGTTGTTGATAGAGGCGTTGCGGGTAGCCTTGGTTCAAGAGGCGATGGTTAACGCTCCCCTGGGAGCGGTAATCAAGCTGAAACTGTGCCCCCGGTCTAGGCTATTTGATCTTGCTAAGCTCTCTGGCAGCGGCAATATTGCCTTGAGCGGCGGATTTTCTCAGCCATTTAATGGCGGTTTCCTTATCTTGTTGGACTCCAAGGCCATCACGGTAGCACCGACCCAAGTTGAGCTGGGCGCTAGAGGCGCCATTTAGCGCAGCTTCTTCCAACAGCCCAATGGCTTTGTCTACATCGACCGGGATGCCCAAGCCGTGAAGGTACATGAAACCAAGATTGCCCTGAGCCTCGGGCAACTGCTGCTCGGCGGCCTTTTGATACCAGTAAAAGGCTTTGGCCTTGTCCACAGGGACTCCCTGGCCTAGGTCATAGGTGACCGCCAAATTAAACTGAGCCTCAGCCAGGCCTAGTTCGGCGGCTTTGAGGTAATACTCCATGGATTTGTCAATGTTGATTTCCTGACCTAAGCGGCCAGTTTCGTAAGCTATGGCCAGTGTGAACATGGCCGGTGTATTATCCTGGGCAGCTGCTTTTTCATACCAATACAGAGCCTTGGTGTTGTCGACATCCACCAAGGTACCTTCTTCGTAATACTCACCCAGGGTCAGCTGGGCATTGGCGTAGTTAAGCTCGGCCGACTTGTGGAACAGTTCCAAGGCTTTCTGGGGGTCCTTGGGCACACCTGAGCCGTTTAAAAAAAGCTGGCCAAGGGCTTCAATAGCCGGCGCATAGGACTGGTCGGCGGCTTTTTGGTACAACTCGGCGGCTTTTGCCTGGTCTTGGTCAACGCTAAAGCCCAAATTATACAAATTGCCCAGGTGAAACAGGTCTTCAGGTATCCCGTTGTCAGCCCCCTGTTGGTAAAACCCGGCGTCCAGAACCAAGAAATTTGGGTCGGTCAGCTTGGGAGGAGGGGTTTGGGCCAGGGCTTCGGGACCGCTGAAAACGAAAGCCTGAGAAGCGGCGGTCAATAAGAGTACTGTTAGGAAGAGTCCCCAAAAACGGAAGGTTAGAGGCGGGCTGGGCTTCTTGGTCTTTTGACCGTTTTGGGAAAAAGAAACTGTCATTGGGAATGTCCTTGTGGGTAACAACATTGATATATTAGCCAAATTAATAAAGTTGGCTGAATTAGCTGAAAAAACTTCCCTTGACTAAGGCCCAAGGTCTGGCCTTAAGGGTTTGGCCTATGACTAGCGCTCGCTAAGTACCATGACGATGAGCAGCGTTAGGCTTGATGTATTTTGCCCTCCCCAGTCAGGTCAATAGCTGCTCATTTTGAGTGGTTCCTTAAAAGGTCCCGGCCCCTCCTTTTTCAGGAGGGACAGGAGGTCATTTGAGGGTCCTAAGAACATCTTGGGCTTGTTTGTGGCCTTGGGCAGCGGCTTTAGTAAACCATTGGATGGCTAGGGACTTGTCCTTTTTTACCCCTTCACCGTAAAGATAGCTGATGGCCAAGTTGTACTGGGCTACATCCAAACCTTGCTCGGCAGCTTTTTGATACCATTGGACAGCTTTGACTAGATCCTTTTCAACGCCGTCACCGGTATCATAGGAGACGGCTATGTTGTACTGGGCTTTGTCGACCCCCTGCTCGGCAGCTTTTAGGTACCACTCGAAGGCCTTGGCCTTGTCCTCATCAATGCCCTCACCGCTGTCATAAGAGATGGCCAGGTTGTATTGGGCCAAAGCCAGGCCTTGGTCGGCCGCTTTTTGGTAATATTCGACGGCTTTGGAATTATCCTCGCTGATTCCAAAATAGCCGTTGTCGTAAATGAGGGCCATTTTTAGCTGGGCCATCTCCTCGCCTTGATCGGAGGCTTTTTGATACCAATAAAGAGCCTTTTGTTCATCTGGTTCGATGCCTTCGCCATTTTCGTAGTTGTAGCCCAGGTTAAATTGGGCTTTGGCGAAGCCAAGCTCGGCGGCCTGCTGATAAAGCTCGGTGGCTTTGACTTTATCTTCAGCCACCCCGTCGCTAAAGTCATAAGAAGCAGCCAGGCTGAATATAGCGGGAGGATAATCTTTAGCGGCTGCCTGCTCATAAAGGGAAATGGCTTTGTTCTTGTCGACTTCAACATCGCCCTCGCCAAAATCATAAAGAACAGCCAGATTGAAGAGAGCTTCCGGATCGCCGTTTTTGGCTCCCTCAAGATAAAAAGCGGATGACTGTTTGGCGGACTCAACCAACCGCCGAAGGTTAGAGAGCTTGGAATTGGCCTGGTCAAGCTGGGGAGAGGCGTCTGGGGTCTCGGTTGAACTCGCCTGTTCCGAGGAAATGGCCGCTGGTTGGGGACTGGAAGCTCCTGCCTCGGTTTCGGGGGCCGGTTTCCGAGTGGCAACAGAGATAATAATGGACAGGGCTATGCAAAATAAAGCCAATCTAAATACAGTCACCGGACGAAGAAATTTTTTTGGTTTAGGGTTGTTGGCTCCAAATTTTGTAAGATCGACTGTCATAAATTAAAATCTTTCTGCTTGACGCGTCTTAAATTTTGAATTTATTTTTAATAAACTCAAAAAAAATAATATATTTTATACTAAGTTAGGTGGAAAGGTTTTTGACTGTTATGGTCGTCCAAAAGTTAATTTAAAGTAAATCCAGAAAAAAAGCCATCAAAAAAACCGGGCCACGATTTTTAGGCCAGCTTTTTGGTTCAGGCCTTAGCCGACAGGTAGTCGGCAATAACCCGGTCGTAGGAGCTGGTGCGGGCGAAAGCCTTTTGAGCCAGTTTGAGGCGAAACCCGGGAGAAAGCTGCCCGGAGGTTTTGTCCATCTCGGAGATAAATTCGGGGTAATCGGCAGGATCGCATAAAACGGCAACGTGGGCGTGGTTTTTAGCTGAGGCCCTTAAAAGACAGGGGCCGCCGATGTCGATGTTCTCTATGGCCTCTTGAAAACTTGTGGCCGGGTCAGCGGTCACCCGTTCAAAGGGATAGAGGTTGACAACCACTAAGTCGATGCCCGGCCAGCCTTGGACCGTCATCTGGGCTACGTGAGCGGCCAGATCTCGACGGTGAAGAATACCGGCGTGGATTTTAGGGTGGAGAGTTTTCACCCGCCCGTCAAGCATCTCAAGGAATCCGGTGTATTGGGCTACTTCGGTGACCGCAAAGCCGTCTTTAACCAAGGCGGCGGCAGTGCCGCCGGTGGAGATGAGTTTAATGGAACGGCTGGCCAGATAGTCGGCCAAAAGACTGAGGTTGGTTTTGTCGGAAACGCTTAAGAGGGCCTGAGAGATTTTATCCATACCGTTAGTTACTCCTGATGATTGATTGGCTCAATTAACTGAAGCCATAAGAATTTACCGAAAAAAATGCAAAAGAAGGCCTTTGTCCTCTTGGTGGCACCAAGTCGGCTCCAAAAGTGGTCAAAAAGGCTGGTCCAGCCGTTAATACATTATGTTGGGCTAATAAGTATTGGCCTTGTCCTCAAACTCTCAGCGGTGGCCTTGGAATCTGTCCGGATGCGGCGATTATCCAAACTCCCAAAGGCAGCCATGACAGCATATTCAGCCTGTGGATTGGCCCGCCTCCTGATTGACCGCCTGACTTTGGCAGCCGGCTCAGTTATCTGCCGGTCCGATGGTAATGGGAAAATGGTCAGGCTGAGAGATATTGAACCATAGCCTGAGCCAGCTTCAATCCATTCGGAAGCGGTTGGAGTTGATTTTATGGATCATCAAGGGAGTCAATAAATCCTTTATGGTTTAACTCATTTAATTTTCAGCATGCTTTTGAGAGACAGGTGCTAGGGCAAGCCATTGGTAGCTGACACGTCAAAAGAGCGTCAAGACCAAAAAAGAACTAGGGCGGAAAAATTAGGGCGTCAACAAAATTTCAGTTAAATCTCAGCCAAGGTTGGGAATGCTAGTGGAGCCCAAACCGTGGAATTCGTTGGTGGCCGAAATTAAGCTGCTGATAATCAAAAAGGCACTTGATTCAATAACCGAAATTTCTTCTTTGGTGAAGAACTGGTTGTGGCGTCTGGCCATCATGATATTGCCCCAAAATTCTCCTTGGGCCATAATGGGGATTATACACATGACACTGATGTCACGTCCAGTGAAGAAACTGCGTTCGCGGTTGTTGAGCTCAGCGTAGCTTTTGTTTATGACTACGCCGTCGGAGAGGGTTTCCAGCCAGCCGGGCATTGACTCGGTGGTCATGACGTTTTTGGAGAAATGAGTCCGGGCCGGAAAACTTATGAAAAGCTCGCATTCAGGGAGTTCGTTGGCATCGTAAGTATTACGCCAGATGGAAGCCCGGCTGATGTCCAAAGCCGAGCACAGAGCCATCAGGGAGTGCTCAATGGTCGATATGATATCCTCGGTTCCGCTAGCCAGCATATATTCCCCTATTAACCTCACGAGCATCAAATAATCGGTTATTTTTTTGTTGGAACGGGTTACCATTTGATGGGCCAAAAGGACACAGTTTTCGGGAATATTGACGCCTAAAGCGATCTTTTTAGCCATCTCCAGACAGGTTGGGGAACCGCAGGCAAAGCAGTCAACGGTTTTTTGGGCGGTGGTTTTTTTGTTTAAAATCAGAAAAGCATCCTTGATCCGTTCTTCTGAAACGTAGTCCGGGGTAACTTGCGATTGGTGGTGTTCTCTGATGAAGGTCTGAAGGTCGAGCTGGTGATCAAAGATTTCGTGGCGAGCCAGGAGGATCTCCCTGGGATGACTGCGGAAAATTGACTTCCAGCTTCGATATCGGTAAGCATTGACACTGAAATGCTTGACTTCCTCGACTCGGCCTGGTCCCATGACGCAGCCGCCTTCGCAGCCCATTAGAGCCAGCAATTTCGGTAAAGCCTCGGGCGGGGCGGCGGCGTATTCGTCCAAAACATTGAAATTATTGGTGCCGCTGAAATTATCGGTTCGCAGTTCCGGACCCACGAGATAGCGGATCAGATCATAAAATTCACAATTAATTTTAACCAAAGGGTCCTCAAGGGGTTCAAGCAGATCAAAGTCCGCCTCTGGGCAGTCGAAGAAATCGTTCTGATTTTTGGTGAGGTATTCGCGGAGCTTGGAAAAGGAAATGTTGTACTCAAGTATGTTGAGCTCTGAGTTGACAGCTGGATTGTTGGCCAGGCACGACGAGATAACCCCCAGGTTGTCATCAATGCCTAAAATGTTTTTGATGATGATGGCCATAATGGCGGTGGGGTTGATGATGGGCGAAAGCCTCGGGAGCAGTTCTGGACGATGGTTTTGGCAAAAGGTGACCACTACCGGGCAGAGCGAGGACAAAAGGGTAACGGGCTTATATTTTTTCAAATACCTCACGTGGGCCCAGATGAAAAGCTCCATGCCCAAAGAAATGCTAAAGATCTTTTTGACCCCGGATTTTTTGAGCTGGCCGATTACTTTTTTGTAATCCGGCAAGTTGGCTTGGATGGTCCGGGAGACCATGACCGAAATTGAGCGCCCGGCCTTAAGGTCGTTGAAAAAGGCTTCCGTGTCGTCCAGGTAATACCGGGCCCCACGATGGCAGACCTCCAGGCAGCTCCCGCAGCCCGTGCATTTGGTTCGGTCAATTCTGACTTTAAGCCGGTTGTGCCTGTCCAGGAAGGTCACATTGGCGGTACTGGCTGGACAAATCCTAACACATTTATTGCACCCGATGCACAAAGGGAGATCGGTACTGATTACAGTCGTCATCGTATAATTCTCCCCACCTCAGGGGATTGTAGGGGGCCAAACAAGGTTGGTTGAACCTCCCAAAGATCTAAAAAAGGTCAGAGGGTTTTTTCGGGCTTCCATAGCTGGTTTTTTAAGACTAACATCGGCAGGGAGACGGCCTGTTTAATGTCAGAAAGTTTTGAAATACTTGGTTAAAACCATGTGATTATTCGGGCCACTTCAGCCCGGTCCTCTGGCCATGAGTCAAGGTCGGTAACCCAAGGTCTGGAGACCTCATCGCCGCACCACCTCGGGCCGGAAGCAACTTTGATTGCTCAATTTTGACTGCTTTTTGGTATAGCTTTGGTTGGCTGCCAGCGACGTAATTGTTTCGAAAATAGTCAAGCCTAGAAATGATCGACCAGTAAAAAGTCTATTTTTTCGTTTCTATCATTTTTAACATCTTGAGATTACTGACAAAAAAATTTAAGAATTCAGGTTTTGAGGGTTTTTACCGGTTGATCAGAAATGGCCGGGGTAAAAGATGGCCGGCCACCACGTTTGACAGCCGTCAATACTGATCCTG